>NZ_JBSFQJ010000005.1:0-198303 GCF_053588655.1 Gordonia sp. NPDC003424
ATCCTGATGCCGATCGCCGGGGTGATCGTGTTCGCCGTGGTGCGGTCGTGGTGGCTGCTCTCCGTCGGGGTGGTCGTCCTCTTGGCGGTCGAGGTCCGATCCCGCCCAGCGGGTTTGTTCAGTTGTGGTGGTCGGGCGAGATCAGCCGAGGCTGAACTTCGGCCCGGCGATCGAGACGACGCCCTTCACCGAATCGGTGTCGACGGTGACCTGCGCGATGGCGCGGGCCTCTGCGTATCCCGCGCAACCGTCAACCTTCACGGCCTCCTGCGAGTAGGCCACGCCGCCGACGTTGCCCTTGAACGTGTAATTGTTCACGTTGTAGCTGTCGTACGCGGTGTTGCTGCCCGACGTGGTGTTGATGATCCAGACGACTTGCGACGATCCCGGGCCGAGGGTGACGCCGGCGGTAGCGTTTGCGTCGGGAGTCGCAGTGAATTGGCCACCGGCGCCGGCTGGCGGCGCGACCGACAGTCCACCGCCGGTACCGGCACTGGCACCGAAGGTCACCTGGCAACCGAACTGATAGCCGGCCTTGATGGCCCCACCAGTGGCTTTGCCGCCGACGACAGCCTTCACCTTGCCGGACACCCAGACGTTTCGGCTGGTCTGGACGTTGGTGACCTGACGCTGGACGCTGTAGGACTGGTTCAGGATGCTGATGGTGACCGGCGTGCCGTCGGCCAACGTCTTGGTGTTGCTGGCATTCGGTAGCGGTCCGGCGGCAGCTCCGCCCGCGCCCAGGCTGCTCAGGCCAATCACGACGGCACCAGCGGCGCCCGCCGCTGCGGCCAAACGTGCGTTGATCTTCTTCATGTTGTTCCTTCGGGAATCGAGTCTGAGAGTCTCAGGTGGGTGGCAGGGTTATCCGAGGCTGAAAGGCTGGCCGTACAGCGTGGTCTGCATGTAGGTGCCCGAACCGTTAGCGGTGCCGTCGTCGGTGTTGTAACCGTTCCCGGCCACGACCTTGATCACCGACCGAGCCGATGCGTACCCACCGCAACCGGAGGCGACCAGACCGGTGCCGCCCTGCAGGGTGGCGCTACCGCCGTCCTTGATGTCCTTGTCGAAGACATCCGTGACCTCACGAACCTGACCCGGCTGCAGCGGGACCGATAGCGAACCACTCACGCCACCACTGCTCAAGCTCAAGCTTCCGCCGAGGCCGAGCGAGATTCCGCTGATGTCCACCTGGCAACCGATGATGTAGTTGAGGATGATCTTGCCGTTGAGACCCTTGCTCAGCTGGGCCCGGTAGGTGCCGCTGACGGACCCAGCGCGCTCCGACGGGTTGTTGGCGAGCGACTGACCGATCGAGTAGGCCTCGCCGGTCCGCCAGACCTGCACCTTTTCACCGGAGATGCCGGTGGACTCCTTATACCCATTCGCCAATGGCGCTGCCGCGGCGTTGCCGGCCCCCATGCTCGCCAGGCCGATGGCCGCGACTGCGCCCACAGCGGCGGCACCGGCAACACGGCGCTGCCCACGCTTGCTGAACTTGCTCATTCGTTCCCTCTCACAGGATTCGGTTGTTCCTCTCGTGCCACACAACCACGTGTTCACGAGTCGACCCTTTGGGCTGCGGACCCCCGCACCGCAACCGAACACCCCGTCGGCCCCGGTCAGCTGGAAGAAATCTTCCGCAAACCCCTGCGCACTGCCGTGATGTTCTCAGGCTGTGCGCAGAACTCCCTCTCGGTCCCCTGTCGAGCACCGAAATCGTCGTCGATCCGGAACGTTATCGGAGCGATATCTCGCTGGGCAACAGATGGAATCGACCGTGTCCCAACCGGGACACCACGGATCTTAAACCGCACATTTGCGATAGACAGTCGGATTTACGTTAACGGGAGGAAAACACGCTGCTTCCGGCATGTCAGAACACGCAAGATCACTCATAGTGCGGGGGGCGATTCACGTCATACCAACTCCTCGGCAAACCAGTGTGACCTTCATCACTCTCGTCGGAGGTTACCTCAGGAAGGTCGTCGCCGAAGACGTCATCGACCCTTCGTTTCCTCTTCCATGCAGGATCGATACCTGGCGTGCCGCCGGAACCGCTGGTAGGTGCCGGTTCCGACTGCTCGTCCGGCTCGTCATTCACAGGATGGACCAATGCGGTCAGAACTCGCTGATCGCCTCGATGACGTGCTTGGCCAACGGCGCGACCGTGGCCATGCCGTCACGCACGGCTGCGCGCGAGTTCGCCAGGTTCACGACGAGGGTTTGTCCGGAGATTCCCGCAAGACCACGGGACAATCCACCGTCGGTGGCGCCGGCGGCCAGACCCGAACTGCGCACCGCCTCTTCGATGCCACGCAGGCGACGATCGAGCAGCGGTTCGGTGGCCTCGGGGGTGACGTCACGCGCCCCGACACCGACTCCGCCCACCGACACCACCAGGTCGACGCCGCCGATCACCGCGGTGTTGAGCGCATTGCGGATCTCGACCTCGTCGCCGGACACCGTCACGGTGGCGTCGACGTGGAAGCCACCTTCGGCCAACAGCTCGCCGACGAGCGGCCCGAGGAGGCGCTGGTCCTCGCCGTGCGCGGCGCGGTCGTCGACGACGACCACCAGTGCCCGCCCGATCTCGGGCACGCCGGCCGCGGTGCGGGCCTCGTCGTCATAGTGCCGGGCGACGAACTCGCGGGCGGCGGCGTCGGCGGCCACCACGTCGTCGGGGTCGATGGCGGTCGATCCGGAGTCGTTCATGCTCAGCCTTCCTTCGGCCCCTCGCGGGGTGACGTGCACGTTCTCAGTTGGTCTGCAAGGTCTCCAAGGTGACGGACACGGTCTTGGTCTGTCCGTTGGAGACGTAGGTGATCTTCACTGTGTCACCGGGCGCGTGCGACCGGATCGCGGCCACCAGGGCATCCCCACTCGCGATGTTTCGGTCGTCGACCTTGGTGATCACCGCGTCCTTGGGGATGCCTGCCTTGTCGGCGGGACCACCCGCCGTCACGCTCGAGATGTATGCGCCCGGCTGATCCGTGCTGGTGTTGGGGCGCACCGAGACACCGAGGCCGGCCTGGGTGGCCTTGCCGGTCTCCTGTAGTTCCTTGGCGACGCGCATCGCCTGGTCGATGGGGATCGCGAATCCCAGGCCGATGCTGCCGGTCTGCTGGTCGTCGGACCCGCCGAGGCTGGCGATCGCGGTGTTGATACCGATGAGCGCACCCTTGGCGTTGACGAGCGCACCACCCGAATTACCCGGGTTGATCGCCGCATCGGTCTGGATGGCGTCGATCACCGACGTCGTGCCGCCGCCTTCACCGGAGGTCGACACCGGGCGGTTGAGGGAACTGATGATGCCCGTCGTGACCGTGCCCTCAAGTCCGAGGGGTGCGCCGATCGCGATGACGTCCTGCCCGACGGCCAGATTCTTGGAGGTGCCCACCGTGATGGGCTTCAGATCCGACCGATCAACCTTGATGACAGCGATGTCGGAGATCGGATCGGCGCCGAGCACACGTGCCGGGGCCCGGGTGCCGTCGTGGAAGTTCACCACCACCTGGCTGGCCGGCTGACTCCCGCCCGCCGACACCACGTGGTTGTTGGTGAGCACGACGCCGTCGGCGGACAGGATGACGCCCGAGCCCTCGCCCTCGGAGTTGCCGGACCGTACATCGATGGACACCACAGACGGCAGGACGTCGGCGGCGACCTGCTGCACCGATCCTTCGGGAGCCGGGACCGCGGCGTTCGACCCCGCGTTCGGGTCGCCGCCGAGCGGACCGCTGTGAGCTGCCGACGAGTCGTTGTCGGAGATGTTCGCGCCGATGACCCCGCCGATGCCACCGGCGACCAGGGCCAGAGCGACGGCGCCCACGGCGAGCATGGTCTTAGCACCACCGGATCGCTTGGGCTTCGGAGCTTGCTCCGGGGCTCCGTACGGCGTCATGCCCGGCGTGGTCGGGGTGCCGCCCGATGCCATGCCATAGGGCTGCGACGGGAACTGCCCGGTGCCGGGGGCACCGCTGTAGGCGCCCGACTGCTGATAGGGACTCGCCTGGCCGCCGGTGTATGTGTCACCGAGGCGCTGTGTCGGGGCGGCGTGGCTGCCGTAGGTGCTGGCATCCGACGACCCCGGGGCACCCACCGGAGCAGGGTTGGGGCCGGGTGGAGTGCCGTACCCGCCGCCGTATCCGGCGGGACCGTACGGACCGGGTCCCGGGTTGGGGCCGTATGGGTCCGGCCCACCCTGCGAACCACCACTCGTCATATCGTCTTCCTCGCTCTCGTCGACCGTCCGCGAGACGATCGTCCCCACACGCACGACCTGGGCGAGCGCCCCAGTCGATTCCCGAACATCACACTATTGGATCCGGCGCCGGGAGCGGCCACCGAAGCCGAAGTCATGCACCCTATTGACGAACAACCTGCGGGGATGGTTCCTGCGGCGTCGGACGTCCCGGCAGGGTCATGCGGATGAGTGCCCCACCGAGGTGGGACTGCTCGGCCCAAACGGTTCCCCCGTGGCGGGTGACAACCTGTCGCACGATCGCCAATCCCAGGCCCGAACCGGGCATCGATCGCGACTGCGTCGACCGGTAGAAGCGTTCAAACACCAGTTCGCGATCTTCCTCCGGGATGCCCGGTCCGGCATCGGCGACGGTCAGTTCGGCGACGGCGGTGTCGATTTGCCGCAGCGTCACCTCGACCGGACGTCCACGGGGACTCCACTTGGCCGCGTTGTCGAGCAGGTTGAGGACCGCACGTGACAGACCGTGGTCTTCGCCGAACACGTACCAGGGCTCGAGTGAGACCTGGAAGTCGACGTCGCTGCGCCGCCGCCGGACCCGCTCGAGTGCGGTGGTGACCACCTCGGCGAGATCCACCTCCTCGTGCACCACGGCCGGCGCGTCCTCGCGGGCGAGGTCGACGAGATCGCCGACCAGGGTGGACAGCTCCTCGATCTGGGCCATCACATCCGAGCGGAGTTCGATCATGTCCTGGGCGGGCATCGCGGGTGCGCCGGGCGCGCTCGAGGCGATCAGCAGTTCGAGGTTGGTGCGCAAGGACGTCAGCGGCGTGCGCAACTCGTGCCCGGCGTCGGCGACCAGCCTCGCCTGCTGATCGCGCGAGGACGCCAGCGCCCGCAGCATCGTGTTGAAGCTTTCGGTGAGACGGGCGAGTTCGTCGTTGCCGCTGACCGGGATGGGCGTCAGATCCTGTGTGCGCGCAACCCTTTCGGCGGCACGCGTGAGTCGTGCGACCGGACGCAGACCGGCTCGGGCGACAGTGGTGCCGGCGAGCGCGGCCAGCGCCACTCCCCCGCCGCCGACGACGAGCAGCACCCACGCCAGCCGCTTGAGCACCCGATCGGTGTGTAACAGGCTCTGGGCCAGCACGAGGGTGTTGCCGTCGTCTAGTTTGCGGGCGAGGACACGCTGGTTGTGGACGGTGCGCAGGCTCTGGTTCTGTCCGCCGGGCGGGTTGGTGGACCGGGCGACCTGCCGTTCGACGTCTTCGAAAGGCACCGACCCGATGAGATAGGTACGGCCGTCGGGGCGGACGAGGGCCAGGGAGATGTTGGTGGAGAACACCGTTCCGGTGACCAGTGATTCGGGACGCTCGTTGAGGAGGCCGGATTTGGCGAGCGCGGTCATCCCGTCGGCGCGGCTCTCGAGCTGGGAGTCGACCTCGTTGTACATCGCCCGGTAGACGACGAAGTACGCGGCCGCGGCCATCAGGCTGACCGAGACGAGCACCACCGTCGCCGACAGGATGGTGACGCGGGTCTTCAGCGACACCGCCCGCGTCAGGGGTATCGGCGGACGCATCTCGGTGAGCTCGTCTCGCTTGCGCCGCAGCCGGTGCGCCCACGAGCCGGCCGCGGACGGTGTCGGTGCGGGCTGCGCAGCGAACGGCCCCGTCCCGTTCCCGGCCGTCACTACGGCGGTGTCTCCCGCAGCACGTAGCCGACGCCGCGCACCGTGTGGATGAGTCGCGGCTCGCCGTCGGCCTCGGTCTTGCGACGCAGGTAGCCGACGTACACCTCGAGCGCATTGCCTGAGGTCGGGAAGTCGTAGCCCCACACCTCTTCGAGGATGCGACTGCGCGAGAGCACCCGACGCGGGTTCGCCATCAACATCTCGAGCAGCGCGAACTCGGTGCGGGTCAGACTGATCGCGCGTTCGCCACGCGCGACGTCACGGGTGACCGGGTCCAGCGTGAGGTCCGCGAACGCCAGCGCCTCGGAATCGCCCGCGTCGTCGGGCGTGGCGCGACGCAGCAGCGCGCGCAGGCGCGCGAGGAGTTCCTCGAGGGCGAACGGCTTGGGCAGGTAATCGTCGGCGCCGGCGTCGAGTCCGGAAACCCGTTCGGACACCGAGTCGCGGGCGGTGAGCACGAGGATCGGCAGGTCGTCGCCTGCCGACCGGAGACGTCGGCACACCTCGAGCCCGTCGAGCCGCGGCATCATGACGTCGAGGATCGCGAGATCGGGACGGTCGGCGACGATCTTCTCCAGTGCCTCCAGGCCGTCGGCCGCGGTGTCGACGGTGTACCCGTTGAAGGTCAACGACCGGCGCAGCGACTCCCGTACCGCCCGATCGTCGTCGACCACAAGGATGCGCATGCGTACATTTTTAGCCACTTCGACTGAGAGTGCGCTGAGCAACACGGCAATCCGAGCATCTTGGATCGATTCACCGGTTGCTCAGCGCTTACGCCACCCCGCCGCACCGACCATCTCCGCAACCTCGGTGTACTTGACGCGCGGACGACCCTCCACCGAACCTCGCCTGCGCTCGCTGACGTCGATAGCCCGCATTCCCCGGTATCCGATGACATGCCTGGTCCGCTTGCGCAGCAACGACGTGAACTCCTTGGCTTCGCGCGCGGTGCGTGTCAGCCGCCCGTGCGCGGCATCGTCGATGAACTCCTCCACGGTCACCTCGGCACACACCTTGTTGGTCCCGATCCCGCCGCTCGGACCGCGCTTGGCCCAGCCCAACACGTAGGCCCCCGGCACGATCTCACCGTCGGCGTCGAGCATGCGGCCCTCGGCGTTGGGGAAGACACCGCGTTCGTGATCGAAGGGCAGGCCGTCGATGGGCGTCGACCGGTAGCCGATCGACCGCACCACGAGATCCGCGGCGACGGTGTGGCGATGCTCGTCGGTCTGGACGGTCACCCCCTCCACCCGATCGTCACCGGCGATTTCGATTGGCGCAGAGTGGAACAGGAACACGATGCGCCGGTTGTTCGGGTCTGCCGGCTCGCTCACTTGGGGCAGCTTGGCGCCCGGGTCGTCGTGCACCACTACCTCGACACCCGGAATCGTCGACAGTGCACGGTATTCCGCGGCGGTGTAGGCGGCCGCGGCCTGATCGCGACGCCCGAGGATCACCACCTCGTGGATGTCCTGCTGCTCCAGGATGCGCAGGGCACGGTCAGCGATGTCGGTGGTGGCCAACAACTCCGGTGGTGACACCAGGATTCGCGCGACGTCGAGCGCGACGTTGCCGGTGCCGATGATCACCGCACGGCCGGTCCCGTCGGCCGGGATCGGCGGCGCCGCCCTGCCGGGCACCGCGTTGTACCAGGCGACGAGGTCGGTCGCCGACGTCGAGCCGGGGAGATCCTCACCCGGAATGCCCAGTCGCCGTGACTCACTCGCACCCACCGCATAGAACACGGCATCGAAATGCTCGGCCAGTTCGGCCGGTGTGACCTGACCGGGCGCGGATCCGATCTCGACGTTGGTCGCCATCGTCACGCGAGGGTCCCGATACAGCAGGTCGAATCCGCGCAACACGCCCTTGGTGCCCGGATGATCCGGCGCCACACCGGCGCGCACGAGGCCGCCCGGCGTCGGCAGTTTGTCGATCACCGTCACCTGCGCGTCGGTGCGATCGAGAATCGTGCGCAGTGCATATCCGCCGGACGGCCCCGTGCCGACCAGCGCAACCCGCAGTCCCGCAGGAAGTTTCGGTATCGCCGGGTACGTCACCTGATCCCACCCGGACGTGATGTCGGCGTTCTGCTTGTAGTAGTCGGCGTTGATCTCGATGAAGACCTTGTCGCGGGTACCGAGTTTGTCGGCGGGGTAGATGGCGTCCACCGGGCAGGCATCTGCGCACGCACCGCAGTCGATACACGCCTCCGGGTCGATGTGCAGGATGTCGGAACTGCCGAACCCGCGTTCCTCCGGTGTCGGATGGATGCAGTTGACCGGGCACACCGACACGCATGCCGCGTCGCTGCAACAGGATTGGGTGATGACAAACATCAGAGCATGTGTGCTTTCCGGTAGTAGTGCATCGCCGGACGGGTCAGCAGGCCGACCTCGTCGAGGAACTCCATCAGGTGGGCACAGCTGCTGCGGATCATCGAATGGAAATGCGAGTTGGACCTCATCTCCGCGACAGCTCGATCGGCGTCAAGGCCGGCGTCCTCGAAAGCCTTGCGCTGCACCAGACTCGTCACGATGAAGTAGGCGCCCAGCGCGACGGAGAGCGCACTGAACTGGCGTCGCGGCCAGCCCACACCGTCCATCGACTCGCGCACCTCTTCGCGGGCGAACTTCATGTGCCGCGATTCCTCGAGGACGTGGATCTCGTTGACGGTGCGGATGAACGGGAGGACCCGGTCGTCGCGCATACAGCCACGCTGGAAGACGTCGAGCACCTCCTCGGCGACCAAGATGCCGGCGTAGGCTACCTCGTTCTTGGCGGTGCGCTTGAACAGCTTGCCGAGTCGGCCCACCTTCTTCGTCGGCTTGTACGACGTGCCGACCATCTTCTCCGATGCCTTGGCGAACATGATCGAATGCCGGCATTCGTCGGCGATCTCGGTGAGCGCGAACTGGAATTCCGGGCTGTGATACTCGCCGAGATACTGGTCGCGGATGACCATCTCCTGCAGGATCATCTCGAACCAGATGCCGATGTTCATGATCGACGCGAACTCGTGGCGGGTCACCGAGATCCGCTGCTCTTCGGTGAGTTCGTCCCAGTAGTCGGTGCCGTACAACGACGACCATTCCGGGCTGCATCCGTACTTGGTCGGGTCCATCGGCGCCGACCAGTCGATCTCCGTCATCGCGTTGCGCGACAGTCGCGCCGCCGACGCGAGCAGCCGTTCCGAGACCTCGTTGGGTCCCTCGTCCCGCATGCTGACGACGTTGTCCAGTGTCCGTTCCATCGCTGCAGTCATCGGCCACACCCTCCAATTCATGACAATGAGCACTGTTATGACAATGCGTGTTGTCACGATAACATCGGTGGTTGACGGAGTAAACGGGGTCAGAACTATACTGGCCGGTAAGTTCGGCTCGGCACCATTGTTTGAGCTGGTCAGAGGCAGGAGAGCCACATGTCATCGATCTTCATCTCGGGCGGCGCGGCAGGTATCGGGTTGGCCACCGCGGAACGTTTCGCGCGGGAGGGATGGACCGTCGGCGTCTACGACGTGGACCGGGACGCGCTGTCCAAGGTCACGGCGAATCACCCCGACTGGATCGTCGGCGAACTCGACGTCCGCGACGACAAGCAGTGGGCCGATGCGCTGGCCGAGTTCACCTCGCACACCGGCGGGCGGCTCGACGTTCTGGACAACAACGCGGGCATCCTGGTGGCCGGTCCACTCAACGAGATCTCCCCCGACGCGGTCCGTCGTCAGATCGAGATCGATGCACTCGGCGTCACCCTCGGCGCACAGGCGGCGTTCGAATATCTCCGGGCCACCCCGGGCTCGCACCTGGTGAACATCGCGTCGGCGTCGGCGATCTACGGTCAGCCGGACATCGCGACCTACAGCGCGACAAAGTTCTATGTGGCGGGCCTGACCGAGGCGCTCGAGTTGGAGTGGGAACCGTACGGCATCCGAGTGGTCGGTATCTGGCCGCTGTGGGCCAAGACGAAACTGGCCGACACCAGCGCCAAGACCACTCGCACCCTGGGTGTGCGGATCACGCCGGAACAGATCGCGGAGAAGGTCTGGGAGTCGGTGCACCCGAGCACCAACGACCGTCGTCTGCGCCGCACCTCGTACTCGGTGGGGCTGCAGACCACGGTGCTGGCCAACGTCGCGAAGTTCGCACCCAACTTCGCGAGCCGGCAGATCAACAAGCTGCTCGCGCAGGGTTGAGGTCCGGCTCACCCGCCGTTGAACGCCGGGACGTAGGTGCGGCACGGTTGCCCGCGCAGTCCGTCGCACGGCCCCAACGGAATCGGGGCCCGGGCCCCCGGCACGACGGGAAGATTCAGGGTCGACCCGCCCCCGCCCAGCGCGAGGGTGTCGACGACCCGACCCTCGGTGACCGGGGTGGCGAACCGCCAGGACGGTCGGTCGCCGCCCGGGGCGGTAATGGCGATGCGGATGCGTGAACCTGCACGGAAGACATAGCCGATCGGGTTCAGCGCGATCCGCACCGTCGAGAAGCCCGTGGGCAGCGGTTGCGGTGCCAGCCAGCTGCGGGACGGGTTCAGTGGCGTCGCAGCGGAATTCACCCGCCGAAGCGACGCCCGCAGGTAGCCCGACGTCACGTAGGTCTCCCGACCGTCCGGTCGCACCTCGGAGACCGTCGCCTGGAGGTCGGTGTCCGCCGCCGACGATGCCAGCCGCAGATCCAGACTTCCCGGCCCGACCACCACGGTGTCCACCGCCCTTGGGGCACTGAGGAATCCGACGCCCGCGACGCCCGGGATCGGTGACCAGTTGTACGGCGGCAACGCCTGCCACGGCAGTTGGGAGGAGGCGGTGTGGTCGAGGGTACCGGCGGGTCGTGCGGCAGGATCGGGCCGGAACGACACCGTCGACGACGCTCCCGGACGCGCCGTCAGCCGACCGCCGGTGTCCAGCGCGAATCGTGTGCCCACGCCGGTGGCCGCGGGTGGCCAGTCACCGAAACCCAACGACCATGGTGCGGAGAGGTTTCCGAGGATCGGTGATGCCGGATCGCGGCCGGAGTCGAACAAGACCTGCACCCGCGGGTCGCGGGCGAAGGCGGCGCGGGCTGCGGCGAGGCTGGGTGCGCCGGCGAATCGAGAGGCGACGACGGGCTGGCCCGGAGTTCCGGTGGCTGACCCGTAGATGATGGGCGCGAGCGCGACGAGTGCCGGATTGTCCGGCGGCACCCGTTGTGCGACAAAGATGTTGAGGAACTCATTCCACGGCCCGAGGATCTGCGGGTCGGCGGAGTCGATGTGGCCGCCGTTGACGGCCTTGACCCAGACGTTCGGGTTGCCGCGGAGGCGTTCGATGATCGAGGTCCATTGCGGGCCGGTCTGTTCGTCCTGGAGCGCGCCCGAGAGAAACACGGGCACGGTGATCCGGGCAGCCCATTCGGCCGGGGACCGGTGGTCGAACAGTGACGGGGTGCGCGTCGGATTCTGCTCGACCAGGTGGGCCATGTCCTGTGTCTGCAAGCGCAGTCGCTGGTTGGCGGCACACATCCGATCGCCCCGCCGGATCAGTTCGGCCGCATACGGCTGACCGCCGCCGGGCGCGGGCCGCGCGTCGTTCTGCCGTTCCTGCAGCCACGAGTTGGCGAAACCGCTGTTGAAGATCCCACCGGGGAAGCCGGTGGAGTACAGGTCGTCGGTGGCGCTCATCGGAGCGATCGCGGCCAGGTGCGGCGGCCGCGTCCCCGCGACGGAGATCTGGGAGATACCCGAGAACGACACCCCGACCATGCCGACCCGGTGGTGCGAGACCCAGGATTGCCGGGCGACGGTCTCGATCACGTCGTACCCGTCGTAGATCGTCGGGTAGTCGAAGAGGTCGAAGGCACCTCCGGAACAACCGCTCCCCCGCATCTGCACGTTGACCGACGCGAATCCCGCGGTGGGCGCGACGATTCCACCGAACATCGTGCTGATCGACGGGGCCAGTGGGTCGGGGTGGTGCGCGGTCGACGCGATGGCTCCGAGGGCGAAGTCGTCGGGTGCCGCGGTCTGATACCCGGAGTATTCGACGACGGTCGGAAAGGGACCGTCGGACATGGTTTTTCCGACCGGGAGCCGGACGACGGCGGCCAACGTGAGGCCGTCGCGCATGCGGATGTAGTTCAGCCCCGGCTGCAACACCTGCCGATACTGTGCGGCGGGCGGTGGCGTGGGCCCGTCGAGCACCGCGAATCGATTACCCGCCCGGCCGCCGACGTCGAAGCGGTAGCCGGTCCCGGGCGTCAGGTCGCGGACGAGGAACGAGCCCAGGCGATCGATCCGACCAGCGCCCACCACCGTGCCTGCCGCGTCCGTGAGTCGCACCGCCGCTCCGGGAGTGGCGCCCAGCAGGTACGCCTGTGTGACGCTGCCTGCGCCACGACCCACCTGCGGCGCCGCTGCCGACGGTCCCTCCCCGGCCAGGCAGCACACGACCACCAGCAGAACTGCCGTCACCACTCCCGCGATCCGCCCCCACATCCGCACCACGCGCTGACCATAGGCCGACCACCGTTGCTCTGTGGGGCGAAATCGGTAGTTGCCGGGGTTCGCGCTCAGTGGGTCGGGTCGGCCCGCCGACGACGGGGTGCGGTGGGCAACCGCCACCCGAACAGCAGACCCACGATGCGCAGGCCTGTGGCCAGGACCGATCCGGTCACCAGCCAGACCGCGAGCGGGATGTCGGTGTTGGTTCCACCGAGTCCGACCACCGTTGCACCGAGCAGTGCGGGCACCGCGTAGAGATCGGCCGGCTGCAGCAGCAGCGGAACCTCGTTGGCCAGGATGTCGCGGATCACGCCTCCGCCGACGGCCGTGAGCAGTCCGACGAGCGAGGCGGCGAAGGCACTCACGTGGTGATCGATCGCGACGGCCGCGCCACTGGCGGCGAACAGGCCCATGCCGACCGCGTCGAGCAACAGGATGCTGCGACGCAGTTCGGTGAAGGTCGGGTGGAACGCGAATACGAGGAGACTTGCGACGGTCGCGACGACGATCGGCTGCCAGTTCTGGATCGAGGTGGGCGGGGTGATGCCGAGGAGGACGTCGCGCAGGATGCCGCCCCCGACACCGGTGAGCGCTCCCACCGTGACGATCCCCCACAGGTCGAAGTCCTTGCGCACGCCGAGCATGGCGCCCGACGCGGCGAACACGGCGATACCGGCGTCGTTCAGGATCTCCTGCAGCACCCGCTCATCGTGTCAGACCGACAGCACAACGACCGCCCCGGGTGAATCCCGGGGCGGTCGTCGTGAAACCGTCGGTTTAGCGGCGGTCGAGGTCGATGACGCCGGCCTTGGCGGCCTTCACCAGGCGACGGGGGATGCGCTGTGCGACACCGTTCACCTTGACCTCTTGCAAAGCCGGGTTGTCCGCCTTCCACTGCGAACGGCGGCTGCGGGTGTTGGCCCGCGACATCCGGCGCTTCGGTACAGCCATGGTTGAGCCCTTCTCCTACGTGCTGAGTCTGTGGGGTTCGCCTGCCACGTGTGCCGGACGATCCCGCCGATCGGTGCGCCGGCCTCGACGGCCGCGGGGCCCTGTCGGGCGGCGCACACAACCTCCCAAGACTACCGTCTGAATGCCCGAAGCTCCAAAACGGCTCCTCAGCTGGTGCCGGCGCTGATGTGGAATCCGCCGGTGGCCAAGATCAGGATGAAGATCAGCACGTACAGCACGAGTGAGACGATGCCGAGGACGAACCCGGCCTTCGCCATGCCTTCACCGGTCTGTGTTCCGCCCGACATGGCGATCTCGCTCTGCGCCGACCGGCCGAGGACGATCGCCACGACGCTGAGCACCAGGGGGCAGACCAGGAACGAGAGAATGCCGCAGATCAGCGACCCGAGCGCCTTGCCGTTGCGTTGCGGCGGACCGGAGACGTAGCCGCCGTATCCGGGAGCGCCATATCCCTGGCCACCGTACTGCGGGGCCGCTCCGTATTGCGGGGCCGCGCCGTACGGCGACGAACCGTATCCGGGCGGGGTTCCGTAGGGCGAGGTGCCCTGGTCGGGCGTGCCGTAGTTCGGGGTGCTGCCGTAGCCGGGAGTGCTGCCGTAATCCGGGGCGCTGCCATAGCCGGGGGTGCTGCCGTACGTCGGGGTCGCGCCGGAGTCCGGGTTCGAGCCATAGCTCGCGGGTGACCCGTAGCTCGGGGACGAACCGTAGGGGTTGGTGCCGTAGTCAGGTGCGGCGCCGTAACCGGGCGTCGTGCCGTAACCGGGCGTGCTGCCGTAGGTCGGGGTCGACCCGGCGTCGGGTGTGGACCCGTAGGACGGTGGGGTCCCGCTATCCGGCGTCGACCCGTAAGACGGCGTGGAGCCGTAAGAGGGTGTGGAGCCGTAAGAGGGTGTGGAGCCGGAGTCCGGCGTCGACCCATAAGACGGCGCGGACCCATAGGACGGTGTCGACCCATAGGGCGGCGTCGTTCCGTATGCCCGCGTTTCGCCGTATGCGGAACCCGCCTGGCCCGATTGCTCCGACGATGGGGCAGTCGGCTCGGCGGGTGGGACCGGCCGTTGTCCTGAGTCCGGGGTATCCGGATCGCCGGGAGTGGGATCGGTCGGATTCGTCATCGGTGAGTCCTTTCCCGGGCTGTCGGCCCGGTGCACGTAAGGAGGTGTCCGCAATGTCGTGTCCAGCCTAGGTGGTCCGGTCGACCCATGACATCGTCACGCACGGCCTCTGCCTACACTCGTCCGGGTGTCTGGGGTGATATCGGGCTTCACCGTCATCTTCATCGTCGTGGGTGTCGGATATCTGTTGGGCCGGACCCACGTGCTCGGCGACGGCGCACACGAGGTGCTCTCCCGCCTCGTCTTCTTCGTTTGCACGCCGGCCTTGCTGTTCGCGTCGCTCGTGACGACCGACCTGTCGGTCATCTTCTCGTCGACACTGATCATCGCCGGCGGCAGCGCTCTGTTCATCGCCGCGGTCTATCTGGCGATCGCCCGGGCGTGGCTGCGCCACGATGTCCCGGAACTGGTCATCGGCGGCATGGCGTCGTCGTACGTCAACAGCGTCAACCTCGGGCTGCCGATCGCGATCTTCGTGCTGCACGACGCGACGTTCATCGCTCCCCTTCTGTTGTTCCAGATCCTCGTGTTCTCCCCGATCGCGCTCGTCGCACTCGACCTCACCGCCGATCCCGCGGCCCGGCCGACCTCGGCACGGGCGTGGGTACGCGAGGTGGTCATCGCGCCGGTGAGCAATCCGATCGTGCTCGGCGGAGTGCTGGGCCTGGTGATCTCGGCCGTCGGCTGGCATCCACCCGAGGCGATCCTGGAACCGCTGAAGATGCTGGGCAATGCGTCGGTGCCGGGAGCACTGCTTGCCTTCGGGCTGTCGTTGACCGGCGTCGCCGTCTTCAAGAAGGGTGAGGCACCGCGGCGGGCCATCGCGCTCGCGACCGTGCTGAAGATCCTGGCAATGCCGGCACTGGTCTATGTGCTCGCACGCTGGGGTTTCGGCGAGACCGGACACCAGTTGTTCGCCCAGGTGGTGATCGCGACCCTGCCGACCGCGCAGAACGTGCTCGTCTATGCGACCCGCTATCGCCGCGCACAGATCATGGCGCGAGACACGGCGCTGATCACCACCCTGCTGTCGATCCCCGCAATCGCCGTCGTCGCCCTGCTGCTGGCGTGACGGTGCGCCGGCGATTCACTGCGCCGGGGGTTCGCGTTCTTTGCGTTTGACGTCGACCGCACCCATGAGCGCGAATCCGACGATCCGCACCGTCGGCGCGCCGGCCACTCCCGCGCCGGCCGCACGTCCGCCGAACCCGCCCATGATCGCGAGCCCGTTGGATTCGACGGTGACGTCCGGAGGCACGGTGATGTCGATGCCGCCCATGATCGAGGTGCACCTGATCGTCAGCAGCGGCGCAGTGAACTCGACCTGCCGGAGATCGATCTCGATGCCACCCATCAGCGCGATGGCGGTCAGCGACTCGCCGACCGCGGCCCGCCCGCCGATCTCGGTGCCGGACATGAACGCGAACGCATGTCGGATCGGACGCAGACCCGATCCGGTGCTGACCCGGCTCGGTGTCGGCTCACCCTCGAATGGGATCGGGACACCGAGCTGTCCGACCGGCAGGTCGTCGGTCAGATCATCGAGATCACCGAAGGTCTTGGCCGCCACCGCTCGGCCGGCACGTTCCTCGTATTCGGCCGGCGACAGACTCCCGTTCGCCATGGCAGCGGCGAGAATCTGGTGAACCAGCTCCCGATCGGCGTCCGCCGCCCGGAGGCGGGATCGGCGATCGTCGGGCTGCGGGAGTTCGGCAGGGGATGTCACGTCGTCCAGGGTAGTGGCCGCGCACCCCGACAGACCACCCTGAGGACCCCTGATCTTGACCCTGAGGTGACGTCTGCGAATACAACCGCGGCGTCGGCGGTTGGCCACGACAATTATTGTCGCGGAACACCTCTCACACCACAGTTGTATTCGTTCTCAGTGCCGTCGTCCCCGCCGCGACCGCAGATAATCGCCGACGACGGCCGCGCCGAGGCCGTCGACGTCGGGTGTGACCACCCGACCGCCGATCCGCCGCGCGATCTGATCCATGAAGTGCGCGAGCCCCGGGTCCTCACCCAACCGGAAGAAGGTGACCTGCGCTCCGAACCGCGCGACATGATCGAGTTCACGCACGGTCAGGGCGATCGTCTGCGGATGGGGCGGATAGAAGAAGAACGGTTCGCCACTCGGGTCGAGGTGGGCGGTCGGCTCGCCGTCGGTGACGACGAGGACCACCGGCTGGGCGTTGGGGAACCGGCGCAGGTGTCGTTGCGCCAGCAACAGCGCGTGATGCAGGTTTGTACCCTGCTCCATCCGCGGCTGCAGGCCGGTCAATTCGGCGATGTCGATCGACCGCGCGTACCGCCCGAACGCGATCAGGTGGAGCTCATCGCTTCGAAAGCGCGTCGAGATGAGGTGATTGAGCGCGATGGCGGTCCGTTTCATCGGTGTCCACCGGCCCTCCATCTCCATGGAGAACGAGGTGTCGACGAGCAGCACCACGGCCGCCTGGGTGCGCGCCTCGGTCTCGGCCACCTCGACGTCGCGCACGTCGATGCGCACCCCGTCGCGGGCCACCTGACCCACCGCCCTCGACGGCTCCGGGCTCTCGGAAATGGTGCGCAACACCGCGTTCGACACCGTCCGGGTGACATCCCACGGATCGGTGTCGCCGAACTCCCACTCCCGCGACGCACCCGTCGGCTCGCCCAGCGCGCCGGATCGGCGCGTCTGCCGGTCGCCGCGGCCGGAGAGCTGCTCGGCGATGTCTTTGAAGATCGTCTGTCCCAACTGCCGCATCGCCTTGGGGCTCAACCGCAATTGGCCGTCAGAGGTGCGGTCGAAGAAGCCCTGTTCGGACAGCGCCTTCTCCAACTCGGCGAGTCGGCGGGCATCGACCGCCGCCTCATCGCCGAGTTGCCGGGCGAGCGCATCGAGGTCGATATCGTCCATCTGGGCACCCGCATACTGTTGCGACAGTTGCTCACTCAGCGCCTCTAGCTCGGAGATGTCCCGCAACGCGGCGGCACCCTCACCGAGTCCCATGGGTTGATCGCCGGAGAAGGACTGGGCGTTGTCCCAGTCCAGGCCGGGACGGGCTTGCCGCAGTGCCGAATCCATCTGTGCCAGTTGACTCATCAGGTCCGGTGAGCCGAATGCCTGTTGGGCGAGCTGGTCGAGTTCGGCCCGCTGATCCGGTGTCAGCGAGTTGTAGAACTGCTGTGCGGCAGCAGCTCTTTGGGCCAGCGAGTCGATGAGTTCTTCGGTGTTGCGCGGGTTTTCCGGAAAGAAGTCGCCGTGGCGGTTCATGAACTCGTCGAATTGCTCGGTGGTGTCCTCACCTCGGTTGTGCGCGTCGAGCAGCTGGTTGAGGTCGGCCAGCATCTCCGAGATGCGTTGCCGGTCTTGTTCGTTGGCACCCTCGAGGGCTTCTTTCATACCGGCGAACCGCTGGTCGAGCAGTTCGCGGCCGAGGAGGTCCTTGATCTTCTCGTAGTCCTCGCGTGCCTGCGGGCTGCGCCAGTTGTAGTCGGCGAGTTCCTCGACGGCCTGCGCAGTCGAGGCGGGCAGACTGCCGATCTGCATCTCCGCGAACCGCGCATCGTCGTCCAGATCGCGGGCGAGTTGCTTGCGTTCCTCGAGAACCGCACGGTCGAGCAGCTCCCGGATCTCGGCGAAGGTGCCGTCGAGATTGCGCTGCTTGAGCAACTCCTGGCGTCGCCGGTTGATCTGTTCGCGCAACTTGTCCAGGCCTCGCATGTCCGTCGTTCCGCGACGCAGGAACTCGCGCAGGGCACGTTGCGGCGACGCCCCGGCCATCACGTCGTCGCCGATCTCGCTCAGCGCCTCACGCAGGTCGACCGGGGGCGCGAGCGGATCCGGCCCACCCGTGTAGCGCTGGTATCGCGAGCGATGGAAACTCTTGTGCGCCATAATTTCAGCTCCGATGGAGTGAGGTCAGGACGGCCGTCAGCCGTACATCGTCTGGCCGGACTCGTCGGCCTCCTTGCCGATCCGGCGGGCGAGGAACAACCCTTCCAACGCCAATTCGACTGCGCTGGCCCGTTCTCCGTCGATATCGGCGTCGAGGCGTTCGCAGATCTCGTCGATCACCTCGGCGGTGGTCTCCGGCGACGGAAGGGAATCGAGGAAGTCGGCCGCGGTGACCCGATCGCCGGTGACCACCGGCTCACCCTGCTCGAGCGCGGTCACCAGTGGCGCCATGTCGATGCCGCCCAGATGTGCACGTACGGTGTCGGCCACCGACTTTCGCATCAGGTGTTCCAGGATCTCGAGTTCGCGTCCCTCCTCACCGGATTCGAACTCGATCTTGCCGCGCAGCACCTCGATCACCGATTCGAGATCGACGACGCGGGCGACGGCAACGTCCTCCCCGGTCACCGCGGCGCGGTGCAGTGCTGCGGCCGCAACGGTTTCCGCGCCGGCGATGGAGAATCGGGCAGACACACCGGAGCGCTGGTCGATGGACGGATGATCGCGGGCATAACGGGTGAACCGGGCGAGGATCTCGGTGATGAAGGTCGGCACCGTGGCGGTGAGGTCGGCCTCCTGCTCGATGACCGCGATCTCGTCGTCGAGTTCGATCGGGTAGTGGGTGCGGATCTCCGCACCGAAGCGGTCCTTGAGCGGGGTGATGATGCGGCCGCGGTTGGTGTAGTCCTCCGGGTTCGCGCTGGCCATCACCAGCACGTCGAGCGGGAGCCGCAAGGTATAGCCGCGAACCTGGATGTCGCGCTCCTCCATCACGTTGAGCATCGACACCTGGATGCGCTCGGCGAGGTCGGGCAGTTCGTTGATGGCGACGATGCCGCGATGCGCTCGCGGGATCAGCCCGAAGTGGATGGTCTCGGGATCGCCGAGGCTGCGGCCCTCGGCGACCTTCATCGGGTCGATGTCACCGACGAGGTCGGCGACCGACGTGTCGGGCGTCGCCAGCTTCTCGCTGTAGCGCTGGCTCCGATGCCGCCATTCGATCGGCAGGTCGTCGAGCAGATTGGCGGCCTTGCGAATCGACGCCGGGGTGATCGGCTCGTAGGGATGTTCCCCCAGGTCCGACCCGGCGATGACCGGCGTCCACTCGTCGAGCAGTCCGACGAGTGTGCGCAGGATGCGGGTCTTGCCCTGGCCGCGTTCGCCGAGCATCACCACATCGTGTCCGGCGATCAGCGCCCGCTCGAGTTGTGGGACGACGGTGGCCTCGAAGCCGACGATGCCCGGCCACGGATCGCGGCCCTCGCGGAGCGCGATGAGCAGGTTGTTGCGGATCTCGTCGCGCACGCTGCGCTGGATGTGGCCGCTGGCGCGCAGCTCACCGAGCGTACGCGCGGACGGATGGCGGGTTTCGGTGGTTTGCGAGGTGGGGGTGACGTAATTCTCCTCTGGCACCTTCTCCACGGTACTCCGCTGATCCGATCACGCACGGGGAGCTGCGGCCCGCCACCCGGGGTCGCGGCCGATGAACCCCACCAGGCGGGTCACCGGATCCGCGTCATCGGGCACGGGCATCGCGGGGCCGTACTGGCCCGAGGACCGCAGCAATTCTTCGATGCCGGCCATGCCGTCGAGAAGTTGCGTGGCGAATGCAGGATCCAGATCCGGCCGACGGCCGGCGGAGACCGCAAGATCCCACGTGTGCATGTAGACGTCGGCGGTGTAGAACTGGTCGATCGCGTCGGCCAGCCGATGTTCACCTGCCATGGGGTGACGGAAGGTGTCGTCGGCGGCGGGACTGTCGAGCAGCGCCTGAACACTGTCGGAGTGCGCTCGCCATGCGACGTCGGGGCCGTCGTCAACGGACGGCCCGTCGGGCAGGATCACTCCCCCGCCGGCGAGAAACGCGGGAAACCACTCGACGAGATGCGCGACGACGTCGCGGGCAGCCCACTGTCCGACCGGCGTGGGCGCATCCCAATCGCTCACCACCGCAACCTGTTCGGTGAACCCGGCGGCGACTGCACGATGACGTTCGGCAGGCGCCAGTCCGGTGATCGACGACGACACGCTCACACCTCGCCGGAGTCGAGGAGCCGATCGATCGCCGCGTACCCCTCGTTCACGCCGACCTCCATGCCGGATGCGAGCCACTGATCGCGGTCGGCGAAGTTGTCGCACAGCGATTGCGCATGTAACCGTGTCGTACCGTCGCCGAGGTCCTCGAACCAGAGCTTCTCCAGCGCAACCTGATCGGGTAGTCCGTCCCAGGTGAAGGTCTGCACGATGGTGTCGTCGGAGACCGTGTGGAAGCAACCACGGAAACCGAACTCGTCTTCTCCACGGGTCGACACATATCGCCAGCTGCCACCGTCGCGAACGTCCCAGTCGATGACGCGGCTGGTTATCGAATCCGGCCCGACCCATCGCACGAAGAGCTCGGGGTCGGTGTGCGCCTTCATCAATTGCGCCGGCGTGCCGCGGAAGTCACGCGTGATGCGGATGATCGGTACATCCTTGTCGGCTTCGATCGCGGCCTCGGGATACCGGGTCTGCACTGTGCTCATGATGCCTTTCCTTTCTGTTTGTTCTTCCTCTCCCCGCGGCGTCGGGTCGCCGCGGGGCCATCGTTCATCTCCGCCAGCAGAGCGTCGAGGCGCTGGTAGCGCTCCTCCGCCCGGCGCCGGTACCGCTCTATCCACTTGGTCATGAGGTCGAACACCTCTGCTTCCAGATGGACCGGACGCGTCTGCGCCTCCCGAGTGCGGCTGACGAGGCCGGCGTCCTCGAGCACCTTGAGGTGCTTGGACACCGCCTGGATGCTGACTTCGTACGGCTCGGCGAGCTGACTGACCGTCGCATCGCCCACCGCCAGCCGCGCAACCATATCGCGCCGTGTCGGATCAGCCAGTGCGGCAAATACTTTGGACAGTTCGTCGGTCACGCCCTCCGGCCTCCTCAACCGCTCGGTTGAATACAAGCCTGCTCCTCATCCGCCCCTTTGTCAACCATTCGGTTGAAGATGCTGGGTATCTTCGGGCCTGGTCTCGGCCAAAGATTCTTGTCGTACCCCTGGTTTATGGTGGTGTCAGTTCGTTCGGGTGATGGATGATGCGGCTGAAGTGCTTGCGCACGTGAGTGTTTCAGCGACTGTGACGGTGGGTGCCGATCGGACTGTTCCCTGTGGGTTGTCGTGGAAGGGTGTCGTCGGTGGCGGTCGAGTCGTTGGCTGACTGGTGGCGTGAGGCGTCACCATGGCCGGACCTGTCGCCGCGGTTCACCGGGTTCGTCGACGCCGAAGACCTCGATGCGGCCGAGGTCAATGATCTGGTCGGCGGGTTCGTCTCCACCACCCGGGGCCGCTCGTTTCTGGCCTGGCAGGACTATCGGTGCGCAGCCGAACTACACCACCGGCTCGTCGGTGCCGAACCGCGAGAGGACGACCTGTTCCAGGTCGACGGGGTCGCCGACTGCGCCGCCCGCATCGCCATCGCCCTGGCGATCTCGCAGAATGCCGCGGAGAAACTGCTGCACGAGGCCCTCGCGCTGCGTGACCGGCTACCGCTGGTGGCGCAGCGGTTACGAAATGGCCGTATCAGTGCCGAGCGGATCGGGAAGATCATCGCCCGTACCGACCTGATCGACGGCACCGACTGCGCAGCCTTGGTGGATGCCGAGATCGCCGCCGAACTCGACGCCCACCGCGGTGGGTGGTCGGCGCATCGGCTGCAGCTGATGGTGGACCGCATCGTGTTTCGCCACGATCCGCAGGCGGTGCGCGAAGCCCGCCGCCGCGCGAAGAACGCCCGCCGGTTCTGGACCAAACCCACCGCCGACGGGATGGCGCAGGTCGCGGCGACCATGTCGGCCGAGGACGCGCAGATCGCCGCTGCGGCGGTGACCGCCCTGGCTACGTCGGTGTGCGGACAAGATCCGCGGACCACCGGGCAGCGCGAGTCCGATGCGTCGTTCGCGCTGCTCACCGGAAACCCATTCGAGTGCCTGTGCGGCCTCGAGGAGTGCACCGCTCAGATTCCCGAGCCGGGCACCACAACGCCGCCGTCGACGGCGGTGGTCATCCACGTCGTCGCCGACGCATCCACCGTCGCCGGCACCGCCGAACACGCCGGGTTCCTCGCCGGCCACGGTGTGATCGGCGACGAGCAGGTGCGGGACCTGGTGGCTCGCCCCGACGCCGTCCTGCGGCCGCTCGTCCCCACAGGGACACCAATGAATCCGGATGGCAGCTACACCCTGCTCGCGCACTCGGCGGCCAATCCGTATCGGCCGTCGACCGCGCTGGACACGTTCGTGCGGGTCCGCGATGGGTTCAGTGTGATACCCGGTGATGGCACCTCGGCGTTCGACGCCGACCTCGACCACGTGGCCGAATTCGACCACATCGACCCGGCGGTCGGCGGTCAGACCACCGCCGAAAACATCAATGCCAAAGGCCGGTTGGGGCATCTGCTAAAAACGTTCGGGCTGTGGGTCGACGACCAGATGCCCGGTCCGACCGGCGCCACGGTCACCGAGTTCACCACGCCCGAAGGCCTGATCATCCCGGGTGAGCCGGAAACCCTGGAGAACCTGCTGCCCGGGCTGCGGCGGATCCGCTTCAAAACCCCACCGGCACCGGATGATCCGCAGGATCACGGTGCACCACCACAGGACTCAACCCCACCCGCCCGCACGCAGAGCCGGGTGGCGTCCAAACACGCCCGACGACGCCACGAACGAGAACGCAACCGACGCCGCCGCGAAAACCAGGATAAGACATGAGGATTGGCCGGCGCCTCGGTCAGCCGACCCCGATCGGCTCGTCGCCACGCAAGGTGATGCGGTGCATGACGCGTCGGTTGTCGCCATAGTCGCGATTCGCATAGTGCAGCGTATTCCGGTTGTCCCACAACACCAGATCCCCGAGACGCCACCGATGGCGGACGATGTGCTCGGGCTTGGTCAGGTGGGCGTACAGGAGATCGAGGATGCCTCTGCTCTCGGCGGCAGACACACCGTCGATGTGTGAGGTGAACCCGGGATTGACGAACAGCGACTTGCGTCCGGTCTCCGGGTGGACCCGTACCACGGGATGGACGACCGGCGGAAGGTCGGTGACTTCCTTACCGTCCCAGACATTTCCACGTCCTCCCCGACGCTGTGCAAGGTAATAACCGAACTCGCGGCTACCGTCGTGGACCGCGCGCAGGCCGTCCACCATGCGTTGCACGGGCGCCGAGAGCGACTGGTATGCAAGTTCCGCGTCGGCCCAGTTGGTGTCACCGCCGTTGCGTGGCAACGTGACCGGCCGCAGGATCGAGCCCATCGGCGGGCGCGGCATGAACGTGACGTCGGTGTGCCAGACATCGGCGAACCCGTTGTCGCTGGAATCGAGCGCGTAGACCTCGTCGGGCACGTCGCCGGAGTTCCAGACGGGGTGGCCGAAGGTGAGGTCGCCGAGGCGCCGACCGAATTCGATGTGCGCGGCGTCGTCGAGGTGCTGATCGCGGAGCACGATCACCTTGCGCGTGATCAAGAGTCGACGGATCGCCCGGATCTGGTCGTCGCTCGCGGAGGCGACGTCGAGGCCGCGGATCTCGGCTCCGAAGTGGGGGCCGAACTCGTCGACATCGAGGTCGGTGATGAGGTCGATGCCGTCGGCGGCATCAGAGGCGACGGTGGTGGAGATGGTCATGACGGAGGATCTTTCTCGGATGGTGGGCAAAGGGGCGAAGGCCGGGAGCGACCGGTGGCGATCCGTGATGGGTACCGTCAGACCAATCCATGCGATGATCCGGGACATCTCGCGTCATGCCACACCTCCTCACCCTGCTGCCGAGCCACGTGCTCCGCGCTGACCGACCGCACGTCACCAGCAGTTTCGCACGAGTCTGCCCGTCGGGCGCGTCAGGCACACCGGCGGGCAGGGACACCAGTGGTTTGTACCCAACGGACGGACCGCTGCACAGGGTTAGCCGCAGGCTGAGAAAAACGCCGCGGCAGACGTTGCCGCTGCGATGCGGGGGGCTCAGCCCACCGCCAGCCAGACCGCGAGACCCAGCCCGCCGAGACCGACGACGATGCGCAGCGGCCCGGCCGGCAGCCTCCGCACCACCGGCGGTCCGCAGTAACCACCGGCCAGGCAGCCGATGGCCATCGCCAGTGCGGCCAGCCAGTGCACCGGGCCGAACAGCATGAAGCCCACCGCCGCAACGGTGTTGGCGATCCCCAGAAACAGGGATTTGGACAGTGCGGCGCGCCAGAGCGGTTCGCTGGTGAGCACCAGCATCAGGGCGAGCACCATGATCCCTGCTCCGGCACCGAAGTACCCGCCGTACACCGAGATCAGCAGCAACCCGAACAGCCACACGCCGGGCCGGTCTTCATGACTGGTGGCCCATCGTCGGAGCATCGGCTGGAGCAGCAGCGAGATCGCGGCCAGCGCGACGAGGAACGGCACCACCGCTTCGAAAGCGCCTGGCGGCGTGACCAACAGCGTCACCGCACCGATCGTCCCGCCGATCAGGGACACGATGACCCCGCCGATCAGGCGTCGCCGGTCGCCATCGATCATCGCCTTGCCCGACTGTGCGGTGCTGCCGATGCCCACCGCCACCAGTGAGACGGTGTTGGTGACGTTCGCGGCAATAGGGTTGAGGCCCACCGCAAGCAGCGCCGGATAGCTGACCACCGATGCCAGTCCGGTGATGTACCCGATCAGTCCCGCACCGAACCCGGCGGCGACGAGGAATGCGAACTCGGCCGGATTCACCGGGGGTCAGTGCGCGAAATGCCGCGCGCCGGTCAGGTACAGCGTCACGTTCGCCTCGGCGGCCGCCTCGATGACCTCGTTGTCGCGGATCGAGCCGCCCGGCTGCACCACCGCTCGCACACCGCCCGCGATGAGCACCTGCAAGCCGTCCGGGAAGGGGAAGAACGCATCCGACGCGGCCACACTGCCGGCCGCGCGCTCACCTGCACGGTTGACCGCCAGATGTGCGGAGTCGACCCGGTTCACCTGTCCCATGCCGACACCGACAGACGCGCCGTCGGCAGCCAGCAGGATGGCGTTCGACTTCACCGAACGGCATGCACGCCAGGCGAATTCGAGGTCACGCAGGGTGTCCGGGTCGGCCGGGGCGCCGGCCGCGAGCGTCCAGTTGGCCGGATCGTCGCCGTCGGCGTCGAGGACATCACGCTGCTGCATGAGCAGTCCCCCGGAGATCGGACGGGTCTCGATGCCGGCGTGCGATGGCGGCACCGCCCGCAGGATGCGGATGTTCTTCTTGCGCGTCAACACCGACAGCGCTCCGTCGGCGAATCCCGGTGCGATGATCACCTCGGTGAAGATCTCGGCCACCTGCTCGGCCATCTCCACGGTGATCTCGCGGTTGGCGGCGATCACGCCGCCGTATGCGCTGACCGGATCGCAGGCGTGCGCCTTGCGATGTGCCTCGCCGATGTCGTCGCCGATCGCGATGCCACACGGGTTCGCGTGCTTGATGATCGCCACCGCGGGGGCGTCGAAATCGTGGGCGCTCCGCCACGCCGCATCCGAGTCCGTGTAGTTGTTGTAGCTCATCTCCTTGCCGTGCAGTTGCTCGGCGGACGCCAGGCCACTCGGCGCGGAGGTCGAAAGATAAAGTGCGGCAGCCTGATGCGGGTTCTCGCCGTAACGCAGCACCGACGACCTGTTCCAGGTGGCGCCGACCCACTCCGGGAACCGGGAGCCGTCTTGCGGGGGCGCCACGACACTCGACATCCACGACGCGACCGCGACATCGTAGTCGGCGGTGTGACGGAATGCCTTGGCCGCGAACTCTTGTCGCTGCGCGAGGGTGAATCCGCCAGATTGCGCGGCCTCCGCGACGGCGTCGTAGTCGTAGGGATCGACGACCACGGTCACCGTCGGATGATTCTTGGCCGCGCCACGCACCATCGACGGTCCGCCGATGTCGATCTGCTCGATGCACTCGTCCGGCGACGCGCCCGATGCGACGGTGTCGGTGAACGGATAGAGGTTGACGACGACGAGATCGAACGGTGCGACACCGAGGTCGGCGAGCTGGTCGACGTGGCTCTGCTTGCGGCTGTCGGCGAGAATGCCGGCGTGCACCTTCGGGTGCAGCGTCTTGACACGACCGTCGAGGCATTCGGGGAACCCGGTGACGGTCGAGACCTCGGTCACAGCCACGCCGGAATCGGCAATGGTTTTCGCGGTGGAACCAGTCGAGACGATCTCGACCCCGGCAGAGTTCAGTGCCGTTGCGAGATCGATGAGTCCGGACTTGTCGTACACGCTCACCAGGGCACGGCGGATCGGTCGGCGGGCGCCGTCGGCAGGGCTCTGTGCGTTCACTTGATGGTGGCCTTTCGTCCGTCGATCACTACACCATTGGCGACGAGGGCCGTCACCACGTCGGCGAGCAGTACCCGCTCGACCGACTTGATTCGTTCATGCAGGGTGTCCTCGGTGTCGTCGTCGCGGACCGCGACGGCCTCCTGGGCGAGGATCGGCCCGGTGTCGACCCCGTCATCGACGAGATGGACGGTCGCACCGGTCACCTTGACCCCGTGCGCCAGCGCGTCGGCGACACCGTGCGCGCCCGGAAACGACGGCAGCAGCGCGGGATGCGAGTTGACGATGCGCCCACCGAATCGAGAAAGGAATGCGGGCCCAAGGATTTTCATGAAACCCGCGGTGACCACCCACTCCGGCTCCACATCCCCCACCGCGGCGGCCAGCGCGGCATCCCAGGCCGCGCGGTCCGGATACGACGACAGCCGACAGTCGATCAACGGGATCTCGGCGTCACGGGCGATGTCGGCGGCCCGGCAGTCACGATCGACGACGATCGCGGCCGCGCGGAACGGCGATTCGTCGGATTCGGTACGTCGCAGCAAGGATTCCAGCAGCGAGCCGGTGCCCGACGCCATCACCACGATGGGAACCCGAGCCGCGGACACGGATCGGGTGGCCGGGGCTGCATTCACGCGTGTCAGCCTAGTGGGACGCGCGGATGCCAGACGCGTCGGGTCTCGGACCGCAACACCGCCCGGTCAACGCGGGTCGGCAGAGTATTCGACGGTGTCGGCGTTGGTGAACTCGTCGTCCGAGTACTCGTCATCGGTGTAGTCACTGCCGGTGTGATCGGAGCCGTCGGGATCGACGTCGAGGTCGTCCTCGCCGTATTCGTCATCCTCCGAATACTCGTCGGCATACTCGTCGTCGAACTCGTCCGTGAGGTAGTCGTCGTCATAGCCGACCTCGTCGTCGTCCCACAGCTCGTCGTCGACGGCGAGCCGAGCCGCCCGCGTCGAGGGCAGACATCCGTGGATCAGGGCGACCACCAGACCGACGACGATGATCCATCCGAGGGTGAACACTCCGACGGTCGGGACGGTGATTCCGACGGCACCGAACTCGCCCAGGGCTCCCCCTGCCATCGCGCAGAGCAGCACCATCGCCGACGCGGCGACCGCGCCGGCGACCGCCACGGATCGGACATTGGCGAGCGGATCGACATCGCGGCACCGAAAGGCGACGACGAGTGCGATCCCGGCGGGAACGGCACATGCGAGCAGGCCGAGGGTCCCGGGCGCCGATTGCGGGATCACAGTGACCACCGGAAGCGGCGGCAACGGCCCGGGATGAACCGTGAACAGATCGACCGAGGCGGTGCCGAGGTGGACGTCGGAGCCGACGAGCACCGCGGCCGCGCCCACCACCGCGTTCGGGAGATAGAGCACGGACAACAGGGTCAGCCCCAGATAGCCGTCGAAGTCGTTACCGGCGGCGATCGCCGAGCCCAGGTCATGCCACCGGACAATCAACCGCACAAGGACGACCACCGCGCCGCAGCCGAGCAGCGCGGTCACCGCCACCACGCCCAGGCGCAGTCCACGGCGATCGGCCCCCGTCACGGCAAAGCGATGAAAGAGGTCTTGCCGACGCCGGAACGCGATACCGCCTGCCGCGGCCGCCGCGTGAATGCCGAGGGTGTAGGCGAAGGCGATCAATGCGACCGGGCTCTGTACCTGCGTCACCGACGCCCCGTCCATCATCACCGCCAACGAGAGCGCAGTCATCAACAGGGGTCCGCCGACGGCGGCGAGGCCGACAGCGGTCAACTCCGACGTCGGACGTTCTGGTCCGCTCGCCGACCACGCCATCCGGGCCGTCGCAGCCGCGATCGCCAGCGTCGGCAGTAGCGGCAGGACCCCTATGGTGACGCCGCTGATCGTCACCGGGACCTGATGGATCGCGAGCCACAGGGCTCCGACCGTCGTGCCGAGCCCGGCGAGCCCGCTTCCGGCGAGCAACAGGATGGCCAGCACCGCGAGCACGACGAGTGCCATCGTGAGAACGGGAACGGCGAAGGCCACCACGACGAGTTCGCGGGCCGAGCCCTCGGACATCGAACGCTGGGCACGACTCAGCTGTCGCATCTGACGGAGACGCGACGCGAGGCTATCGGTCGGTGGCGCAGGCATCGGTACGAGCCTGACATGCCCCACCCGTCACATTCGTCCGACGCGCCGCAGCAATCGCGGAAAGCGACGCACCTCGCACATGCCCGACGCCCCGCCGACCTGGGTCGGCGGGGCGTCGGGCTCAGCGCTTCGGCGTCAGTGACCGGTCGACTTGTCGGACGTGTTGATGATCGTGGTGGAGTTCTCCACTCCCGCATCGTCGGCGCCCGCCGATGCGGCGCTCCCACCGGCCCGGTATGCCGACGGCGCGGCACTGTCGGAGGCCCCGGCCCCGGCCGACGGGCTGTAGGCGCCGGCCGACGGGGCGGGTGCCTGCGCGTGCGACGAGGGGGTGTGCGACGAGGGCGTGTAGGCCGCCGCGTCATATCCGGGCTGCGAGCTCCGCTGTGCGCCCGAGGTTCCGTAGGCGCCGGCCTGCGCGTCGCCGTGGCCGACCACAGTCGTCTGCGCGTTGGTCAGCGATCCGGCGTCGGCCGGTGTCGACGCCGTGGGCGCAACGTTCGCGGTGGTCGCGGCCGACGTCGCGGGGGTATCGCCGGTCGCGGGGGCCACCTTGAGCTTCTCGAGGACGACGAGGAGCCAGAAGATCGCGATTGCCGCGACGATCAATCCGAGAGCGAGCTGGGTGTACTCGATCCCCGAGTTACGCACCGACGACAACATGCTGTGGGTGGAACTCCAGATCGACTGGTAGACGGTCGACAACGCCGCGGCGACCGCGAACGCGGTGATCACCGGGACGATCAGCTTGGCGCTGACCTGCGGCACCAGTGTGAGCAGCGCGAGGACGCCCAGGAACAGACTGCCTTCCATGTGGGCGCCGTAGTCCCAGAAGCTGAGCACCACGCTGACCAGCGACAACGCCGCGATCGCGATGGCCAGGATCTGGCCGATGTTGGCCGGCAAGCCCTGACTCTCCGGCTTCGGAGCGGAGTAACCGTAGCCCTGCTGGCCGTAGGCCTGCTGCCCGTACTCTTGGCCGCCATAGCCTTGCTGCCCGTAACCCTGCTGCCCGTAACCCTGCTGCCCGTAACCCTGCTGGCCGTAACCCTGCTGGCCGTAACCCTGCTGGCCATAGCCCGATTGCCCATGGCCCGACTGTCCATGGCTGTGCTGGCCGTATCCCTGCTGGCCATAGGACTGTCCATAACCCTGGCCGTAGGACTGCGGGTCATAGCCCTGGCCATACCCCTGCCGGCCGTACGACTGGCCATAGCCCGACTGGCCGTAACCCTGCTGCTGCCCGTAACCCTGTTGTCCGTAGCCCTGCTGCTCTGACTCTTGCTGCCCGGACTGCGGATAGCCCGAGCCGTAGGACTGCTGATTAGATTCGGGCTGCTGCCCGTATCCCGATCCCGGCTGGTAGGTCATCACTTCTCCTGCTCAATCGTCGCTTCGCCCCCGCGGTGAGCGCATGGTTCCGGGCCGACACTAGTACATGCCGGGGACACGACGACCTGGCCGATCTCCTCGTCTCGCGCATTCGAATGACGCGGCGGGCTGCCCCGCCGCGTCACGCCTGCGCTACAAGCCCAGGATGTCCGTGGCCTCGGCCCGCATCTGCACCTTGCGCACCTTGCCGGTGACGGTCATCGGGAAATCTTTCACGACGTGGACGTATCGGGGGATCTTGTGTCGCGCGATCTTGCCGGCGGCGAAGACGCGGAGGTCCTCTTCGGTGAAGTCGACGACGCCCTCGCGGAGCTGAATCCACGCCATGAGTTCCTCGCCGTACTTCTCGTCGGGCACTCCGATCACCTGCGCGTCGCGGATGTCGGGGTGCGTGTAGAGGAACTCCTCGATCTCCCGGGGATAGATGTTCTCGCCGCCCCGGATGACCATGTCCTTGATACGGCCGGTGATCTTCACGTAGCCGTTGTCGTCCATGACCGCGAGATCGCCGGTGTGCATCCAGCCGTCCGCGTCGATGGCCTCGGCGGTCTTCTCCGGGTCGTTCCAGTAGCCCTTCATGACCGAGTAGCCCTTGGTGCAGAACTCGCCGGTCTCGCCGCGCGTCACCGTCTCACCGCTCACCGCGTCCACGACCTTGATCTCGAGATGCGGTCCGACGCGCCCGACGGTGCCGACCCGCAGTTCGAGCGGGTCGTCGACGCGTGTCTGGGTGGACACCGGCGAGGTCTCGGTCATGCCGTAGCAGATCGACACCTCGCGCATGTGCATGCGGTCGACGACCTGTCGCATCACGTGCTCGGGGCACGGCGACCCGGCCATGACGCCGGTGCGCAGCGTCGAGAGATCGAAGTCCGACTCAGAGCCGAGATGATCCATCAGCGCCAACTCCGCGATGAACATCGTCGGCACCCCGTACAGGCTGGTGCATCCGTGGTCGGACACGGCACGCAAGGTCGCCTCCGGGTCGAAGGCGGGCGCCGGGATCACCATCGTCGCACCGTGGCTCGTGGCCGCGAGGTTCCCCATCACCATGCCGAAGCAGTGATAGAAGGGCACGGGAATGCAGATCCGGTCGGCATCGGTGTAATTGAGCAGTTCGCCGACCAGATAACCGTTGTTGCCGATGTTGCGGTGAGTCAGCGTGGCGCCCTTGGGAAATCCTGTCGTCCCCGAGGTGTACTGGATGTTGATCGGATCGTCGGCATCGAGCGAGGCGGCGATCTCGGCGACCCGGGCGAGCTCGTCGGCGTCCGGATCTGCCAGCAGCGCAGCCCATTCCGGGTTCTCGAACAGGATGATCTGCCGCAGATCAGGACATTTCGGTTGCGCCTCGGCGAGCATTGCGGCATAGCCGGAGTCCTTGAACCGCTCCGCGGCGATCACCACGCTGATGCCGGATTGGATCAGCGCGTACTCGACCTCGTTCTGCCGGTAGGCGGGATTGATGTTGACCAGGATGACGCCGATCTCCGCGGTGGCGTACTGGACCAGCACCCACTCGAAGCGATTGGGTGCCCAGATCCCGACCCGGTCTCCCGGCTGCAGGCCGAGACGCAACAGACCGGCCGCGACGGCTCGGATGTCTCGATGGAATTCCCGGTAGTTCCATTGTTTTCCGGCTGCGGCGTCGATCAGTGCGATGTTGTCCCCGAAAGCGTCGACGGTGCGCGCCAGTGTGGCCCCGATGGTCTCGGTGAGCAGATCCGGCACGTCCTCGCCACGTGTGTGGGCCAGTTCGGTCATGGTGTCACTCCGCTTCGATTGTGGAGGTTGCGGTCGGAACATCTTGCAGGGCAGCGACTCTGGCGAGAACGACCTCGGCCTGGCGCAGCACCGGTCCGTCGACCATCTGGCCGTCGATGCTGAACACGCCGCCGCCCCGTTCGGCGGAACCGTCGACGACCTGTCGCGCCCAGGCGATCTCGTCGTCGGACGGGCGGTAGCCGTCGCGGATGTAGGGCACCTGCGACGGATGGATGCAGGCGGTGGCGGTGTAGCCCAGTGCCACCGCGTCCCGGACCTCGTCGACCAGACCGTCGACGTCACGGAAGTCGAGATGTACGGAGTCGACGGCGAACTTGCCGTGCGCGGCCGCCGCGATCCGCACCGACGAACGCACCCACCGGGCGACGTCGCGGTACTGCCCCGCGCGCTTCTCGTCGGGCCCGAACCGGCTCGACTTGCCGCCCAGACCGGCCACCAGATCTTCTGCGCCCCACATCAACCCGATGCAGTTGACGGCCGCGGCGATCTCGTGCGCACGGGTGGCGCCGAGCGGTGTCTCGATCAGTGCGATCGTCTGCAACGCGGTGTCGATGATGGACGTGGGGTCCTCGGCCTTGGCCTGCATCACGACGCGATAGTTGGTCTCGACGACGGCGGCGATGTCGCGCCGATAGTCGCCGGTGCCGGCCGGGTTGATCCGCACGATCGTCCGGTCGGGATCGAGGGGGTGAGCGATCAGCGCCTCGCGCGCGGCCGCCCGATTGTCCGGCGCGACCGCGTCCTCGAGATCGAGGATCACCACGTCGGCGCGGTCGAGCGCCTTCTCGTACCGTTCGGGTCGGTCGGCCGGACAGAACAACATCGCCGGTCCGGGTGGCGACCAGGGGTTGGCCAGTTGCGAGTTCGCGAATTCCATCATCACTCCACGGGTTGTTTCCGCACCAACGTGGCTCGCGCGGCCCGCGCGACGACCTCGCCGTGCTGATTGCGGCCGATGTGGGTCAAGTTCACCACGCCCTCCCCCGGCCGGGATTTCGATTCACGTTTCCCGGTGCACAGGGTCTCGGCGTACAGGGTGTCGCCCGCGAAGAGCGGCGCCGGGAAGGCGACCTCGCTGAATCCGAGGTTCGCGACGAGCGTGCCCTGCGTCAGTTGGGACACCGACAGACCGACGATCGTCGACAACGTGAACATCGAGTTGATCAGCCGTTGCCCGCCGAATCCGGGCTGCTGAGCCGACCACGCAGCGTCGAGGTGCAGGGCCTGGGTGTTCATCGTCAGGGTGGTGAACAGCACGTTGTCCGCTTCGGTGACCGTGCGGCCGGGCCGGTGCTCGTAGATGGTGCCGTCGACGAACTCCTCGAACCACAGGCCCCGCTGGACGACCCTGGTCTGTGCCTGTGCGTCCACCGTCTGCTCGCTCATGCGAACCCCAGTTCCCGCGCGATCAACATCAACTGCACCTCGGTGGTGCCCTCGCCGATCTCCAGGATCTTGGAGTCACGGTAGTGGCGGGAGACGGGATACTCGTTCATGAAGCCGTAGCCGCCGTGGATCTGGGTGGCCATCCGGGCGTTGTCCATCGCCGCCTCACTGGCCACCATCTTGGCGATCGACGCCTCCTTCTTGAAGGGCTTGCCCGCCAGCATCTTTGCGGCGGCGTCGTAGTAGGCGGTCCTCGCCACGTGCGCGCGGGCCTCCATCCGGGCGATGGCGAACGAGATCGACTGGTACTCGCCGATCGGCTTGCCGAACGACTGACGTTCCTTGGCGTACTTGATGCTCTCGTCGACACACCCCTGGGCGGCGCCGGTGGCCAGCGCGGCGATCGCGATGCGTCCTTCGTCGAGGATGGACAGGAAGTTGGCGTAGCCGCGTCCGCGTTCCCCCAACAGATTCTCCTGCGGCACACGGGCATCGGTGAACGACAGCGGATGGGTGTCAGACGCGTTCCAGCCGACCTTGTTGTAGGCCGGTTCGGCGGTGAAGCCCGGGGTGTCCGACGGCACGATGATCGTCGAGATCTCCTTGCGGCCACTCTCTTTCACTCCGGTGACCGCGGTGACCGTCACCAGCGAGGTGATGTCGGTACCCGAGTTGGTGATGAACTGTTTGCCGCCGTTGATGATCCACGAGTCGCCGTCGGCCTTGGCGGTGGTCGCGGTGGCCCCGGCATCCGAGCCCGCTCCCGGTTCAGTGAGGCCGAACCCGGCCAGCGCACGACCGGCCGTCAGGTCCGGCAGCCACTGCTGTTTCTGCTCCTCGGTGCCGAACTTGTAGATCGGCATGGCACCGAGACTGACCCCGGCCTCGAGCGTGATGGCCACGGACTGGTCGACCTTGCCGAGTTCTTCGAGCGCGAGAGCGAGAGCGAAGTAATCGCCACCCATTCCCCCGTATTCCTCGGAGAACGGCAGACCGAACAGCCCCATCTTGCCCATCTGGGCCACCACTTCGTACGGAAAGCTGTGCTCCTCATCGTGTTTCGCCGACACCGGCGCCACCACCGACTGCGCGAAGTCGCGCACCGTCGCCACGAGATCGGTGTACTCCTGCGTGAGTTCCATCAGTTCTCCATTTCCTTCGTCACGACCGCGAGGGCTTGCCCGGCCGCGACCTTGTCTCCGACCCGGGCCGACAGCGCCACGACGCCGTCGGTCGGCGCGGTCAGTGTGTGTTCCATCTTCATCGCCTCGACCACGATGATCGGGCTGCCGGCGGTGACCTCGTCGCCGGCGGCGGCGGCCACCGCGACGACCGTGCCCGGCATGGGGCTGAGGACCTCTCCGGCCTTCTCGTCGGCGGCCTCGTCGAGCAGCGGCCGGGCGAGTTCGAGTGTCCAGGTGCCGCGTGGGCCCGACACCCACCACGTTCCGTCGATCTCCTCCTTCGACCAGGACTGGCTGACACCGTCGACGATGAGGCGGCGCAGCTCGGTGACGCTGCCCCCTTCGCCGCGCCGTATCCGGCGGTATTCGACGGCGGCACTCCAGGATTCACGTTCGGGATCGTCGTCGTAGGTGACGGTCGCCTGGCCGCGGAGCGCGTCCTGCGTGGACTCCTCGACTCCGATGGCGACCGTGTGGTGCCGGCCGGCGTGGACCAGTCGGGTCACCACGGGTGCGGTGTCCCCGATCCGCCAGCCGATCGCGGAGTTCCACACGTCGTGCGGATCACGGGGCCCGATCCGGTCGATGCCGACGACGACCAGAGCCTCCGGAACCGGTTCGGGCACGACGTAATCGACGACGAGACGGTCGAGGAGTTCGGTGTCGAGTTCGGCGTCACGCACGGCGGATTGCGCCAGGACGTATCGGCAGAAGTCGACGTTGGTGACGACGCCCAGCACGCGGGTGTGGGCCAGCGCGGCGTCGAGGCGTTCGAGGGCTTCCTCCCGGTCGCTGCCGTGGGCGATCACCTTCGCGAGCATCGGGTCGTAGTCGCTGCCGACGGTGAGTCCCTCGAACATCGCCGAGTCCACTCGTACGCCACCGGCTTTCGACTCTTCCGGCTGCATGAGGTGGGTGATGGTCCCGCCGGTCGGCAGGAAGCCGTTGGCGGGATCCTCGGCGTACACACGCGCCTCGATGGCGTGACCGTCGAGCACGATGTCGTCCTGTGTCAGCGACAGCTTCTCGCCGCGGGCGACCCGGATCTGTTGTTCCACGAGATCCACGCCGGTGACGAGTTCGGTTACCGGATGCTCGACCTGCAGGCGGGTGTTCATCTCCATGAAGAAGAACGCGTCGGGTTTTTTCGCGGAGACGATGAACTCCACGGTGCCGGCACCGGTGTAGCCGACACTGCGGGCCGCGTCGCACGCCGCCTCGCCGATCCGGGCCCGCGTGTCGGCATCGAGCAGCGCCGAGGGGGCCTCCTCGATCACCTTCTGGTGGCGCCGCTGCAGCGAGCACTCGCGCTCGCCGAGATGGATCACGTTGCCGTGGGTGTCGGCGAGGACCTGCACCTCGATGTGCCGTGGCGTGTCGACGAAATGCTCGAGGAACAGCGAGTCGTCGCCGAATGCCGATCCGGCCTCGCGGCGCGCCCGTTGCAGCGCGGCGGGGAGATCGTCCGGCTTCTCGACGCGGTGCATCCCCTTGCCGCCGCCACCCGCGCTCGGCTTGATCAAGACCGGGAAACCGATGTCGGGGGCCGCGGCGATCAGATTCTCGTCGGTGAGCCCGGGACGCGAAAGCCCGGGCACCACCGGCACATCGCGCTCGACGACGGCGGCACGCGCGGTGATCTTGTCGCCCATCGTGGCGATCGCTTCGGCGGGCGGACCGATGAAGACGATCCCGGCATCGGCGAGTGCGGCCGCGAACTTCTGGTTCTCCGAAAGGAATCCGTAGCCGGGATGGACGGCATCGGCTCCGGTCTGTTGCGCCGCACGCACCACGGCGTCGATGTCGAGGTAGCTCTGCGTGGCGGGCGCCGGTCCGAGTCGCACGGCGACGTCGGCCTCGCGGACGTGCCTGGCGTCCGCGTCGGCGTCCGAGTACACCGCGATGCTGCGAATACCCATGCGGCGCAGGGTGTCGATGACTCGGCAGGCGATCTCGCCGCGGTTGGCGACGAGGACACTGCGGACGGGCTGCGTGGGGGTCGTGGTCACTGGGGTTCCTCGCTTCATGATGATCACATCCGGAAGACGCCGTAGCGCGGGTCTTCGAGGGGGGCGTATCGGCAGGTCTCCAACGCGAGTCCGAGCATGGTTCGGGTCGCGGCGGGGTCGACGATGCCGTCATCCCAGAGTCGCGCGGTCGAATAGTAGGCGTCGGACTGCCGCTCGAACTGCTCCCGGATGGGCGCCTTGAACGCCTCGGCGTCCGCGTCCGCCCATTGCTCGCCGGACCGTTCGATCTGGTTGCGCCGCACCGTCGCCAGGGTGTCGGCGGCCTGCGGACCACCCATCACCGAGATGCGCGCGTTGGGCCAGCACCACAGGAATCGCGGTGAGTAGGCGCGCCCGCACATCGAATAGTTGCCCGCGCCGAACGATCCGCCGACCATCACGGTCAGCTTGGGCACCCGCGCGCAGGCGACGGCGTTCACCATCTTGGCGCCGTTCTTGGCGATGCCGCCTTCCTCGTAGGCCCGGCCGACCATGAAGCCGGTGATGTTCTGCAGGAACACCAGCGGTATCCGGCGCTGATCGCAGAGTTCGATGAAATGCGCTCCCTTGAGCGCCGATTCGGAGAACAGCACACCGTTGTTGCCGATGAACCCGACCGGATGTCCGTGCACGCGCGCGAAGGCGGTGACCAGCGTGGTGCCGTAGTTCGCCTTGAACTCCGTGTATTCGCCGGCGTCGCTGATGATCTCGATGACCTGGCGGATGTCGTAGGGGGTGCGCGGGTCGGTCGGCACGACGTCGTAGATGTCGGTCTGTGGACGCTTCGGGTCCCGCACCGGAACGGTCTCCCACTGCGCGGCATCACGGGGACCGAGGGTGGCGACGATCTCGCGCACCTTGGCCAGCGCCTGCTCGTCGTTGTCGACGAGGTGGTCGGTGACGCCGGAGACCGACGAGTGCATCGCGCCGCCGCCGAGTTCCTCGGCGGTCACGTCCTCGCCGGTCGCCGCCTTCACCAGCGGCGGCCCGGCCAGGAAGATGGTGCCCTGGTTGCGCACGATCACCGTCTCGTCACTCATCGCCGGTACGTAGGCGCCACCCGCGGTCGACGAGCCGAGCACCGCGGCGATCTGCGGGATACCGGCGGCGCTCATCGTCGCCTGGTTGTAGAAGATCCGGCCGAAGTGCTCACGATCCGGGAACACCTCGTCCTGCTGGAGCAGCATCGCGCCCCCGGAGTCCACGAGGTAGATGCATGGCAACCGGTTGGCCGCCGCGATCTCCTGCGCACGCAGATGCTTCTTCACCGTCATCGGGTAATAGGTGCCGCCGGAGACCGTCGCGTCGTTGGCGACGATCATGCATTCGCGGCCCGCGACCCGGCCGACGCCGGCGACGACGCCGGCCGACGGCACCCGGTCGTCGTACATGCCGGTCGCGGCCAGCGGCGCCACCTCGAGGAACGGCGAGCCGACGTCGAGCAGGCCGTCGACGCGATCGCGCGGCAGGAGCTTGCCACGCGAGATGTGGCGTTCACGGGCCTTCGCGCCGCCACCGAGTCGAACCTCACGCAGTCGTTGCTGGAGACGATCCACACCGGCCAGGTGGCTCTCCCGGAAACCACCCGCGTCCGGCGCGGCGTCAATGCTGAATGTGCTGGTCACCATCGACCTTTCAGTTAGTGGCGATTAACTGAACGCATCGTACGACACGAACACGGCGATTGTCACGCCCCATCTCATTCTCGCAGCGAACGTGACGCGGCTCACCAAAATCCGTTACTGTGGACGGTGCCCACCACCCCCGGGCGCGATAACCGATGCCCGCGACGCCACCACCCCGGTCGCCGCGGACCACATATATGAAGAAGGCCAGGTAACCCCATGACCCTCGCAGATGACCGCGCGCGAAAAATCGGCGCGCACACTCGCAACGACTCCACCCCGACCGAGCCCAGCCCGAACGGATTCACCGGAGCATCGTTCTCGCTCGATGATCGCTACACCCGCGAATCGGGCTCCATCTACCTCACCGGTATCCAGGCACTCGTGCGCATGGTCCGCGACCGCGCCCGCATCGACCGCCGGCAGAATCTGCGCACCGCCTCCTTCATCTCCGGCTACGAGGGCTCCCCGCTCGCCGGCTACGACCTCGAGATCGCCCGCCGCCGCAACTACCTCGAACCGTTCGACATCGTCCACCGCCCCGGACTCAACGAAGAGCTGGCCGCGACGTCGGTGATGGGCTCGCAGGTGGCCGCGCAGGTGGCCGACCTCGCTCCCGACACCGAAGGCGTCGTCCGCGACGGCGTCGTCGGCTACTGGTACGGCAAGGCCCCCGGCCTCGACCGGGCCACCGACGCACTGCGGCACGCCAACCTCATCGGCACCCATCCGTCCGGCGGTGCGGTGGCACTCGTCGGCGACGATCCCGGCGCCAAGAGCTCCTCGGTACCGTGCGCCTCCGAGATGGCGCTGGCCGACCTGTACATGCCGATCCTCTACCCCGCCGACTCTCAGGACATCCTCGATCTCGGTGTGCACGCCGCCGTCATGAGCCGCGTGAGTGGCCTGTGGACGTCGATGAAGATCTCCGCGCACGTCGCCGACGGCGCGTCGACCGCACACGTCGACCCCAACCGCGTCATGCCGGTGTACGGCGACCTGGGCCGCAGCCCGCACGTACCGAGCGGCGTGTTGCTCGGCCCGAATCTCATGGAGCTGGAACAGAATCAGCTCACCACGCGCATCCCGCGTGCACTGGAGTACGCCCGGCTCAACGGGCTCAACAAGATCACCGTGTCCAGTTCCGACGACCGGATCGGTATCGTCGCCGCCGGCAAGACCTACCTCGACCTGCGCGAAGCGCTCCGGCTGATGCAGATCACCGACGCCGACCTCAACCGTCTCGGCATCCGGATCCTCAAGCTGGGCATGGTCTATCCGATCGAACGAGACATCCTCAACCGCTTCATGTTCGACACCGCCACCGGCGACCTCGACGAGGTCATCGTGATCGAGGAGAAGCGCGACTTCATCGAGACGATGATGCGCGACATCCTGTTCCGGCATCCCCGGGCGCCGAAGATCGTCGGCAAGACCAACGAGGACGGCTCGACACTGTTCTCCCGGTTCGGCGAACTCGACGTCGACTCGGTCACCCGCGGCCTGGCCAATCGGCTCGCACACCATCACCACGTCGACGCCGCGCGGAACTGGTTGGACCGCAAGGCCGCCCGTCCGGTGCGCATCGAACTCCCGCTCGCCGTACGCACGCCGTACTTCTGCTCCGGCTGTCCCCACAACAGCTCCACCAAGGTCGCCGACGGCACGCTCGTCGGCGCCGGGATCGGTTGTCACGCCATGGTGTTGCTGATGGACCCGAAGCAGGTCGGCGACGTCACCGGCCTCACCCAGATGGGTGGCGAGGGTGCGCAGTGGCTCGGTATGGCGCCGTTCGTCACCGCGAATCACTTCGTGCAGAACGTCGGCGACGGCACCTTCACCCACTCCGCGTCGCTCGCCCTGCGCGCCGCCGTCGCGGCCGGTGAGAACATCACCTACAAGCTGCTCTACAACGGCACCGTCGCCATGACCGGCGGACAGGACGCCGTCGGCGAGTTCAGCCTGCCGCGCCTCGTCTCGCTGCTCGACGACGAGGGCGTCGCACGCATCGTGGTGACCTCCGACGACCCGGACAACACCCGCGCCCGCGGCCTCGGCCGCAATGTCGAGGTCCGCCACCGCGACGACATGCTCGCCGTCGAGCAAGACCTGGCGGCGGTGCCCGGCGTGACGGTCCTCATCCACGACCAGTACTGCGCGGCCCAGAAACGGCGGAAGCGCAAGCGCGGCACGATGAACACCCCGGCCACCCGGGTGATGATCAACGAACGGATCTGCGAGGGCTGCGGCGATTGCGGCGAGAAGTCGAATTGCCTTTCCGTGCACCCGGTCTCGACCGAGTTCGGTCGCAAGACCCGCATCGACCAGAGTTCGTGCAACCTGGACTACTCGTGCCTCAAGGGCGATTGCCCGTCGTTCGTCACGATCACTCCCGGCACCAAGCGGGCCGCAGCAAAGGCGCCCGCCATCACCGGCTCGGCGCTGCCCACCCCGGCGCTGCCCACGCTGCGGGACACGTTCTCGTTGCGCGTCACCGGCATCGGCGGCACCGGTGTGGTCACCGTGTCACAGGTGCTCGCGACCGCGGCGGTGCTCGACGGCCACGCCGCCCGCACCGTCGACATGACCGGTCTCGCCCAGAAGGGCGGCGCCGTCGTCTCCGACGTGAAGGTCTCTCCGGACGGCATCGAGCAGGCGGCCAAGGTGGCCTCCGACGACTGCGATCTATACCTGGCGTGCGATCCGCTCGTCGGGACCGACCCGGTGAACCTCAAGGTGGCCGCCGCGGACAAGACGGTGGCCGTCGTATCGACCACCCAGATCCCGACCGGGCGGATGGTCATCGACACCTCCGTCGGCTTCCCGGCCGACGCCCAGGTGCACGCGGCGATCGACGCCAAGGTCACCCGCGCGGTCTATCTCGATCCGGGAGAGCTGTCGACGTCGTTGTTCGGCGATGAGCAGTTCGCCAACATGTTGATGGTGGGTGCCGCGTACCAGGCCGGGGCGCTGGCGATCACAGCCGACTCGATCGAGCAGGCCATCGACCTCAACGGTGTTGCGGTGGAAGCGAACACGCAGGCCTTCCGACGCGGCCGGCAGGTCGTCGCCGATGCCGATGCGGTCGCGACCACGATCGCGGATCTGCACGGCACCACCGCGGAGGTCGCCGAGCAGGCGCCGAGTGCCGCGGCACTCGCGGCGGTCGCCGGCCTCGGCGTCGACGAGGAACTCGGGTCCACGATCGCCATCCGCTACGACGAACTCATCGCCTACGCCGACGAGCGTTACGCGCGTGAGTATCTGGCGACGGTGGCACGCGTTCACGTGGCGGGACACGGTGATTCGCTGACCGACGCGGTGGCACGCAACTTGTACAAGTTGATGGCCTACAAGGACGAGTACGAGGTGGCCCGCCTGACCGCGGACCCGGTGTTCGCGGCCCAGATCGCCGAGCAGTACGGCGATGACGCGAAGGTCGCGGTGCGGCTGCACCCGCCGACGCTGCGTGAGCTCGGCATGCGCGAGAAGATGTCACTCGGGGCGTGGGCCGACAAGCCGCTCGCCGGCCTGGCCCGCATGAAGAAGCTGCGCGGCACCAAGCTGGACCCGTTCGGGCGCAGCGAGATCCGCCGCACCGAGCGTGCGCTGATCATCGAATACCGAGAGGTCGTCGACGCCCTGCTGGCCGGACTGGCCTCGGGACGCATTGGTGCCGAACAGATCCCGACGGCGGTGGCCCTGGCCGACCTGCCCGACATGGTCCGCGGCTACGAGAGCATCAAGATGGGCAACGTCGAGCGGTACCACGGCGAGCTGGCCAGGATGCGGGCGACTCTGGGTATCTGACACGTCCCGTCGAGTGGGCGCTGAATTCCGTCGAGTGGGCGTCGAATTCCGTTGACTGGGCACGCAGGGTTCGACCTGGCGCCCACTCGACGGGATTCAGCGCCCACTCGACATCACATCCGACAACAACGCCGCCCACGCCATCGAGGTCAGCACCCGCCGCAGATCGGTTTCCGGGAACACGGGGAGCCGGGGCGAGGAGTTGAGCAGCCCGAAAGTGGCGTGCACCCGCACCCGGGCCTCGTCGCGGCCGAGCTGCGCGCCGCGGTCACGGGCGAGGGCGAGCAGCACGTCGACCCACTCCTCCACATACCGTCGCTGCAGAGACCGCACCTTGTGGTTGGCCTCCGGCGTCATCGATCCCAGGTCGCGGTCCTGAACCGCGATCAGATCGGGCTTGGTGACCAGGACGTCGATGTGGAAACCGATCAGGTCGCGCAGCGTCTCCTCCGGCGATGCGCCCCGCTCGACGACCTCGGTACCCCCGCCCTGCAGTCGCTGACTGATGTCGACGAGCATCGCATCGAGTAGATCGGTCTTCGACGAGAAGTGCCGGTACATGGCCGGGCCGCTCACCCCGACCGCACGGCCGATGTCCTCGAGCGTCACCCCGGTGAACCCGCGGTCGGCCATCAATCGTGCCGCCGCATCCAGCAATTCGGTCCGCCGCGCAGCCTTCGCCTGGCCGCGGCGCGTCCGCGCGACCGGCTCCGACGGTGTGGGCGACGAGGTCATGGTGATCCGCACTCTACCGGCGGACGTGCGGATCACCGGGGTGCGGTCGACTCACCAGCCGTTGATGTGCAGCACGTCGTCAAGCGGGTGACGCGACGCCGCCTTGAACTCCGTTCCCTTCGTGTAGGCCACCGGCAGCAGCACGCCCTGATGCACCGAGGGCGGGATTCCCAGGAGTTCGGCGATCTCCTTCTCGTAGATGAGATGCAGGGTCGTCCACGACGACCCCAGTCCCCTGGCCCGCAACGCCAGGCTGAAGCTCCACGCCGCCGGCAGCAGCGATCCCCAGATGCTGGCCTGGTTCCCGGCCGGTAGATCGCTGCCGGTGTCGATCGCCCCGACGACCAGCACCGGCACCTGTCCCATCACGTCGGCGAGATACTGGGCACTGGACCGGATCCGCCCCATCGTGGCGTCGTCGGTCTTGGGCCGGGAGGCGGCGTAATCGGCGTACGACCGCGCGTAGTGATCGGCGATCTGCTGTTTGAGGTCCGCATCGGTCAACACGATCCAATGCCAGCTCTGGGTGTTACTACCCGACGGCGCCTGCAGCGCGATCTCCAGGCATTCGTGCACCACATCCATCGGGACCGGCCGATCGAGGTCGAGCCGTTTGCGCACCGAGCGCGTGGTGCTGAGCAGTTCATCGGGGTTCAAGGGCAGCAGGTCGGTCATCGTGTCTCCTCACGTCGTTGTGGAGTCGCATCTTCTTCAGCTTGCTCCGTGAGCGCCGACGATGTCGACGGTTGGTGCAAGAGGCCGGCACGAACCAGATGATCGATCAACCCGTCGGTGAGCGGCACCCGGGCCATCTCCTCGACGGTGAACCACCGGGCATCGGCGGCGTCGTCACCGGCGCGCAGCGTCCCCGACGACACCACGGCCACGAAATCGTGCACCTCGTAGACTGTGTCGCTCCCGGCGCCCGGCACATTCGGCCCGCTCGCTCCGCTCCCGGCGCCGAGCACATTCGGCCCGCTCGCTCCGCTCCCGGCGCCGAGCACATTCGGCCCGCTCGCTCCGCTCCCGGCGCCCGGAATATCGACCACCCACGCCAACTCGCCCACCTCGACGCGCAACCCGGTCTCCTCGCACACCTCGCGGGCGACGGCGTCGCGCAACGACTCGCCGGGCTCCACCTTGCCGCCCGGCACACTCCACCGCCCGGCCTGCGGTTCGTGGCCGCGCAGGACGAGCAGGAGTCGGCCGTCGTCGTCGAAGATGATGGCGCCCACCCCGAGGATTCGCTCCGTCACGATGTCACTGTATGGCGATCGAACCGCCAAACCATGATCCGGTGCCCGACTGGCGCCATAATGCAGTTGCCGAACGCCCAAACGAGGAGACCCGATCGTGTCCGACTACACCGTGACCCGCACCGAGCTGATCGCCGCCCCGGCCGAGCAGATCTATCCCCTGATCGTCGATCTGCACGAATGGCGGAAGTGGTCGCCGTGGGAGGGCCTCGATCCCCACCTCGACCGGACGTATTCCGGCCCACAGGCCGGTCCCGGTGCCGGCTACGCCTGGTCGGGAAACCGCAAGGCGGGCAAGGGCACGATGAAGGTCGCCGACGTCACCGAACCCTCCCGGGTGGCCGTCGACGTCGCGTTCGAGAAGCCGATGAAGTCCACCAGCACAAGCGTTTTCACCCTCGCTCCCCGTGACGCGATGACCGAGGTGACCTGGACGATGACCGGTCCCCATTCGCTGTTCTCCCGCATCGCCGCACCACTGGGACTCTTCGACCGGATGATCGGCAAGGACTTCGAAAAGGGTTTGGCGGCATTGAAATCCACCGTCGAAAAGCAGCCCTGACGTCCCGGACGCTCGGCGACACGTCAGCGCGAGTACACCACTTTGGTCCCGAGCACGATATCGGGGATCGAACGGCGTCGGGGGTCGACGGCAACCCAGGCGAGCCCGATCGGGACAAAGGTGTAGAACACCGCGCGCAGCAACGCGACACTGGGCCGCATGACGTTTCGTCGTCGTCCGCGCACCCGTAGTCCCATGAGCACGCAGCCGAGGGTGCGTCCGGAAATGGCCCAGCAGAGCGTGTTGTAGAGGATCGAGGCGACGATCCATCCGGTCGCGGTGAACAGCGGACCCGGATTCGGGAACTTCACCTGGGGCGCATTCACGACGAGCAGGACCATCGTGAAACCGATGTACACCCCGCCCAGCATGGCGGCGACGGTGAGGAGATCGACGGTCGCGCCGACACTGCGGCTGACGATGCCGGCGGTCCGGTCACTGTCCTGCACCTGGTGATGCGGCTGCGTCGCCGCGTCGTCAGTCATGCGGTTCGGCTTCCGGCCGGGGCCCCTCGATCTCGGCGGCCGGATGCCGGCGCAGCACCCGGGCGACGATGTTCGCGACCGCATCGTCGGCCCGCTCACCACTGCTCCGGACATCGGTCATCACGTCCGCGGTGACCGATGTGCTCGCGTCCCGGATGATGCCCGTCAGGTCGACACCTTCGATGATGTCGTTCGCCAGTCCGATGAGGTCGACGCGGTTGAGGATGGCGTCGACGTCGATGCGTGCGGCGATGGCGTCGATGTCGAGGCCGGCCGCGATCTTGTCCAGGTCGACATTGGCCACCGCCGCATCGAGATCCACGCGTTCGGTGATCACCGAGTTCAGATCGACCCGGTCGAGGATGGCGTAAATGTCCAGACCCGCCGCGACCTCGTTCAGGTCGACGTTGTCGCGCACCAGGCCGGTGAGGTCCAGCTCCGCGACGATCGTCGAAATAACCACCACCACAAGGGCTGTCGCCGCGTCGATGGCTACCGGAGCCGCACTCAGGACGCGCCGGCCGTCGGCGGCGAGCCGATCGATGCCACGCTGCCCCACCGGACCGACGACGGGCAGGCGCAGGGCGTATCGCACACCCGCCCTGGCCGCCCGCGCGGCACCGACGCCCAGCCGGACCCCGAGCGCACCCGCGCCGACCACCACCGCCACGTCACGCGGTACGTCCTTGTCCACGAATGAATCCTAGGCCAAAACACCGCAGCCGCTGTGCCCTTGGCAGGACAGCGGCTGCGGATGTCGAATCGCGGAGCGCTCTACAGGCTCTCGTAGAGTTCGCGCGCCAGCTTGGCGGTCTCCGACGGGGTCTTGCCGACCTTCACGCCGGCCGCCTCGAGGGCTTCCTTCTTGGCCTGCGCGGTACCCGAGCTGCCGGACACGATGGCGCCCGCGTGGCCCATCGTCTTGCCTTCCGGCGCAGTGAATCCCGCGACGTACCCGACGACCGGCTTGGAGACGTTGGCCTTGATGTAGTCGGCGGCACGCTCTTCGGCGTCGCCGCCGATCTCACCGATCATCACGATGACCTTGGTCTCGGGGTCCTTCTCGAACGCCTCGATGGCGTCGATGTGGGTGGTGCCGATGACCGGGTCACCGCCGATGCCGATGGCGGTGGAGAACCCGAGATCGCGCAGCTCGTACATCATCTGGTAGGTCAGGGTGCCCGACTTGGACACCAGACCGATCGGGCCCTTGCCGGTGATGTTGGCCGGGGTGATGCCGACGAGCGACTCGTCCGGCGTGATGATGCCGGGGCAGTTCGGCCCGATGATCCGCGTCTTGTTGCCCTTTTCGACGTTGTAGGCCCACGCGTACGCGCTGTCCTGCACCGGGATTCCCTCGGTGATGACGACGAGCAGCGGGATCTCGGCGTCGATGGCCTCGATGATCGCGTCCTTGGCGAACTTCGGTGGCACGAACGCGATGGAGGTGTCCGCGCCGGTTTCCTTGATCGCCTCGGCGACACTGCCGAACACCGGCAGCTCCAGGTCGGAGCCGTCCTTGGCGGTGTGGCTCACGGTGGTGCCGGCCTTGCGTGCGTTGACACCACCCACGATGTTCGAGCCTGCCTTGAGCATCAGGGCGGTGTGCTTGGTGCCCTCACCGCCGGTGATGCCCTGCACGATGATCTTGTTGTCTTTGTTCAGGAAGATCGACATTGGCTCAGTTCCTCACTTGCTCGCCAGTTCGGCGGCCTTATCGGCGCCGGCGTCCATCGTTTCGGCGAGCGTCACCAGCGGGTGATTCGCATCGGCCAGGATCTTGCGACCCTCCTCGACCTTGTTGCCGTCCAGGCGGACGACCAGCGGCTTGTTGGCCTCGTCACCCAGCTTGTTCAGCGCACCAACGATGCCGTTGGCGACCGCGTCACAGGAGGTGATACCGCCGAACACGTTGACGAACACGCTCTTGACCTGCTCGTCGTTGAGGATGACGTCCAGGCCGGCGGCCATCACCTCGGCCGAGGCGCCACCGCCGATGTCGAGGAAGTTCGCGGGCTTGACACCGTCGTGGGCCTCACCGGCGTAGGCGACCACGTCCAGCGTCGACATGACCAGTCCGGCACCGTTCCCGATGATGCCGACCTGACCGTCGAGCTTGACGTAGTTGAGGTCGTTCTCCTTGGCCTTGAGCTCGAGCGGATCGGTGGCGTCCCGGTCCTGGAAGGCCTCGTGGTCGGGATGCCGGAAGTCGGCGTTCTCGTCGAGGGTCACCTTGCCGTCCAGCGCGAGGATCTGGTCGTCGGGGGTGCGGACCAGCGGGTTGACCTCCACCAGCGTGGCGTCCTCGCCGACGAACACCTCCCACAGCTTCTGGATGGTGATGGCGGCGGCGTCGAGCACCTCGGCGGGCAGCTTGCCCTTCTCGGCGATCTCGCGGGCCAGCGCCAGGTCCACTCCGGTCACCGCGTCGACCGGCACCCGCGCGAGCGCGTCCGGGTTCTCCTCGGCGGTCACCTCGATCTCCACGCCACCCTCGACCGAGCACATGGCCAGGTAGGTGCGGTTGGCGCGGTCGAGCAGGAAGGAGATGTAGTACTCCTCCGCGATGTCGCTGGCCTCGGCCACCAACAGCTTCTTGACCACGTGGCCTTTGATGTCGAGGCCCAAGATGTTCTCGGCGTGCGACTGTGCGTCATCAGGGGTGGCGGCGTACTTCACGCCACCGGCCTTGCCACGTCCACCGACCTTCACCTGCGCCTTGATCATCACGGGCTTGCCGATTTCCTCGGCGATCGCCCGCGCATCGGCGGCAGTGTCAGTCACCCGCCCGGGTGTGGTGGGAACCCCATGCTTGGCGAACAGTTCCTTCGCCTGGTATTCGAAGAGATCCATTCAGCTCACCATCTCGTAGATTTGCCCGCCGGGAAAAGGGAGGTTGTCGCGGGCCATATCGGACTCTAAACCCGCGGAGTAGCGGGCATTACACCACCTCCGCCTCTTGTGCGACAGATCACTCGCTCGGTACGGTCTCGCACCCCGCCCGATGTGACGCCGGCGACCTGTGATGTCATGTCTGTCGCCGATCGACGACGATGTGCCATCGCGAATCTCGAGTTGCCGATGAACTCATCTGTCGAGACATGTTTGTGATGCAACTCACATTTGCCCAGGATTTTCGGGTCGACCGTTGGACTTGCCGCAATCATTTCGTTACCGTCGGCTGGCAGCACGGGTCACAGAAGGATTACAGGCGGTACCGCAGTAGTCCTCGATTGCAGAGAGCGGGTGGACGATTTGACGGGACGAGGCACTGCCGCCGAACCGCTCACGACCACCGGACGCGATGACTGGGCCGAGTCGGCCAACGAAATGACCACGATCATCCCGATCGACGAGATCGCCGGCGACGCGCCCGCGTGGGACGCCGAGCGCCGACACCGCCAGTACCGTCCCACCCGCTCGGAGATCACCCAGGACATCGTCATCCCGGAGGCCGAGTTCGGCTCCTACCGCGACGTCTCCTTCGAGGATGACGACGATGCCGGCCAGGTGGACCAGAAACCGTTCGCCACCCTCCCCGCCACACAGGGCCAGTCCACCCGCCGAGGTGGCAAGCACCGCCTGCCCGCACCGCCGAACGCCCTCAAGGGTGGTCGCGCCGCACTCATCGCCATGGCCGCCGGCGCCGCCGTGACCGCGGTCGCTCAGGTCAACTCCTCCGACACGGTCACCACTCCGGCCAACACCGCCAACGTCGACCCGGCCGGCGCCACCCCCGATCTGGGTCCCGGTGTCGCCGCTGCGTCCGCGACGAAGGACATGGCCACCTTCACCGACCAGCTGGCGGTCGGCAAGCAGCTGGCGTCCGCCGAGGCCGCTCGCGAGAACCTGCTGCGGCGACCGCTGTTCGTCTCCCCCCTGCCCGTCGGCCAGTACCAGTTCACCTCGACCTTCGCGATGCGATGGGGCAGCTTCCACGGCGGCGTCGATTTCGCCGCGCCCCTGGGCACCCCGATCCACGCGGCGACCGACGGCGTCGTGATCGAGGCGGGCCCGGCGTCGGGATACGGCAACTGGGTTCAGATCCGCGCCGACGACGGCACCGTCACGATGTACGGCCACATGGCGTCGTCGGGCGTGCTGGTGCAGAAGGGCCAGCGGGTCACCGCCGGCGACGTGATCGCACTGGTCGGCAGCGAAGGCTTCTCCACCGGTCCGCACTGCCACTTCGAGGTCTGGAAGAACGGGACGATGAAGATCGATCCCGCACCCTGGCTCGCGGCACACGGCGTGCGGATGTCGGCCTACGTCGGCGGCTGATCCGGCTCCCGAGCGGATTTCTCCTCAGTCCTGATCGTGGGGCCAGTTGCCCTGCAGGATCAGCTCTTCGAACGTCTTGATCAGATGCGGGTTCAATTCGGTTTCGGCGGCCTCTTCGAACTTGCCGTCCCACTTGGCGAACCAGTCGTCGTCGCGCGCCATCAGATAGATCGGCCAGCCGTGGGTGATCTCGAGGTCGTCGGAGTAGAGATCGGTGGAGCCGTCCTCGGCCATGTACCAATGCTTCTTGCCCGAATCCCGGAAGGCCGCGACCTCGTCGCCGGTGACGTAATACTCGCCGTCTGATTGCTTCATGAGGCGATCCTACGGACCGGAGTGCGGCGAAACCTACAGTTTCTCTCCCGGTAGCCCACCCAGCGTCATGAGCGCGATCCGGCCGACGTTGCCGCCGAAGTCGAAGATGATCCGCTCGGTCGGTCCGCTGCCCTCCTTGGCGACCGCCTTGCCCAGACCGTACTTCGGATGGTTGATGCGGTCACCGACCTCGTAGTGCACCTGCTTGTTGCGTCCACGTGCCGGGTCCGGCGAATACGACGACCGGCCACGCGCCTCACCACCGAAACCGGAGTCGCGTCGACCGAACACACCGCCGGACGAACCGAACTGCCGGCTCGCCGAACGCCGCTTCTCGGTTTGCCGCCAATTCATCAGATGCTGCGGAATCTCTTGCAAGAAGCGCGATTCCGGGTTCGACACCGGCGTTCCCCAGGACGCCCGCATCACCGATCGGGTGAGGTAGAGCCGTTCCTTGGCGCGCGTGATCCCGACATAGGCCAGCCGACGTTCCTCGCTGAGCTCGGCCGGATCGCCGAGTGCCCGCAGATGCGGGAAATGTCCGTCCTCCCAACCGGTTACGAACACCACCGGGAACTCCAGGCCCTTCGCGGTGTGCAGGGTCATCAGCGTGACGACGCCGTCGCCCTCGTCCGGCACCTGATCGGCGTCGGCCACCAGGGACACCTTCTCCAGGAACGACGCCAGCGAACCCGGTTCGGGCTCACCGTCGTTCGCGGGGATGTCGTCGTCGAGGTCGTCGAGATCGTCGAGGTCGTCCGACGACGCCAGACCGGCCGCGTCGGCGCTGAATTCCCGTGCCACCGCGACGAGTTCGTTGATGTTGTCCAGCCGGGCACCGTCTTGCGGATCCCGCGAGGCCTCGAGTTCGGCCCGATAGCCGGTGCGTTCCACGATCGCGTCCACGAGTTCGCCGATGTCGGCGCCCTCCTCGGTGGCGTCGGCGACCGCGACATCCTCACTCGCCTCGCCCGCGGCGCCGAACGTCGCCAGGAAATCGTTGCGCAACCCCTCGATCAGCTCCACGAACCCGCCGATCTGCTTGACGGCCCGCGTGTTCAGCAGCGCCACCTTGCCCTCGGCACCTTCCACGAGCGCCTCGTAGAAGCTGACACCCCGGTTCTCGGCGTGCACCGCCACACAGGCCTCGGCACGGTCGCCGATACCGCGACGCGGCGTGTTCAGGATGCGGCGCAAGCTGACCGAGTCGTCGGGATTGGCCACCACACGCAGGTAGGCGACGACGTCGCGAACTTCCTTGCGTTCGTAGAACTTCGTCCCGCCGACGACCTTGTACGGGATGCCGTGCCGGACGAACACCTCTTCCAGCGATCGTGACCCCGTGTTGGTCCGGTAGAACACCGCGATGTCGGAGTACTTGTGCGACGACGATCCGCCGATCGAGTAGTCGGTGAGCTCCTCGATCTCCTTGGCGATGAACATGGATTCCTCGCGGTCGGATTCCGCGACGAACCCGACGATGAGTTCACCATCGCCCGAATCGGTCCACAGTCGCTTCTCCCGACGATTGCTGTTCTGCGCGATCACGGCATTCGCGGCGGACAGGATCGTCTGGGTGGAGCGGTAGTTCTGTTCGAGCAGGATGGTCTCGGCGTTCGGGAAGTCCCGTTCGAACTCCTCGATGTTGCGGATCGTCGCACCGCGAAACGCGTAGATCGACTGGTCGGCGTCACCGACCACGCACAGCTCCGACGGCGGCACCGCCGCGTCGTCGGGGCCCTCGCCGACGAGCTCGCGGATGAACACGTACTGGGCGTGGTTGGTGTCCTGGTATTCGTCGACCAGCACGTGCCGGAACCGGCGCCGGTAGTACTCGGCGACCTCCGGATGACGCTGCAACAACGAGACCGTCTCCCCGATGAGGTCGTCGAAGTCGAAGGCGTTCGCCGCCGCCAGTCGCCGTTGGTATTCGGCGTAGATCTGCGCGACCTGCAGGACCGTCGGCTCGCCGTCCGACGCGTCGGCGAGCGCCTGGTCCGGGTCGATCAGTTCGTTCTTCAGATTGGAGATCGACACCGCGACGCCGCGCGGGTTGAACTTCTTGGGATCGAGATCGAGATCACGAATGATCATGCCCAGCAAGCGTTTTGAATCGTCGGCGTCGTAGATGGAGAAGTTCGAGTTCCGTGAGCCGAGCAACGCGGACTGGGCGCGGAGGATGCGCACGCACGTCGAGTGGAAGGTCGACACCCACATGTACGCGGCCCGGGGACCCACGAGTCCGATCACCCGCTCACGCATCTCGGCGGCCGCCTTGTTGGTGAAGGTGATGGCGAGGATCTGCCCGGGGGTGGCGTCGCGCTCGGCGAGCAGATAGGCGATCCGTCGGGTGAGTACCGCGGTCTTGCCCGAACCGGCGCCGGCGACGATGAGCAGCGGGGCACCGGTATGCACCACCGCCGCGCGCTGTTGCGGATTCAGGCCGTCGAGGAGACGCTCGGAATGCTCGTCGGCAGCGGCGTTCGGGGAGGTACGGGACGTATCACGGGTGGAGCTTGTCATCACGGTTCAGGCTACTGCAGACCTGTGACAGCCACGGCGACCGACATGGCCGCCCCCGGGTCCGCAGACGCTACGATATGCCGACATCCCGGGGGAGGAATCGAGATGAAGCCGAAGAGCAATACCGTTCCGGCGATCGTGCTCGCCGCAGGTCTTCTCGTGCTCGTGGCGGCGCTGGTGGTGTGTTTCATCCCGTTCCCGCAGAACGGCTCGGCGTCGCCGACCGCGGCGTTCGCGACCCAGAAGCGACTCGACGCGGTCGCATTCAAGCTCGGGACGAGCCCGGGCGCGCGTTACTCCGGGAAGGTGACGTCGACGTTCAAGGGTTCCGAGCCCCGTACCTTCGGTTTCTCCGACCTGACGGTCACCTCGACGAAGAATGCCGAGGGCACGATCACGCTGGAGAACAACACCGCGCAGTACCGGCAGATCGGCAACTACCGGTGGATGAACGGCCCCTCGCAGATCTGGACCGACCTGTTCAAGGGGTTGTCGGTCCTGACCTACCTCGACCTGAAGCCCACGAACAACACGTGGGCGGAGCTGACGTTCTCCGGCGTCCCCGACCTGGGGCAGATCCTCACTCCGGTCAGTCTCGCAGGCCGGATCGGCAACACCGAGCGCGTTCGCGCGCCCGAACCCGGACTCGAGTTGCCGTCACCGAACAAGGGACTGCCCGACGCTCGGTTCTGGCCGACCAGCGATCCGGAGATCACCACGCCCGCGCCCAACACGGTGCAGGTCGGCGACATGACGACCACCTACAACCCCGACACCGGCGCGGTCACCCACATCAAGGGCACCTTCACCGACGGCGACCAGGAGATCTCCCTCGACACCGACGTCACGCCGCTGTCCGCCGACGACCTCGGCGACCTGTTCGACAACGAACGCAAGCTGGTGCCCGACCTGACGAACGCGCCCGCGCCCGGTATCCCGCTGGCCGGCGACCGGGTCTCCACCGGGCCGGGACCGGGCAGCTGCACCCCCGCCTCGTGCGACTTCGTGACGACGGTCAGCGGCGCGATCCTCCCCCAGTACGCCGACGACCTGGCGGCCTTGCGTGGTCACGTGAACTTCGGGATCACCGTGACGTTCGCCGTCGACAACCAGCCGACGGGTGTCCGTGGCGGCACGTGCACCCGCGTCGTCGTGGTGGCGTATGGCGCCAAGGCGACCACCAACTGCGCCGCGACCAATCTGCCGTCGGGCAATGTGGTCAAGCCGACCACCAACTATCAGTACCTACCGTTCCGCGAGCTGGATGCGGGCATGCTCAACGACTACATCGACCACCAGGAGAAGTCGTCGGAGTCGCCGATCACCATGGTCCGCACCGGCTCGAAGAAGGATGCCGCCGCGAAATACAGCGACGAGGTGACCGGGCTGCCCAGCAGCTATGTCGTCCAGATCGGCGACTACCTGTTCGACGGCATCGGTCCGGACGGCAACCTCTTCGTCGCGTTCGCGCCCGGCTACGCCGAGCACGTGACCGCATCGGGGTTCGACCCGAACTGGGCCGGGACCGCGCTGCTGACCGATCAGCTCAAGAAACAGGTCGCGTCCGCCGGGGATCGCGCGATCACCTATTTCGTCGCCGAGACACAGGTCGCCGACGCACTCCGCAAGCTGGCCCAGGCGCAGGGCGTCGACACCGAGAAACTCCGGGTGTACGACCAGGCGCCCGCCTGATCGCGGGCACCCACGGTCACCCGACGTATCGCGCGTCGACGACCTCCCCGACGTGACCCTCCCCGGTGTGCAGTGCGAGCCCGGGGGTTCGCGGGGTCAGCGAGAGTTCGGTGCCGCGCCCGTCGAGTCGGACGTAGGCGACGTGCAGTCCGGCCCGCACGGGTACGCGAACCGGCGTACCGCCGTCGAGCGACATGGTGACGACGCCGTCGCGGTTGGCGCAGTACCCCAACGCGACCGTCCAGCGCCAGGTGATCAACGGTCCGTCCAGCCGCAACCGGACCGGCCCGGTCACCTCCGGACGATCACAGGCCCCGGCACCCGCGAGAATGCCACGAGCGCGGGTCATCGCTCCGGGCACCAGGTTCCCGGCGGTGTCGAGCACGTTCAGGCGGTCGGTGGTCGAGGCGAACTCGGGTCGTTCCCGGACCCGGCCGAAGGTGTGACTGATCTGGTTTTCCGGATAGGCGACCGGCAGCAGGACTTCCAGCGGCAGCGCCTGATCGAACATCGCGTGGTCACGGTTGGCAGCCAGCGACCGCTTGGCGGTGGCGAGATAGTCGCCGGTCGGATCGTTGCGCCACGACCGGGAGAACGAGACCAGCGAGATCGACGCCGAGACGATCAGCAGGGCGCCGACGAGTAAGGCGACCACGGCCGGGGACCCGGCGTCGTCGGTCGACCGTGCATGCCGTCGGGCGTCGGCCGATGACCTCGCCGACGGCGGTGCACCGATGACGAGCGCGATGGCGATCGTCATCACCACCGCGGTGTCGGGCAGGTAGCGCATGGTCTGCGCCAGCTCGAGCGCGGTGTCGGAACTCGACCGGTTCCACATCACCGGGATCTGCGCGACCACGGCGTAGATCGCGGCGCAGAGGATCACCGCCGCCGCGCCGCGCCGGCGCATCACCGCCCACACGCTCACCGCGCCGAGCACCACCCAGCCGGCGATGATCATCCACAACGGCGCGAAGCCCATCGGCGGGCTGGGCACCCAGCGGTCCCACTCCCACGGTCCTCCGACGAGCGACGGGACGATCGCGTTGTTGACCGACCGCCAGACGAGGCGGATCGTCTGTGCCACCGAGTGCACGCCGGCGGTCGCGTCGGAGACCGAGAAGAACAGCAGCGTCCACAGCACGAAGATCACCGTGAGTACCGCCCACAGAGTGCGGGCGCCGACGAAGGCGCGGGTCAGCGCGGTGTCGGTGTAGTCCGGGGTGTCGGTCGTGTCGGCGTCGGTGGCGTCGGCGTCGGTGGCGCCGCTTTCCCCGAGGCGACGGCACGCGAGCACCGCGGCGACCGCGGCCACCGGCAGGATGAACAGCGACTTCTCGAAGAACGCGAGCGCGATCACGAACACGATCGACGACCTGATGACGATCGCCCGTGCCCCCGCGACAGTCCCGCCCGACCGGGCGAGCAGCACCGCGTCGGCGACGATCCAGGCCATCGCCGCCTGCATCGGCAACGAGTTGAGCGCCGACGCCCACCACGCGAACGCCGGGACCGTCATCGGCGTGAAGAGGTAGAACGCCAGCGCCGCAATCGCGCCCACGCCGGCGGCCGGCGCCAGCACGCGGATCATCCGCCACACACACAGCGAGGCGATCGCCTGCAGGACGATCAGCGTGATCGCGGGCACCGTCCAGGTGACCGGCGCGATGACGGTGGAGATCCCGGCGACCAGGAATGCGGCGGGCATGAAGTGACCGTCGTGGCTGTGTCCGAGGTAGTCCCAACTGAGGATCGGATGCGACGAGGCCCGGCCGATCAGGATCAGATCGTCCCAGTAGAAGTTGCCACCCGCCGCCAGCCACCCCCGGAGCACGAGTTGCGCGACGATCAGTGCGATCGCCACCGACGACACCGTCCGCCTGCTCAGCATGGGCTCCAGTCTCACGGGCCACCGACCGCGTGGCAAAATCGGTCGGGTGACCGACGCCAAGACACCCGACGAGCAGACCGGCAGCACCGCAGGCACCGCAATCGCATTCGACGTGGATGCCTACGACCTGTCGTCCGACGTGGATGCCTTGCCCGACGACATCGACACGCTGCGTCTCGAGATCGACCGCATGGACGCGATGATCCTGGCCGCCGTCAAACGCCGGTCCGCCGTCTCGAAGAAAATCGGTGCGGCACGGATGGCCTCGGGCGGTCCGCGACTCGTGCACAGCCGCGAGGTCAAGGTGCTCGACCGCTTCGCCGAACTCGGCCAGGAGGGGCACACCCTCGCGATGCTGCTGCTACGACTGGGCCGCGGACCACTCGGGCGCTGAGCAGATCGGTGTCACCCTCCGGGTAGTGCCGCACGGCTCGCACCGACCGAATAGGGTGAGAACCATGAGCGACGTCTCCGGCAGCGACTTCGACACCACCGATCACGACATCACCGCAACCCAGTCCTGGCAGGCGTTGGCCGCACATCAGCCGCACGTCTACAAGATGCACCTCCGAGAAATCTTCGCGGTGGACCCGGACCGTGGCCGCGAGATGGTCATCGACGTCGGCGATCTCCATATCGACTACGCCAAGCAACGGGTGCTGCCCGAAACACTGGAACTCCTGTGCAGCCTCGCCCGCGAAGCCGGGCTCGAGGATCGTCGCGACGACATGTTCGCCGGCGCACACATCAACACCTCCGAGAACCGCGCCGTGCTGCACACCGCGCTGCGCTTACCCAAGGACGCCACACTGCACGTCGACGGACAGGACGTTGTCTCCGACGTGCACGAGGTGCTCGACGCGATGGGCGCCTTCACCGACACGCTGCGCAGCGGAGAATGGAAGGGCCACACCGGGAAATCGATCACCGACGTCGTCAACATCGGCATCGGCGGCTCGGATCTGGGTCCTGTCATGGTGTATCAGGCGCTGCGGCATTACGTCGGCACCGACATCCGCTGTCACTTCGTCTCGAACGTCGACCCGGCCGACCTGGTCGGAACCCTGGCCGACCTCGATGCCGAGACGACGCTGTTCATCATCGCCTCCAAGACGTTCACCACCCTGGAGACGTTGACGAATGCGGCGGCCGCACGCACCTGGCTGCTCGACCGGCTCGGCGCGGGCGCCGACGCCGTCGCCAAACACTTTGTCGCGGTGTCCACCAACGCGGAGAAGGTCGCCGAGTTCGGCATCGACACCGCCAACATGTTCGGCTTCTGGGACTGGGTCGGCGGCCGCTACTCCGTCGACTCCGCTATCGGGCTGTCGGTGATGGCCGCGATCGGCAAGGAGCGGTTCGCCGAATTCCTCGACGGGTTCCACATCGTCGACGAGCATTTCCGCACCGCGCCGCTCGAGCAGAACGCTCCGGTCATCCTGGGCCTGATCGGCCTGTGGTACGGCAACTTCTGGGATACCCAGACCCGCGCGGTCCTCCCCTACTCCAACGACATGGCGAGATTCGCCGCCTATCTGCAGCAGCTCACGATGGAATCGAACGGCAAATCGGTGACCGCACACGGACATCAGGTCACCACCGACACCGGCGAGATCTTCTGGGGCGAACCGGGAACCAACGGACAGCACGCCTTCTACCAGCTGCTGCACCAGGGCACCCGGCTGGTGCCGGCCGACTTCATCGGATTCGCCGAGCCCACCGACGATCTCCCGACCGCCGACGGCACCGGCTCGATGCACGATCTGCTGATGAGCAACTACTTCGCGCAGACCAAGGTGCTGGCGTTCGGCAAGACCGCCGAAGAGATCGCAGCCGAGGGCGTAAAGCCAGATGTGGTGGCGCACAAGGTGATGCCCGGAAACCGTCCGTCCACATCCATCCTCGCGCCGCAGCTGACGCCGTCAGTGGTCGGACAACTGATCGCGCTCTACGAGCACCAGGTGTTCGTCGAGGGCTCGATCTGGGGCATCAACCCGTTCGACCAGTGGGGTGTGGAGCTCGGGAAGACCCAGGCCAAGGAGTTGCTGGGGGTCATCATCGAATCCGGATCACCTGCACCGCAATCGGATTCGTCGACGGACGAGCTCGTGCGGTGGTATCGGTCGCACCGCGGCCGCGCGACGTAGCCGACTACTCCCAGCGTTCGGCGTCGAAGACCTCGTCGGGGATTTCATCGCCGGGTTGGACGCCGAGCGCCTCGAGCCGACCCATCAACGCTGCCGCCACGGCGATGTGGGTGACGAGATCGGTTGGCTCCGTGGTCCGTTCGGCCGGATCGCCGCCGAGGAACTCGAGTACGACAGGCGGCACGCAGTCGCCCATGTCGAGGGCGCGGCAACCGGTGGCGCTGCGCCACGCGTCGAAGCTCGTCACATCGACCGCCTCGGCGATGTCCCCGGAACGGATCGCGGCGAGCACGTCACCGACCGACGTCAATGGTCCGGAATCGCCGCTGGACGGATCGAAACCGATGACCGTGTCGTCGTTGACCTCGTCGTCGTCGGCCAGGGTGAAGTAGACGATGCCGCGCCAGTCGCCGGCCAGTGCCGACACGTCGTCGCGCCCGAAGACATCCGTCAGCACCTCGGTGACCTCGTCGCGCCGGCGTCGACCGAACAGTTGAAACGCGCCATTCGCGACCACTTGCCCTTGCTTTGCCGACACATGGGTTACCTTACGCACGTGACACAGTGGCCGCGGGTAAGGCGTCGTCGGGTGGGTGTGCCGTTGTGTGTTCTCGCGAGCATTGTCGCGATCACCGCCGCATGCAGTTCGTCGTCGTCCTCGGATGAGGAAACCCCGACCTCGGTGCCCACCTCCGCAACGGTGACACCGACCCCGGGCGCCCCGGTCCGCACCGCCCCCGGTTCCGTCCTGACCTTCGGGCAGAGCGCGGTGCTGCCGGCCAACGCTTTTGCCGCAGCGGGTTCGACCGCGATGTTCACCGTCACCGGCATCACACCGGCCGAAGGGGTACCTGATTCGACGACGAAGGGCGGCGTCCCCTACTTCTTCTACGTCACGGTGACCTCGCTCGCCGCGCGTCCGGCACCGGCCCCCTCGGTGGTCGGGCTGGCCGGCAGCGCGGACGGCAAGACACCCGCACTCACCTTGTCCCCCACCGCCGGCTTGGGGAAATGTCCCGTCGTGACCCCACCGACGACGATGCGCCGCGGGGAATCCTATGTCGCGTGCCTGGTGTCGGTGGCCGATGAGGGCACCAAGCTGCATCAGGTCATCTACTGGGCAGATACCACCGGCGATCCGGCATTCGATTTCAAATCGTCGCCGGTCGTGTGGTCCGCACCGGGCGAGCCGACGAGCAGCCCGAGTTCGCCCGCGCCGGGTTAGCCGGGTCGGTGACGCCGATGTGCGTGCGGCACAACAGGTCAGCGCCGGCGGCGGTTGCGTTCTCGTTCGTGGCGTCGTCGGGCGTGCTTGTTCGCCACCCGGCTCTGCGTGCGGGCGGGTGGGGTTGAGTCCTGTGGTGGTGCACCGTGATCGTGCGGATCAGCCGGTGCCGGTGGGGTTTTGAAGCGAATCCGCCGCAGCCCGGGCAGCAGGTTCTCCAGGGTTTCCGGCTCACCCGGGATGATCAGACCTTCGGGCGTGGTGAACTCGGTGACCATATCGCCGTCTGCAGTGGGGTACTGATCGTCGACCCACAGCCCGAACGTCTTGAGCAGATGCCCGAACCGTCCCTTGGCATTGATGTTCTCCGCGGTGGTCTGACCCCCGACCGCGGGGTCGATGTGGTCGAACTCGGCCACGTGGTCGAGGTCGGCGTCGAACGCCGAGGTGCCATCACCGGGTATCACACTGAACCCGTCGCGCAACCGCACGAACGTGTCCAGCGCGGTCGACGGCCGATACGGATTGCCTGCGGAATGTGCGAGCAGGGTGTAGGTGCCATCCGGATTCATTGGTGTGCCTGTGGGGACGAGTGGCCGCAGGACGGCGTCGGGGCGGGCCACCAGGTCCCGCACCTGTTCGTCGCCGATCACACCGGCTCCGGCGACAAACCCGGCGTGCCGGGCGGTGCCCGCGACGGTGGACTCGTCGGCCACCACGTGGATGACCACCGCCGTCGAGGGTGGGGTGGTGCCCGGCTCGGGAATGTCGGCGGTGCAGTCGTCGGTGCCGCACAGGCACTCGAACGGGTGTCCCGTCAGCAGGGCGAACACCGCATCCGAGGCGCGCTGCTGTGTCGTGCGCGGGTCGTGCGCGCACACGCTCGCGGCCAGCGCGGTCACCGCCGCATCGGCGATCTGGGCGTCCTCGGCCGACATTGTCGCGGCGACCTGCGCCATCCCGTCGTCGGTCGTTTTACTCCAGAACCGGCGGGCCTGTTTCGCGCGGCGGCGTGATTCGCGTACCGCGTCCGGGTCGTGGCGGAACACGATCCGATCCACCATCACCTGCAACCGATGCGCCGACCAACCACCCCGATGCGCATCGAGTTCGGCGGCGATCTCCGCATCCACCCACGCGGCGCCCGCGGCGCCGTCGATCAGGTCGGTGCGCGCGATGATCGTCCCGATCCGCTCGGCACTGATGCGGCCGTGCCGTAACCGCTGCGCCACCTGAGGCAGCCGATCCCGCAACGCCACGGCCTCGTGCAGCAGCGTCTCCGCAGCACTCTGCGAGATGGCCAGGGCCATCGCGATGCGGGCGGCGCAATCGGCGACCCCGTCGACCAGGAACAGATCATCCTCACGAGACTCCACACCGACGAGTCGGCGATGGAGTTCGGCGGCGCACCGATAGTCCTGCCACGCCAGAAACGACCGGCCCCGCGTGGTGGACACGAACCCGCCGACCAGATCATTGACCTCCGCGTGATCGAGCACGTCGGCGTCGACGTAGCCGGTGAATCGGGGTGGCAGGTCCGGCCACGGTGACGCCTCGCGCCACCAGTCAGCCAACGACTCGACCGCCACCGACGACACCCTTCCACGACAAACCGACAGGGAACAGTCCGATCGGCACCCACCGTCACAGTCGCTGAAAAACGCACGTGCCCAAGCACTTCAGCCGCATCAACCATCACCCGAACGAACTGACACCACCATAAACCAGGGGTACGACAAGAATCGGGGCGCGCGGCGCAGCGGTAGACGGCCGGTCGATCTGGAGACGACTGCCGTCAGCGCCGGGGCGGTCCGGGATACGGCCCCTGCGGCGGCTGGCCGCCGGGCGCACCCGGATACGGGTTCTGCGGCGGATACTGCTGTCCCCCAGGACGTTGCGGGGTCGCGCCGGGTGGCGGGGAGCCAGGATGGGGACTTCCCGGTGGAGCCTGTCCCGGCGTCACCGGCGGCTGCCGTTGCGGTCCCGGCGGCATCGGCGCGGCCGGTCGTGGACCAGGAGGCTGCGCCTGCGGTTGCCGTTGGGGTTGCGCAAACTGTTGTGAGGCAGGGCGATTCACCGGTGGCTGAGGATAGCTCGGCTGGGGCGGTCCACCGGGCGCACTCCGGCTCGGCCCCGACGGCGCTGGCCCGGTCGGTGAGAAACCTTGCGTCCCATACGGAGACGACCCGAACTGGGGCCCGCCCCCCGGGCCGTATCCGGGCGGCCCGTACTGGGGTGGCACGGGACGCTGCCGACCGCGGCGGCCCAGCATGACCGCAAGAATGATCACCAGCACGACGACGACCCCGATCACCGGACCGAGCCACAGCCAGATGCCGGCACCCGAGGAGTCATCGGCCTTCGCGGCCTGCAGCTGCACGCCATGCGATTGCAGATAGGACCGCAGTGCGATGTTGTCGGTGATGAAGTTGAAGGTGGCGTTGTCGTCGGCCAGCGACGAGCCGGACGAGTTCGTGCCGATCACCGCACCGTCGGGATCGACGGTCGGTCCGCCCGACATTCCCTTGCCCATCTCGGCGGAGACCTCGGTGCGGGCGATGCCGGCGTCGCCGGTCTGGCGGGACGAGACGGTGCCGGTCTTGTAGGACGGCTGGGCGATCGTCGACGTGTCGTTGGTGCCCTGCACCGCGGCGGGGAAGCCGATGCTGGTGCACGGATCACCGGGTTCCGGGACGGCCGACGAGATCACCAGCGCCGGCAGCGGACCAGAGGTGTTGTTGACCTTCAGGACCGCGTTGTCGCCTTCCTTGAACTCCTGAAAGTCGATGACCTGGACGGTGGTCGGGTCGGCGAAGATGCGTTTGGGGCCGGACGGCTGTTCGATGCTGACACTGCGGTCGGGCACGTTGCTCGTCTGCGCGTCGCCCTTGACCGGCCAGGCATCGGTCTTGGCCAGTTCGAGGGTGTCCCGCGCCCACGTGATGTCACGGTTCTGCGCCTTGGCGATCGCGACGACGGCCTCCTGCCGGAAGGCGTCGGCGATCTCCGGATCGCCGGCGTTGACGCAGTGGCCTGCGGTGGCGATGTACCCGGTCGGGTCCACGATGTAACCGGTGCACGATGACGTCAGAGTCATCTCGTCGGTCCAGGTCGCACCCGAGGTGAACGGGATCTGGACGCGACCCTTGTACTCGGTCGAGATGAAGACGAGCGACGGTCCGACGGTGTCGGCGATCGACACCTTGGCCGGCTCGGCGACGGCGACCGGGTGCGTGGCGGCCAGGCCGAAGCCGACAGCAGCCATCGCGATCAGAGAATGGATGATTCGCCGTGTCACGTGCCCTGCGCTCCCACTTCCGCCCGTCGGGCCGACCCCGCGACCGACCACTGATCTGATCGTCGCACCCGTCCGGGGTGACGCCAACCTCACCGCACAAGTGCGCGGTCACCGTGGCAGAAAGTCATTCGTTCGGATGGGCGTCAGATCAGGTGCCGCGTCAGCGAGCCAGGCAGATGTCGCAGCGCCAGCGCGATGGGCAGCCACGGCCACCGCGGCACCGGCGCCCATCCGGGCTCTCGTTCGATGGCGGCGACCATGGCGTCGACGCCGGTGTCGATGTCGGTCATCAGCGCTGTCCGCACGCCACGGTTGATGTCGGTCTCGATGTAGCCGGGCAGCAGTACGGAGATGGTGATGGGCGATCCGGCGAACTCCGCCTGCAAACCCTGTCCGAGTGCCAGAAGTCCCGCCTTGGATGCCGAGTACGCGGCCTGCGCCCGGGGCAGGCCGCGGATCGCGCTCATCGAACTGACGAGGACGAGGTGGCCGGCGTCCTGCGCCCGGAAGATCTCCAGCGCGGCCTCGGCCTGGGCCAGTGCGCCGACGAGGTTGGTCTGCACCGTCTCGATGTTGGCGCTCGCCTTGCCCGTCCCGATGGGGGCGCCCTTGCCGAGTCCGGCGTTGACGATGACCCGGTCGAGCCCACCGAGTGCGTCGGCCAACTCGCCGAACACACGGGGCACGGCATCGGTGTCGGTGACGTCGAGGCCGGCGGCGGCGACCTGTGCGGCGTCGGCGCGCAGTTCGTCGGCGAGTACGTCGAGTCGGTCGGTCCGGCGCGCGCACAGGGCCAATGACCGTCCCTGTGCCGCGAATCGGCGGGCCATGCCCTCGCCCAGTCCCGAACTGGCTCCGGTGATGAGGATCTTCTGCCGTGTTGTCACGGCAGTCCAACCTACCGCCTCACGCCGTCAGGGCCGTCGTCCGCAGCGACGCGAGGACACGGTCGGTGGTGGCGCGGTCACCGATGGTGATCCGGGTGCCGGCATCGCCGCACTCTTTGGTCGCGACTCCGCAGCTGCGCAGCAGCCGGCCGATGGCGACGCCGTCGCGGCCGGGCAGGAACAGGAAGTTCCCCTGGCTGGGCAGAACCGGACATCCGATGCTGTCCAGCAGCGCCGCCATCCGGGCGCGTTCGGAACGTGTCGTCGCAACACGTTGCGCAAGTTGGTTGTTCGCCGACAGCGCGACGGGCACTGCCGCCATGGCCGCCGGCCCGACGGCAAAGGGCACCTCGAATCGCCTGAGTTGTGCCGCGATGCCACCGCCGATGCCGTATCCCACCCGCAGTGCCGCCAGCCCGTATGCCTTCGAAAACGTGCGCAGGACAAGCACGTTGTCCCAGGTGCCGATGATGCGGTGCAGGTCGGGCGGACTGTCGGAGAACTCGACGTAGGCCTGGTCGAGCAGGACCGTCACGTGTTCGGGTACCGCGTCGAGAAAGTCTCGAAGGGCTCGTTCGCCGATCACCGATCCGGTCGGATTGTGCGGTGAACAGAGCACGGCGACAACGGTTTCCGTCGTCACCGCGGCGAGCATCGCATCCAGATCCACCCCGCCTTCGGCGTCGAGGGGGACCGCGTCGATGCGCAGACCGACCATGTCCGCGAGAATGGGATAGCCGTCGAAGGTCGGTGTGGCGGTGACCATGGCGGGTGTGGCGATTCCACGCTCGGCCGCGCGTCGCGCCACCGCCTGCAACGTGGACAATGCCACCCCGGTCGCACCCGCGCCCACGGTGACACATTCCGGTGCCAGCCCGAGATGGTCGGCGATGTGGCCGCGAGTCCGGTCGGGCAGGAAGTCCGGATAGCGGTTCGTCTCCGGGATTCCGGCGCGCAACACCGCGGCCACCGCGGGCAACGGCGGATACGCGGACTCGTTGAGGTCGAGTCGGGTGACGGGCACAAGACGGGGACCGCGAGAGCCGGCGCCCGGGTGCAGCGGCGGGCTCATGGCCGGCCTTCCCAGCGCAGCGCGGCGGCGGCGGCGAAGTCGCCGGCGTGGGCGAAGGCCGCGGTCATCACCACGTCACCGCGAGCGATGCGACCGTCGGCAATGGCGGTGTCGAGGGTGTGCGGGATGCCGACGGCGAAGAGATTGCCGCATTCGTCGAAGGTGTCCGGGTGGCGTTCGACCGGAAGTTCCAGTGCTTCACGCCAATTCCGCAAGAAGATCCGGTTCGGCTGGTTGGTGATCAGCCAATCGAGATCGGGCGGGGCGATGCCGATGGTATCGGCGACCTCAATCGCCACCTCGGGCACCATCCGGTTGCCGCGGGCGAGCACCTTGGCGATCTTCGCCTCGGTGAAGCCGATGTGGATTTGCCCGGGACCGGCCTCCCAGTACTTGCGCGGCGGATACGACACACCGGTCATGTCGCCGGAGTATTCGCCGTAGGAGCGGCAGGTGGTACCCAGGATCGGGTTTCCGTGGTCGTCGTCGACGGCCACCACGGCGACGGCGGCACCATCGCCGGGGATGGCCGCCTGTGGCTTGCCGCGCACCTGTTCCTGGGTGAAGACCTGCGATGCACTGTTCTGGGCGAGGGCGATGAGCGCCTTGCGGCCACCACCCGCCGCGAGCAACGCACCCGCGACGTCGATCAGGTGGATGAACGCCGCGCAACCGCCGTTGTGGACGTCGAGAACCGTGTCGGGGCGCAGGCCGAGTCGGTGTGCCACCTCGCCGCCACATCCGCGAACCGGCACCTCCGGCAGCTGGCTGTGCGTCAGGAGTACGTCGACGTCGTCGAGGAAGTCGTCGCCGTTGCGCTGCAGCAGGATTCGTGCGGCCGCGCCGATCATGTCCGCGGATGACTCACCGTCGGCGGCGTGATGCCGGAAGGCCGGAGCGCGGAACATCATGTTGTCAGCGAGATCGTCGGTCTCCGCGAACTCCGCGAAATACTCTGCGGGGACTCGCTTTTCCGGAAGATAAGACGCCAGGTCGAGGAGACTGAGCGGGGCGGCGGTGATCATGAGCGCATCCAATCGGGGGTGATGGGCAGGTCGTTGTGGTGCCGGTATTCGGCGATGGCCTTCAGGTTGTCGAGTTCGAGTTCGTGTCCGGCGGAGAACATCTCCCAGAAGTCGCCGACCCACACGGGACGTTCGGGCGGCGCGGTCTCCGGATACGGATTCTCGTCGTAGAACGGGTGGCGGCAGTTGTTCCAAAGCACCACCGATCCGGGCTTGTCGAGGACGATCTGGGCATCGACCACTCGCATCAGGTAGATCATCCACAAGTGCCGACCCTGGTCCCAGGCACAGTGGTAGTCGACGGTCATGGCCGCCGGGTTGGCGATCGTGCGGGTGTAGATCATCGTGTTGTCGCCCAACCGATCCCGGGCCACCCACAGTCCGGGTTCGTCGGTCTCGGTGAAGCCGCGCAGACTGTACGTCCATTCCTCGAGGGACCTCGTGTCGGCGAGCCAGTTGTACACGTCGCGCGGCGGTGCGTCCACAAACCCCTGCACCGGGCAGAATTCGCCGTAGATCCTGTCGTGCGGGTACACCGATCGCAGTGACTCGAGGATGATGGGGGTGGCCACGGGCCGTGGATGGGTTTCGATCCGGGTGAGCCCGGGCAGGTCGACGGCGACCTCACCGAGGTCGGCGAGCGGCGTAAGGGTTGTCATGGTTATCCTTTCGGGAGAAACGGGGCAAACGGGGGCACTTCGTCGGGGTCCACGTCGATCACCAACGCGTTCGGTCCTGTCGCGGTGAACAATTCGGCGCACTGCGCATCGAGCTCGTCGGCGGTGCGCGGGTGGCGGACGTCGAGATCGGCGAACATCGCGTCCAGGCCTTCCGCGATGGCACTGGGTTTGAATCGGTTGACCGTCTGCGAATCGGGGAAATACAGATGATCTCGGGTGACGCACATACCGTGGGCGTCGTTGTTCAGCACGATCAGTGTCACGTCCGCCGCGTGTTCGACGGCGGTGTGAATCTCCATGCCGTGCATGAAGAACGCGCCGTCTCCCGCGATGACGATCGTCCTCGCCGACTCACCGGTGAGCGAGGAACGGACCGCGTTGCCGACACCGGCCGCGATGGCGTAGCCCATGCCGCCCATCCCCAGTGCCACGACGAACCGCTGCGACGGCGCAAACGGAAGATGGTGCAGCGCACCGGCACCCGCGTTGCCGGCGTCCGCGAAAACCGCGCAGTCACGGGGCAGATGCCGCCCGATGGTCTCGACGACGCTGCGCAGATCCGGCATCCCCGAGGCGCGAGACGGCGTCGGCAGATACTCGACGGTGATCACGGGGCGCGCCGGCGAGCGGACGATCCGCGCATCAACGAGCTTGCACAGCAACCGCATCGACTCGGCCAGATCGCCGACGCCGATGGTCACGCATCCGTCGACTCGCGGGCGGTGGCTGCCGACGACGGTCACCTCCTTGCCCCGAAGGGCCTCGTCGAGACCGGCCCGGTCGGTGACCGACAAACGTGTCCCGACGGCGAGGACGACACGGGCAGTCCGCACCGCCGAGTGCGCGCTCGGGTGACCCATGACCCCGGTGATCCCGGCACAGTCGGCGACGACGTCGCGACCTCCGGGCGAGGCCACCACGGATGCGCCGAGAAGGGTTGCCAGATCATCGACCTCACGACCGAGCAGACACGTCGAGGCCTCCTCCCCCACCCACAGACACACATCACCCGGAGACGTGGCCACCGCCGCAAGTCGGTCGGCCAGCCTCTCGAGTCGTCGGTCGGTGTCGGGGTCGGCGTCATGGTGCCGGCCGCGCCGATGGTGGTGCACCGATGTCGCCCGCGGCATCGGTGCCGCCTGCACATCCTTCGGAATCACCAGCGCGGCAGGCAGTCCGCGGTCCAGCGTGGCGAATGCCGTGTCGAGCGCGGCATCGATCGAATCGGTCGACGACACCAGCGAACACGATCCGGTCACCGACGCGAGGAGGCTCATCAGATCGATGGTGTCCGGCGGGTTGAGCATGTCCTGGAAGGCTCCGTTACCGACCAGCGGGGTCGGGGCACTGCCGATGATCGCGAGCACCGGCACGCGACTGTCGAACGCCTCGGCGAGCGCCGGGATGACGTTCATCGCGCCACCGCCCGAGGTTGTGGTCACCACACCGACGTGACCGGTGATCCGTGCGCTGCCGTCGGCCATCGCGCCCGCCGCGAACTCGTGTTTGGCGACGACCGCGGTGACCCCGCAAGCCGGTGCGGCGGCGTACAGGTCCTCGATGTTGGCACCGTGTACACCGAAGGTGACCCGCACCCCGTGTTCGCGCAGGACCCTCATCAGGTAGTGCGCCACCGACTGGATTTCTGTCATGCGCCCACGATGGGGGTCGCCGCCTGAAGGTTCGCTGAAAACGTCATCTGGTCACAGCACGCCGGGGTGCCTACCATCGGACTACAGGCGTGACCAGCAGAGGTCACCCCGGACGAGTTGTTCAAAGCATGGCGGTAGGAAAGAAATTGCGACACATCGGGCGTCCGCGCGGCAGCGTCCGCGTCACCGCGACGCTCATCGCCACGGCCGTCGTGACGGTGGCGCTGGTGGTCGGCGCGATCATGATGCTGTTCATGCTCCATCGGGCCAACAACGACGCGATGTACCGGTCGACGGGCAGACAGGCCTACCAGATCGCGACGGCTATCGATCGCCACGGGATCAAGGGCGTCGATCCGGATGACCTGGCCCCCGGGGCGGGAGTCGACCTGATACAGGTGATCGATGCCGGCGGCACGGTGGTCGCCCGGTCGCCGGGTGCACCGACGACGCCGATCATCGCTGCCCATCAGGCGCCACAGAGCTACAGCTACTTCGACAACGTGCGAATCCCCGGTTATGCCGGCGTGTTCTGTGCCACCGCTGTCGGCGCCGAACACCAGGACACCTACTACACCGTCCTCGCTCTCGATCGCGCGAGCGGCATCCGGCACAGCGAGTGGATGACCGGTGCCATTCTGCTGGCGGAAATTCCGATCCTCGTCGCGATCGCCGCGGGTGCGGTCTACCTCCTCGTCGGGTTGTCGCTGCGGCCGGTGTCGCGAATCACGAAGCAGGTCGACGAGATCACTGCGACCGAACTCGAACAGCGCGTGTCGGTCCCGCAGACCGAGGATGAGATCCACACGCTGGCGACCACGATGAACGACATGCTCGGCCGCCTGGAGCGCAGCCGGGATGCCCAGTTGCGCTTCGTCGCGGACGCATCGCACGAGGTCCGCAGCCCCCTGACGACCATCGTCGGCATTCTCGACCTCGCCGACGACACCGACTCCCCGGTCGACCTCGACACCGTCCGCACGATTCTGCTCCCCGAAGCCCGTCGCATGCAGGTCATGATCGATGACCTGCTCATGCTGGCCCGCGCCGATGAAAAGGGACTCATCCTCAACGTGGAGGACGTCGACCTCGACGACATCGTCAGCACCGAGGTCCTCCGTGTCCGGTCCCTCGGCGTCGCGCGAATCCGCGCGCACGTCATTCCTGTTCGCCTGTGCGCCGACCGCGACAAGGTCGCACGGGCATTGCGCAATCTGATCGACAACGCGGTTCGCCATGCCTCCTCGACGGTGACGGTGACGATGCAGGTCACCGGTGGGAATGCGAGCGTCACCGTCTCCGACGACGGCCCGGGAATTCCGCTCGAGGATCGTGAGGTGGTCTTCCGCCGGTTCGCGCGACTCGACGTCGATCGTCGAAGTCAGACCGGCGCCGGACTTGGCCTCGCGATCGTGGCGGAAATCGTTGCCGCGCACGGTGGTTCGGTCAGCGTCGGCGAGAGCGACACCGGCGGGGCTGCGGTGACCCTGACCATGCCCCTCCCATCGCCCGTCGATGCCGCCCCGGATACGGTGCAGCACAACGACATCAGACCACCGGCGGCCCCCGTCGGCGAACCGCTCCAGAAAACTCAGACCTCGCAGAGTCGGTAGCCGGCGCCGCGGACCGTTTCGATCGACCGCAGCCCGAACGGATCGTCGATACGCTTGCGCAGATAGCGAATGTAGACCTCGACGATGTTCTCGTCGCCGTCGTAGTTCTCGTCCCAAATGGCCTTCAGGATGAGGCTTTTGGATACGACGGTGCCCTTGTTCCGGATCAGGAACTCCAGGAGCGCGAACTCGCGTGGTGTCAGGCTCACCGGTGTGTCGCCCCGTGCCACGCTGTGTTCCGCCGGGTCCAGTGTCAGGCTTCCCGCAACCAGCACCGCGGGACGTTCACGCACACCGCGCCGCAGCAAGGCGCGCAGATGCGCCTTGAGCACGACCACCGAGAACGGCTTGACCAGATAGTCGTCGGCGCCGTAGTCCAATGCCTCGGCCTGGTCGTACTCCCCGTCCTTGGCACTGAGCATCAACACCGGCGTCCAGACCGCGCGCGCCCGCATCTCCTGTACGACCCGAAAACCGTTCAGTCCGGGCAACATGATGTCGAGAACAACGGCGTCGAACTCTTCCTCCGTCGCGCGCCACAGCCCGTCGGTGCCGTCTCCGGCGACGACGACACTCCACCCGTCGCTCTCGAGGACGCGACGCACCGTCTCCGCCCCGCGCACGTCGTCATCCACCACCAGTACTCGCACACCGCACCTCACTCTGCGGCTCCCGGTGAGCCCGAGGTGCACAGGCACCAAGAGCCCTCATGAAAGCACATGTCTCGCCCATCCCGACCCTGAGTCGACCCTACGCCCCGGCCGAGTTCCACACCGGTTTCCGCTGGTCAGGAGGCTGCCACGGTGTCACTTCAGCAGGCGCGACATCCGCCGGTCGGCGAGCACCTTCCCGCCGGTCTGGCAGGTCGGACAGTATTGGAAGGAACGGTCGGCGAACGAGACCTCCCGGACGGTGTCGCCGCACACCGGGCACGGCAGCCCGGTCCGTGCGTGTACCCGAAGACCGGTGCGCTTCTCCGACTTGAGTTTCGCCACCGCCTGGCCCTCCAGCCTCCCGGTAGCGTCGCTGAGCACCGATCGGATCGCGTCGTAGAGGGTGTCGAGTTGGTCGCCGGTCAGCGACTTCGCCGATGCGAACGGCGAGAGTTTCGCGGTGTGCAAGATCTCGTCGGAGTAGGCGTTGCCGATCCCGGCGAGCACCCGCTGATCGGTGAGGACATTCTTGATCCGTCCGGTGGTCTGCGACAGGATCTCCCCGAGGTCGCCCCGCGACATCGACAGCACGTCCGGCCCCAACGTCGCGATCTTGTCGACCTCGGCCGCATCGCGAACGATCCACACGGCAAGCCTTTTCTGCGTCCCGGCCTCGGTGACGTCAAAGCCCTCACCAGGCATTCCGCAGTGCACCCGGATGGCGATGGGGCTCTTCCCGCCGGGCCGCGGTGGCGTCGGCGAGAGCTGGTCGCTCCATCGCAGCCACCCGGCGCGCGACAGGTGGATGACGAGATCGATCGACGATTCGGGGTCGGTGTCAGAGCCGGGAATGGTGTGGATGACGAGGTATTTGCCGATCCGGCCGACCGATTCGACGATGCGTCCGGTCAGTGCGGAGTACGGCGGGTCCGCGGTCTTGAGCACCGACAGCGAGGCGATGTCGACGCGGCGGATCGGGAATCCGACCGCGCGTGAGTCGACGTAGTCCGCGATCGCCGCCACCTCAGGAAGCTCAGGCATACCTCCAGTGTGCTCTAGTAGGGGGATGATCTCCCGTCTTTCCGACGCCGACCTGGCGGCCCACATGGCCACCGGTGCCGGAGAGATCCTGCTCGGCGTCCGCCACGGCGACCTGCTGACCGGACGTCACCTCGGCGATGTCGGCGATGCGATGGCACAGGCGTGGATCGCGAACGTGCTGCATCGGCACCGGCCGCACGACGCGGTGCTCTCCGAGGAGGCCGACGATGTCGGCGACCGCGCGTCGGCCGACCGCGTGTGGATCATCGACCCGCTCGACGGCACCCGCGAGTTCGCGAACGGAACCGCCGATTGGGCGGTGCACGTGGCACTCACCGAGGGTGGCGAGGTCACCGCGGCCGCCGTCGCGCTGCCCGCCCTCGGCGAGGTGTTCCGCGCCGACACCGTGAAGCCGCCGACCGGTGAGCTCACGCGACGGATGGCGGCATCCCGCTATGGCGGGTCGTATGAGAGTGCATGGGTGTCTCGACGGCTCTCGTTGAACATGATCGCCATCGGGTCGGCCGGGGCGAAGGCGATGGCCGTGGTCCGTGGCGACGTCGACGCCTACGTGCACGCCGGCGGACAGTACGAATGGGACAACTGCGCCCCGGTCGGTGTCGCGCTCGCCGCCGGTCTGCACTGCAGCAGGCTTGACGGTTCACCCATCGTCTACAACCAGCCGCAGCCGTACATGCCCGATTTCGTGATCTGCCGCAAGGAGATTCGCGACGAGACGATGGCGGCGCTGGCCGACGTGTGGTGACAGCTCAGCGCGCAGTCTTCGTTGGTCGAGTAATTGAGGAGCGATGGCGACGAACGCATCAAGACCGCTAGCGGCACAACGCCTCTGCTGATCAATGAGCTTTGCGCAGCAGGTAGATGTCCATGATCCAGCCGATCCGGTCACGTGCGGCGGCGCGCGCCGCGGCGATCTGGTCGCCGACCTCCGCGACCGTCCCGGAGATGAGGATCTCGTCGTCGGTACCGACGTAGGCGCCCCACCAGATGTGATCGTCCGGATCGGCGGTCCGCCGGAACGCGAGGTCGCCGTCGAGCATGACGATCTGATTTCCGTCGGCACCGGGAGGGGTGTCCGCCAGCCGACGCCCGGTGGTGATGTGGATGGATTCGCCGATGCGATTGGCCGGGATCCGGTGCGCGGCGGTCAGGGCCGCGGCGCTGGTGACGCCCGGGATCACCTCGACGGTGATGTCGAGATCGGTGTGTGCGACGAGGTCGTCGACGATCCTCAGCGTGCTGTCGTAGAGCGCCGGATCACCCCAGACAAGGAACGCGGCCACTCCACGGTCGGGCACCTCGGCGCGCAACACGTCGGCGAACACGATGGCGCGGGCGGCGTGCCATCGGCGGACCTCCGCGTCGTAGTCGGCGGGATGCCGGTCTCGGGGCGGATCGGCGATCTCGACGACGCGGTGGTCAGGCCCCGCGTACCGCGCGAGGATCTCCCGCCGCGCATCCCCCAGTGACTGTTTGCCGGTTCCCTTGTCCAACATCAGGAATACGTCGACGCCGGCCATCGCGTCGATCGCCTCGACGGTGATCTGCCGCGGGTTTCCGGGGCCGATTCCGATGACGCGCAGGGTGATTCGCACGAGCGTTCAGACCTTGACCTTGCGCAGTCCGTGCTTGCGGGCGACCATGTCGAGGATCACCTGCCGGGGCGCGAGCCGACGCAGCAGGAACACCACACCCGCCTGATTCCCCTTGGCGTAGAAGGGTTTCGGATGCTCGGCGAGCGCCGCGTCGACGATCACCCGGGCCATCGTGGCGGCGTCGATCCCCTCGTCCTCGTTGCGCCGGGTGGCCGCGGCCAGGGTCTCGTATTCGGCGCGGTAGGGCGAATCGTCACCGATGTACACGTTGCGCCGGTCCCCGATGCCGGTGGCGATCGTGCCGGGCTCCACTGCGATCACCCGGATGCCGTAGGGAGCCACCTCGCGGCGGGTGGTCAGCGCGTAGGCCTTGAGCGCGGATTTGGTTGCGGCGTAATCGGACCGGAAAGCGACGGGGAAGCTGGCGAGCATCGACCCGACCATCACGATCGTGCCGCGACGACGTTCCCGCATCCCGGGCAGCACCGCCTTGGTCAGCGCGATGGGCCCGAACACGTTGGTGGCGAACAGATCTTCGGTGGCCTTCATCGGCGTGTCCTCGAATGCACCCGCCTGGCTCTGTCCGGCGTTGTTGACCAGGATGTCGATCGGACCGACCGTCTCGACACACTCGGCCGCACTGGCGTAGTCGGGGTTGTCGAGCCGCACGTAGTGCACCGCGGCCACCGGGTCGGTGATCGTGTCGGGGTGTCGGCTGGTGCCGTAGACCGTGTGTCCGCGGTTGGCGAACTGCCGCGCGACCTCGGCTCCGATACCGCTCGACGCGCCGGTGACCAGGACGACCTTGGGCGCACTCGCTGCCGTTGCACTCACGAACACACCGTAGCGTGCGCGGCCGACACACTATGGGCGTGGTCGTCGCCGACGAAGTGGCCCCGCGTGCGTCAGGCCTCGGCCCGTCGGAAACCACCGGACTCTGCCGCGGATTCGGTGGCGAACCACAGATCGGCAGCGGTCTGGTGATACGAGTCCAGGTCCGGCGTGAGGTAGACGCCGGCGTTCGCGATGCCCTTGATCGGGTAACCCTCGGGAGCCCGATCGCTGTCGGGTACCGGGAGGTGCGCACCGATCGGCACGGGTGTCGCGGCACCATCCTTGAGATAGTGGCCGACGCCGTCGCCTCTGCCGACCCCCACCGGCGGCGCGCTCTCATCGGGCGTCGGTGCGGCCACCGGCGCGTCGACCGCATCTGCCGGTGCCGGCTGAGTGGAATCCGCAACCGGCTGGACGGACTCGGTGGCCGCGACGGCGTTCGCATCCAGTTGCGGCACCGCGTCGTCGGATGCCGGGCTCTGCTCGGTCGACGTCGCCGGTCCGGCGGCTCCGCCGGGTTCGGCCTCGGGGGCGCCGGACTCGGCCTCGGGTGCGTCGCCGCCGCCACGCGACTTCATGGCGGCACCCGCCGCGGCTGCGCCGGCGGCCGCAGCTGCCGCGGTTCCCGTGGTGGTCGTTTTCAGGTCTGTATCCGGGGTCGCCGGCTCGCTCGGCACCACGGGTTGACTCAGATGTTGTTCTGTCGGGCTGATCTTGGGCTTGCGCTGACGCAGCAGCCACGCGAACAGGATGCCGGCAAAGATGAGCAACAGTGGGATGATCAGCCACCACCAGCCGAAGCCGCTCGCATCGCCGGCCGCGATATTCGAGAGCCTCGGGTCCGCTGATGCGAGTGGCGCCGCCGCCAGTGTGGTACCTGCTGCGGCGGTGAAGCCGCAGGCCAGACCGGTGGCCCGGAAACGTCGTCGTGTCGCTGAAGTAGTCATCCCACCTCGACCTGTCGTGTGTTGGATCGGCGGTGTCCCCGCCCAACGGTTCAATCTGCCCGAATGGCGTACCCGGACATACGCGAATCCGCCAAGTGGTACTCAATCGTGTCCATCAGAGTCTTGACAAGCACGGCCACGCCGGGGAAATGGCGAAGGAAGACCATCCCGCGCTCGCCGTCGGCGACAGCACCAAACGAATCGATTCTCCGGGGCAGCAACACCGAAGATGTGACGGAACGTCGCTGTAGGGTGAGGCTCTCGGCGACCTAGGAGAGCAGTAGGTGTGCGAAGTCCCCCACGACGCGATTGTCGTTCGGTTCAGTCCGAACTCTCCCGAAGGTGTGCTCAGACGCGCTCGGTTGGATGCGAGACGCTCTGGCGGGAAGGGGCACCACACGGCTTCTGTATGGGTATCCGCACCCCGCCCTGGTGAGTCGCGAGGTGAAGTTGTGGCGAGGCTGCTCGAAGCAGCTGAACTGGGGGGACTGGATGCGGCGCGAAACCCCAAGTACTGGGTGTGCACGTCGGCCCGGGAACTACTGGACCGTGGCTTCACGTTCGAGAAGGATGACTACCCCGACGAGCCAAAGGAGCATTACTCTGTCGTTCTAAGCGCGGCGGAGCCGACTTTCGAGGATGCCGAGCGCTTCATCGAAGCATTCGAGCTGGAAAGAAGGTGAGCAATAGTGACAACACAGGTTGCCATCGACCCGAACGTACGTGTCGCGGGTAATGAAACCTTCTCTGGCTTCGAGGATATCCGTGGCCCGCGCCCAGCCGAGGGCGACAGAGTGATCGTCACGGTCGAGGAGACCGACGTCGTTGGCTTTGCCACGGTCACCAGGGTCGACGATTCCGATCAGCTGATTTACCTGGCGGTCAACTGGTCCGAGTTGGCTCCAGCGGAACGACTTTCGCCCGGCGACTTGGTGGAAAGAGTTCAGTCCGGGATCGTAGAGCCGATAAGCCCACTCGCCTCCCTGACGCCCGGTGCTGCATGAGCGCTGCGGCTGATTCAGCGCACGTGCGGATCATGCTTGCCGACTACGCAGCAGTGGACGGGGCCCAGAAACTAAACATGATCGGCGGAGGTGCGACCTACTTCCCGCTGAATGCGGCCACGGGCCACACCGCACCGATGGGCGTGATCGCCTCAGCGAGCTTCGATCCCCAATACACGGGCGAGTCCCCGGCGGTCGAACTGTGGCTCGAGGGGGACGACGGCGTCCTCGTCGACGTGCCCGGTCCGCCGCGGACGCAACCGCAATTCCTGCGAGTTGGAGCCGCGGAGCCGCTACGGGCGAATATCCCTACCGGTCTGGTGATTCCACACTCCGCAGTACGGCCACGCGTTCAGTTCGTGATGCACTTCGGATCGGGCCTGCCACTCACCGCAGGCAAGGGCTATCAGTGGCGAATGCAGATCGATGGCACAACTCACGACGAGTGGACAGAGCCCTTCTTCGTGGTCATGCCAACCGTCGGGGCTACGTTTGGGTGACCGCCGTGATCACACACCCGGGGCGTCGCGAACCGGTGTGGAACGGGATGCTCGGGGGCCGATTGTGAACTTCGCAATCGACACCCTGAGCCGAGGCGCATTCTGCCTCATCACCGCCTACTCGCGGTATTGCTTGTGCTCCCGGCAGGATTCGAACCTGCGACACCGGCTTTAGGAGAGCCGTGCTCTATCCCCTGAGCTACGAGAGCGGGGACTGGGTGAAGTGATGGAGAAGTTCCCGCCGCTTACCCTACGCGAGGCTTCTACCCGGGGTTCTCTCCATACCAGCCCTGTCGGCGATCACCTGCGCGTGGTTGCCGACGTGTGGAGTCTACGGCAGTCGGGTGTCGATCTGGCAATGTGCCTACCGAGGTGAATTCGACCTTGCCCTTCGACGCCGTGCACTCGCAGGCTCACGCGACAGAGCGCAGCGGTTGCTCCACACGCTCCGTCATGACCTCAGCGATGCTGACGTCATCCTCGACTGTGGCAGTCTCCTCCTCGCCGCCACAGCGTCCTTGGCCGACGAAGTGGTGCATGAAGTTCAGGTTATCCGCCGTGCATGAGCGATTCGGGCAGTGCACGTTGGCCGCCTGGGTACCGGACTCGTTCTGGCAGAGCCTGTTTCTCGACGATCACGCCGCGCTGTCGGTGGTATGGGGGCCGATCATCGGTCCGATCATCGCGATCGCCAGCTTCGTGTGCTCGATCGGCAACGTCCCGGATGATGGGCGGCGCCCCGGACATGACGCACGACGACAGCGGGCCGGGCATCACGCTCATTGACGCTCCCCCGGCCCGCTCGTTCGCTCACACGTCGAAGAACACCGTCTCCTTGCCACCATCCGGCGTGTCCTGGATGCGCACGTCGAAGGTGTAGACGACCTTTCCGTCCCGCTCGGAACGCTTGGCGATCAACGTGTCCCGACGAACCTCCCACTCGATGGCGTTGAGCACCTGATCGGTGGCGTTGGCCTCGGCCTCGTCGTCGAAGTAGATACGGGTGTTCAGGCCGATGTTGATGCCGCGGGCGAACACGATCATCAGGATGTGCGGCGCCTGCGGCCCACCCTGTCCCGCAACGGCTCCCGGCTTGACGGTCTCGAATGACCAGACGCCCGAGTCGAAGTCGGCGCCGGTGCGCCCCCATCCGCGGAAGGTCGGGTCGAGCTGACGATCCTGACCGTCGGCCGGATGCGAGTACTTGCCGTCCGCGTTGGCCTGCCAGATCTCGATGAGACCGTCCCGGACGAGGGTACCGCTACCGTCGAATATCCTGCCCTCAAGGGTGATTCGCTCGCCACGCGTCTCGTCGGTGACGAGCACGTTGTCGAAGTTGTTCTCGAAGATGTCGAATCCGGCCTGCTTCGGCGCGAGCCCGATGTGCACGTAGGGCCCACCGGTCTGCGACGCCGTCTCAGGGAAGTTCTGTGGCTTGTTGAACTGCGCGGCCGGCGCATAGGAGACCGGCTGGAAGTCGAAACCCGGCGTGGGGGCGAAGGACTGCTGCTGGGTGAATTGCGAGGTCATCGGCGGGCTCCCGGGATGTGATCTTCGAAGAAGGTTGCCGCGCGACCGCGCAGCGTGATGTCGAAACGGTAGGTGCGTGAATCCATGCCGATGAAGTTCGCCACGTCCTCACGGGCGATCAGGCCCTGCACCTGCTCGCGGGTCGGGATGGTGGCCACGATCGGGCAGCGGTCGATCAACGGGTCACCCTCGAAATACATCTGGGTGATCAGTCGCTGCGCCCACGCATCGCCGTTGACGGAGAAATGGATGTGGGCGGGACGCCATTCGTTGTGGCGGTTCTTCCACGGGTACGGTCCCGGCTTGATGGTGCGGAACATGTAGTAGCCGTTGGCATCGGTGACCATCCGGCCGCATCCACCGAAGTTCGGGTCGATCGGTGCGAGGTACTGGTCCTTCTTGTGGCGATAGCGTCCGCCGGCGTTGGCCTGCCACGCCTCGACCAGCGCCCCGGACACCGGGTTGCCGAACTCGTCGCGCACATAGCCGTGGATGACCATGCGCTCGCCGATCGGCAGGCCGTTCTTGGAGTAGTTGAGGATCAGATCGTTGTCGAGCTCACCGAGTTCGTTGTCGCCGAACACCGGACCGGTGATCTCCGAGAGCGTGGGGGCCGTGGAGATCAGCGCGTTCTTGGGTGAGCGCAGCACGCTCGTCTTGTATCCGGGTGTGTATGCCGGCGGATGCACCTCCGAGACCCGGCGGGTCACCGGGCCGAACCCGACCGTTCTCGGGGTGATCAAGGTGGTGTTGTCGACTGTCATGTCGTCCTCCAAACTGTGGGCTGACACACAGAGTATTGGCGATTCCAGGTTATGTATATTGACGTCTCATCGGTTTTTCCATAACTTTTTCTCATGCAATCGCGGCTCCTGGACAACCTCAAGCTCCGGCATGTCACCTGTTTCCTGGCCGTCGCACGCCACCGACACATCGGACGCGCCGCCGACGAACTCCACCTGACCCAACCGGCCGTCTCCAAGACCCTGTCCGAACTGGACGTGCTCGTCGGCGCACGCCTCTTCGACCGGGGCCGGCACGGCGCCACCCTGACCAGTGCGGGCGAGCAGTTCTTCCGCCACGCGCTCGAGGTGTCCGACGCGCTGGCGCAGCTCGATGCGTCCGCGCAACTGCTCGCCGGCGGCGTCACCCCGCGGGCGACCCTGCGCGTCGGCGCGCTGCCGACGGTGGCCACCGGCATCCTGCCGGGCGCGTTGAGCGAGTTCCGCCGCACCCATCCCGACACCGACGTCATCGTCGTCACCGACACCAACGCCGCCCTCTGCCAGGCGCTGCTGTCCGGCGACCACCATTGCGTCGTCGGGCGTATCCCCGATCCGCAGGCCGTGGGCACCCGTGGCGGGCTGACCTTCGAACTCCTCTATGCCGAATCATTGGCGCTGGCCGTGCGCACCGAACACCCGCTTGCGACGAAGAGCACCGTCGCCATGACGTCGGTGATCGCCCACCCGATGATCGTGTCCCCGGCCTCCACGGTGCCGCGCGCACACGCTGAAGCACTGTTCCGGGACAACGGCCTCGACATCCCGCACGGCCGACTCGAGACCCTTTCGGTGTCCGTGGCACGACAGGTGACGTTGACGTCGGACGCGGTATGGGTGATCCCGGAACGCACGATCGCCGACGATGTCGCGCGCCGCGCCCTGACCCGCCTGCCGGTGTCGACGGCGGGCACCGAAGAACCGGTTGGCGTCCTGCGCGCGGTGGGGCAGGACCCCGAACCGATGGTGGAGGATTTCCTGCGCATGCTCCGCGCTCAGGTCGGGTGATCACCGTCGCGCTGCGACCTACAATCGACACATGATGTATCCACATGTCACCCCCGGTTGCGACAATCCGAACTGTACCTGCGGTGAGAGCTGCACCTGCGGCAGCAACTGCACCTGCGGTTCGACCGACACTTCCTCCGAGAAGTGACCGCTCTGCTCAGGTCAGCGCTCTGATCTGCGTGGAAAGGTTGTGCTCGGTGTGCCTGATCGCTTGTCCCACAAACGGTTCGAGGAGCACACCCAGAGCACGGCCGGCCAGACCGCCCGGAAGCTTGTAGTCGAACTCGACGTCGATCTCGGTGCCACCATCCACGTCGGCGAAGCACCAGCGGGTGCTGGCGGCGAAACCGTCGACCGCGTCGAGGTGGATTCGTTCGTTCTCGACCCACACGGTTGTCTCGACGACCGCCTTGAGCGACTTGGGTCCGATGACCATCTCGGCCGAGAACCGCGACCCCAGTCCCTCCGTGTGCTGGGTCATGGGGTCGAATCTCGAGATCCCGAACATGAACCTCGGGACGTTCGGATACTCGTTGACGTATCCGAACGCGATATCACGCGGCGCATCGACGACCGCTTTGTGCTGAACCTTCGCCATGTCTCCCCCTCTGTCGTGTACCCGACCTTACCCAGTTCTCCCCTGTTCAGACCTCGAACGCAGGGCCGGAGAACGTACCGACGGTCACGAACTCCTCGACCGGCTGCCTGCGCAATTTGGTCAGCTGGCGCACCGGTTTCCCCATCGGGATGACCGCGGCGAGCGCGTGGGTGGCCGGCAGTTCGAGAAGCTTGCGCACCTCGGATTCCTGCGGCACCGCCATCGTGGTGAACGTTCCCCCGAACCCGGCCTCCCGCGCGCCGAGCAGAATGTTCCACACCAGCGGATAGACCGACGCACCGCTGACCACCCCGACCCGCTCGAGATCCTGGTCTACGGCCGCGACCACTGCGAGATCGACGCTGACCACCAGCACCACGGGGGCCGTCCGGATCGGTTCGACAAAGCTGGCCGGCACCTCGGTGGCGTCGATGACCTCTTGCGGCACCGCCGTCGGGTGCACCGGATTCCACGGCTTCTCTCCCGCATTACGCTGCGCGACATAGCGCCGCACGCACGGCTCGCCCAGTTCGGCGATGCGTTGCTTGGTCGCGTCGTCGCGTACGACGACGACGTGCGCACCCTGCCGATTGCCCCCGCTTGGCGCGAACCTCGCGTTGTCGAGGATGCGGTAGAGCTCTTCGTCGGGCAGCGGGTCGTCGGTGAACTCTCGAGCCGCGAAGGTGGCGCGCATCACATCGGTGAGTTCCATGCACTCCACTATCCCTGCCGCGGAGGCGACACCCTCCGCCGACCCGCAGACACCGAACGCAGGTCGTCGGGTGCGGCATCGCCGCCCTCACCATCCCCCGCGGCGACCTCCACAGAATTGATCTGAGCGACACCTGTTAGCACGCCCGTGACACGGGCGAAACGGCACGGGCACGTATCACTCATAGCGTCGTATCGCTTGATCGACCACGCGAACCCAGGAGAACCAATGAGTGGCAGCATGTCCCGCCGTCAAGCCATCGAGGCCGTGACGACCTATTCGGTGGAAACCGACGGCTTCCCCGAACCGTTGGCAGACACCTTCGGCCGCAACGTCTTCACACTGGGCGTGATGAAGCAGCGTCTTCCGAAGCACGTGTTCAAGGCGGTCGCGGCCACCATCGACAAGGGCGCGCCGCTCGATCCGACGCTCGCCGACTATGTCGCCTCCGCGATGAAGGACTGGGCCATCGAGATGGGTGCGTCGCACTACGCACACGTCTTCTACCCGCTCACGGGCTTCACCGCGGAGAAGCACGATTCGTTCCTGGAACCCGACGGTTCCGGCGCATCGCTGGCGGAGTTCGCCGGGAAGACGCTGCTGCAGGGCGAACCCGACGCGTCGAGCTTCCCCAACGGTGGCCTGCGCGGCACCTTCGAAGCCCGCGGATACACCGGGTGGGACGTGACCAGCCCCGCCTACATCCTGGAGAACCCGAACGGGAACACCCTGTGCATCCCCACGATCTTCATCTCGTGGACCGGCGAGGCGCTGGACAAGAAGACGCCGCTGCTGCGCAGCCAGCAGGCGATGAGCAAGCAGGCGATGCGCGTGCTGAAGCTGTTCGGGCACGCCGACATCGACACCGTGGTGTCCTATGCCGGCGCCGAGCAGGAGTACTTCCTCATCGACCGCCACTTCTACTTCGCCCGCCCTGACCTGATGACCACCAGCCGCACCCTGTTCGGCGCCAAGCCGTCCAAGGGGCAGGAGTTCGACGACCACTACTTCGGCGCGATCCCGGATCGGGTGCTCGCCTTCATGATCGAACTCGACCGCGAGCTGTTCAAGCAGGGCATCCCGGCCAAGACCCGGCACAACGAGGTCGCGCCCGGACAGTTCGAGCTCGCCCCGATCTTCGAGAAGTCCAACTTGGCGCACGACCATCAGCAGCTGATGATGACCACGATGAAGAAGGTTGCCGAGCGCTACGGCATGGTCTGTCTGCTGCACGAGAAGCCCTTCGCCGGCGTCAACGGTTCGGGCAAGCACGTCAACTTCTCCCTCGGCAACGGCAACCAGGGCAACCTGCTCAACCCGGGCGACACCCCGCACGAGAACGAGCAGTTCCTGGTGTTCTGCGCGGCCATCATCCGCGGTGTGCACAAGTTCGGTGGTCTGCTGCGCGCGTCGATCGCCTCGGCGTCGAACGATCACCGGCTCGGTGCGAACGAGGCACCGCCCGCGATCATCTCGATCTTCCTCGGCGAGCAGCTGATGGACGTGTTCGACCAGATCGCCAAGGGTGGCGCGAAGTCCAGCAAGGAAACCGGTGTGCTCGAGTTGGGCGTCGACACCCTGCCGCCGCTGAAGGCCGATGCCGGTGACCGCAACCGGACGAGCCCGTTCGCGTTCACCGGCAACCGTTTCGAGTTCCGGGCCCCGGGCTCGAACCAGTCGATCGCCGATCCGATGGTCGCGATCAACGCCATGCTCGCCGACTCGCTCGACTATGTCGCCACCTTCTTGGAGAAAGAGATCTCCGGTGGCACCGACTTCGACGCCGCGGTGCAGAAGGTCCTCGAGGCGATCATCGTCGAGCACGGCAAGGTCGTCTTCAACGGCAACGGCTACTCCGACGAGTGGCAGGAGGAGGCAGCCGCGCGCGGACTGCTCAATCTGCGCACCACCGTCGACGCGATGGCCCAGTACGACGACCCGGAGATCAAGGAGGTGCTCAGCAAGTACGGCATCCTGAGTCACCGGGAACTCGAGGCCCGCAAGGACGTCGTGCTCGAGTACTACGCGCACACCTTGCTCGTCGAGGCGAAAGAGACCCTCGAGATCGCCAAGACCCTGATCCTCCCCGCCGCCAACCGGTACCAGGGTGAGCTGGCCAGCACCGTCGCGAGCCTGCGCGCCGCCGGTGTCGAGACCGATCATCCGGTCCTGATGTCGTTGACCAAGAGCATCAAGGATCTCTACGCCGCGATGCTCACCCTCGAGGAGGCCGTCGACGGCTACGAAGGCGACACCGTCGAGGCCGAGTCCGAGTACGCCCTGAAGTCCCTCATCCCCGCGATGACGGATGTCCGCACCATCGCCGACAAGCTCGAAGGTGTTGTCGCCGACGACCTCTGGCCGTTGCCGACCTACAACGAGATGCTGACGATCCTCTAGGCACCACCCAACTCGCTCGACAAAGGTCGAGTGGGCGCTGAATTTCAGCGCCCACTCGGCCTTTTTGTCATGCGCCTGGGGCATCTGGATGTCACGCCGCAGAGGGCACTCATTATCTACATCGAGCCAAAATATCGATTTTCTGGTTGCATTGCGATTTTTCTTCTGTAGTGTGAGTCGCATGGCAGCGCAGACGAATAGTGATCTCGCCTACGAGATCGTGCGAAGTGCGATCGTGCGCGGCGAGTTCGCACCCGGAGAGCGGCTGCGCCTCGCGGAACTCTCCCAGCGCTTCGACTTCAGCACCGGGGTGCTCCGCGAGGCATTGCCTCGACTCGTGGCCGAGGGCTTCGTGGAGTCACGGGCACAACTCGGTTTCCGGGTCGTCGAGCTCGACCCGACGGAGCTGGCCCACCTGACCGAGTTCCGACTCCTGGTGGAACTCGAGGCCCTCCGGCAGTCCGTGACGCACGGGGACAGCGAGTGGGAGGCCGAGGTCGTCGGCGCGCACTACCTGCTCAGCAAGGCGCCGATGACCGTCGACGGACATCCGTCACCCGAATGGGCTCGGATTCACCTGCGCTTCCACAGCGCACTCGTCGCCGCGTGTCCCAATCCCTACCTGCGAGATGAATCGACATCGTTGCGCGACCGCGGTGAGATGTTCCGCGCCTGGTCCCAGCCCGCGTCATGGCTCGGGCGGGATGTGGCCGAGGAGCATCGGCTGATCTGCGAAGCCGCGGTCGCCCACGACACCGATCTCGCGGTCGATCGCCTGCGCGCACACATCGCCACCACCACCCGACGTCTTCTCACACCAGGTGGCGAAGACGGATCAACCGACGTCGAGCCCGCCGTCTGAACGGCTCGCAACCACCCGCTTCACCGGCCGACAAGGAAGACACACATGAACACGACACCTCCGACCCGACGATCCGAATCGACGTCGGTGCTGATCGTCGGCGCGGGGCCGATCGGCACCACGACCGCGTTGTTGCTCGCCCGAGCCGGCGTCGACTCGATCATCATCGACCGCCGTGCCACGCTGATGGAAGCGCCCAAGGCGCACATGTTGAGCCCCCGCACCCTGGAGATCTTCTCCTCCGCAGGGATTCCGGTCGAGGAGATCGAATCCGCCGCCCCACCCCGCGCCGCTTCCGAGCGGTCCTGGTACGTCTCTGCGCTCGCCGGCGAGGCCTATGGGTCTCTGCCATACGAACCCGGCTGTGAGCGAGGACAGTTCGCGCATCGGATCAATCTCGCGCAGCCGCTGCTCGAGGGCATCCTGCGCGACAAGGCCGATGGCGACGATCGCTGCGACCTCCGTCTCGGCCATCGATGGGCGGGGTACGAGGATCGCACCGATGACGAGGTGGTGTCGATCGTCGAGACCGGCGAGGAAACCTACGAGATCCGCTCCGAGTACGTGGTGGCCGCGGACGGCGCAGGAAGCGCTGTGCGCAATGCCCTCGGCATTCCGATGCAGGGGCCGCCGCCACCGGCCGCACGCAGCACAATCCATTTCGAGGCCGATCTGACCGATCTCATCGGCGACCGGCCGGGCATGATGTACTGGATCGCCAATCCCGGCGCCGTCGGCACTCTGCTCGCCTACGATCCCGCCTCCACATGGGCGTTCATCGGACCACCGCTGCCCGACGACGCTCCCGAAGATGCTGCGGCACAAATCATCCGGGCCGCATTGGGCACCGAGGCCGAGTTCGAGATCAAGAGTGTGCTGCCCTGGACGGTGACCGCCGAGGTCGCCGAGACCTACCGGAGCGGACGCTTCTTCCTCGCCGGCGACTCCGCTCACCGTTTCCCGCCGTCGGGCGGACTCGGCCTGAACACCGGAGTGGGCGACGCGAGCAACGTCGCGTGGAAGCTGGCCGCGGTCCTTCGCGGATGGGCAGACGTGAGCTTGCTCGACAGCTACGACGCCGAACGGCGACCTGTCGGGCAACGCAACTGCACGCAGAGTCTGTCGAATCTGCACGACGTCACCGCGATCTTCGAGGTGATCGCACAGCAGGCCGTGCATCGCGATGACGAGCAGATGCAGGCAATCATCGGGCGCCAGTGGCCGGCCGTCAGCACGGTCGGTCTGCAACTCGGCTACCGCTTCGGCGATGTGCCCGACCGCACGATCGATACGGTGGGCCACGAACCCACGGCAGAGGTCGGCGACCATGTGCCCCATGTCCCCGTCCGCACCGCGTCCGGTTCACGCGCTCTGCGCGATGTGATCGGAGTCGATGCGTTCACGCTGCTGGTCGAACCCGAACACGCAGATGCCTGGTCGGCATTGCTCACCGAGGCCGGCGTACCCGCACGGGTGGTCGCCGTCGCGCCGGATGACCCGGCCGACCGCTGGTGGAACGAACTCACCGGCCTCGCCGGCGGTGGCGCGCTGCTGATCCGGCCCGACGGCCACATCCTTGCGAAATCCGCTGTGCCGCAGGCCGACGAGGGCGTTCGCCTTCGAGACGAACTGCACCGCTTACTCGGTAGGGCGACAGCCGCGACGACAGCCCGCTGACACACCCCATTTTCGGGGTCGGCACACGACTTCCCGACTTCATGAAAGAGCACTGAAGCATGGACTACTTAAGACATTTCGACCCAAGCGGTCTCGATCAGGACGTCTTCGACTACCAGGTGCTGGCCGATCTCGAGAGCTGCCTGGTGGTCGGATGCCGGGCCCCCGCACATGGCGAAGGCTTTCAGCGCCACCGACATCCGGCGAGTGATCAGGTGTACTACATCCTGTCCGGATCGATGCAGCTCGAACTCGAGTCCACCGAGTACACCGTGGGGGCCGATACGGCCGTGGTGATTCCGGCGGGCGCCGGACACCGGAACTGGTATCCGGGTGACGAACCGGAGATCCACCTCGATTTCCTCGTGCCACCGCCGACCCGCGGTGGGCCGCTCGCCGAGCCCGCACCCCTTGACGGGCCCTCCACCGCGCCTGGTCGCGCGCCGGCGATCCGCCCTGCGGAGGAGGTACAGCCACGTGAGGTCGTCCCCGGATTCGAAGCACGCCTGATGCTCGCCCCCGATCTCGGTTCTCCCGAGCTCATCTTGGTCAACGCCTCGGTTGCGCACGGAGAGAAGGACTCTTCAGGGGTGCCGTGGCATATCCACCCGGTCGACCAGATGTACTTCATCCTCGAGGGAGAGCTGACCGTCGAGGTGGCCGACCAGAGTTTCGTCGCGCGCCCCTGGGATTTCGTCGTGCTCCCGGCCGGCGTACCGCACCGGAATTGGAACGCAACCGAAGAGCGCGAACGACATCTGGCCTTCCTCGTCCCGCCCACCCGGGTCGGCGAGGGTCTCGACCGATTCGTCGACTTCGCGGTGCGCCGGGAGAGCCTCACGCTGCCGTCCTGATCACAAACTGCCCCACCTACCAATAGCCTTCCCATTCAAGGAGATTCATGCGTTTCGGAAATCTGTCGGGCCGGGCCACCCTCTTTCGTGGTGACCTCGCCTACGACGTCGCCAAGCTGAGCGCGGAAGCCTTCGGCCCCGACCCGCAGAATGTGCTCGCCGCATGGCCGGAGTTCCGGCAGTGGGCCGAGACCGTGGACTACCGCGGTGGAGAGGAGTTCGACGAGGCCGATCTCGGCGCCCCGACACCGCATCCCGGCCAGGTGTTCGCGATCGGACTCAACTACTCCGATCACGCCGACGAGGCCGGACTCGACATCCCCGAAGACCTCACCGTGTTCACCAAATTCACATCCTGCTTCTCCGGCCCGATCTCCGACGTGACGCTGTCCGGACCGACGGTCGACTGGGAGGTCGAGCTCGTGGTGGTGATCGGCCGCGAGGCGAGTCGGGTGGATACCGAGGACGGGTGGGGATATGTCGCGGGTCTGACCGTGGGCCAGGACATCTCGGATCGGACCGTCCAGACAGCGGGTCCCGCACCGCAATTCAGCCTCGGCAAGTCATTTCCCGGCTACGGCCCGATGGGGCCGTGGATTGTCACGCCTGACGAGCTCCCCACTCCGGACGACCTCGTGATCGGCGCGACGATCGACTGTGAGTCGGTACAGCAGGGCCGGACATCGGACATGATCTTCGGTGTCGCCGATATCGTCTCCCGTCTCTCCCGGGTCGTGACCCTCGCACCCGGGGACATCATCTTCACCGGCACCCCCGCGGGCGTCGGGATGGGTGCCACACCACGCCGGTTCCTCACCGACGGCGAGGTACTCGAGTCTCGCATCGAGGGCATAGGAACCCTGCGGCAGCGCTTCGTCGCCGAGGAAGCGGCCAGCTGAGGACGAACCCGTGGCTCCATAGAGCCGAAAGCCAAGCGATACAAAGAAATACGAATCCATTGAGGATCCGAGAAGAAGGGACCACGCTCATGACCACCGGAGACACCACCCACACGCAGGGGAAATCGGCCGACGGTACCCCGTACGCCTATGCGACCGGAGACCCGGCCACGTGGCCTGACGAACTCGACGCCACAGTCGCCGCTCCGCAGCACCACCGCGTGTTGCTGGAGAACGACGAGGTGCGGGTACTCGAGGTGTTCCTCGCCCCGGGCGCCACCGAACCCCCGCATCACCATCGGTGGTCGAGCGTCCTGTGCCTGATCGAGGGAAGTGATCTCATCGACCATGACGGAGCCACCGGTGAGGTCGTGCTCGACACCCGGGAGTTCGGCGGCCTCACTCCGATCGAGGCGACCGCGTGGAAAGAGCCCGAGGCGTTGCACTACGTCTCGAATCCGAGTGACACCGAATCGATTCGGCTGATCCGCGTGGAACTGAAGAACGTCCCGGTAGGCGGCTGACGCCGGCATGGTCTATACCTCCGTGGTGCCGGAATTGGTGATTCCGGAAACCAACCTGGCCGAGTTCGTGCTCGCCGAGGTGGGTGCACGCCCCGACGCGACCGCCCTGCTCGACGCGGTCACCGGGGAGAAGGTCACCTATCGAGAACTCGACGACCTGTCTGCCCGGGCCGCCACCGGGCTCGTCCGGGCGGGCATCCGGGTCGGGGATCCGGTCGCGGTGATCAGCGGGAATCGGCCGTCGTACGCGATCGCTGTCTATGCGATTCTGCGGGCAGGCGCCGTGGTCTGTCCGATCAACCCGATCCTCACCCCGGGCGAGATCCGCAAACTGCTCGTCCTGAGCGGGGCAACGGCGGTCATTCACGGCTGCGACGAGGCGTTGATCAACGAGGCTGCTGCGGGCACCCCGGTGCAGTCGGTGTTCACCTTCGGTGCCGACTCGGCCGGCACCTCCTTCTCCGTCCTCTATGACCATCCCCCGAGCAGACCCCACATCCCCACCAGCGGTGATGACGTGGCGGTCCTCCCCTTCTCGAGCGGGACCACCGGCGTGAGCAAGGGAGTCATGCTCAGCCACCGCAACCTGATCGCCAACCTCCAGCAGTTGCGCCACGCATGTCCGCTGTCGACCACCGATGTCGTCTGTGCTGCCCTGCCGCTGTTCCACATCTACGGCTTCACCGTGATTCTGAACTCCGCGATTCTGACCGGCGCGACGGTGATCACGATGCCTCATTTCGACCTGGACGGCTACCTGCGCGTGGTGGCCGAGCACGGAGTCACCCTCGGACACCTCGCACCACCGATCGTGCTGGCGCTGGCCACTGCACCCGAGGTCGACGACTACGACCTGTCGACGATGACCAAAGCACTCTCCGGTGCGGCACCCCTGGATGCCGCCCTCGCTCGGCGCGTCGCCGAACGTACGGGTATCGCCGTTCGCCAAGGGTACGGGATGACCGAGGCCGGACCCGGCACGAATACTGTCCCGCTGGACGAATTCGACACCGTTCCAATCGATTCCATCGGGCCGCTACTGCCACACACCGAGGCGCGTGTCGTCGATCCGACGACGTCGGCCGACGTCGAACCGGGCACCCCGGGCGAACTGTGGATCCGCGGGCCGCAGGTGATGCTCGGCTATCTCGACCTGCCGGAGGCCACCGCGGCCACGCTCGTCGACGGATGGCTGCGTACCGGCGACATCGTCGTGTATCGCGACGGCCACTTCTTCGTCGTCGACCGGCTCAAGGAACTCATCAAGTACAAGGGCTATCAGGTGGCGCCGGCAGAGCTCGAGGGCGTGCTACTGAGCCACCCCGCCGTGATCGATGCAGCGGTGATCGGCCTTCCCGACGCCGCCGCGGGCGAACTCCCGGTGGCCTACGTCGTGCTCGCCGATCCGGCGAGCGCCGCAATCGATGCCCGGTCGGTCATGGAGTGGGTCTCCGCGCGAGTGGCACCGTACAAAAAGATCCGCAAGGTCGAATTCATCGACCGTATACCGAAGTCGGCGTCGGGGAAGATCCTGCGCCGCGAACTCAAGCAGTCCGCCGTCGCGCGTTCGGGCGCCTGACCCGGCCACTTGCCACACCAGGAGATTTCATGAAACGAGTCGGCTACGACGACGAACACGAGATGTTTCGGGACACTGTTCGCGGCTTCGTGAACCGTGTGCTGCGTGGACGCCATGACGAGATGCTCGCCGAGAAGCTGGTGCCGCGTGACATCTGGACGGCGGCGGCCGAACAGGGGCTGCTCGGCTTGTCCATCCCCGAGCAGTACGGCGGCGCGGGCGCAGACGACTTCCGGTTCAACGCCATCGCCGCGGAAGAGATCTGTGCGTTGAGTCTCGGTGTCGGGTCCTGCTTTTCGATCCACTCCGACGTGTGCCCGCCCTACCTGGTCGAATTCGGTACCGAAGAGCAGAAGCAACGGTGGCTGCCCGCGATGGCCGCAGGTGAGGTCATCTGTGCTCTTGGCATGACCGAACCATCGGGCGGGTCGGATGTCGCGCACCTGACGACCAGTGCGATCCGGTCCGGAGACGATTGGGTTCTGAACGGCGCCAAGACATTCATCACCAACGGGCTCCAATCGGATCTTGTCCTGGTCGCTGCGCGCACCACGCCGGATGCCGGTGCCCGCGGGCTGACCATGTTCGCGGTCGAGGCCGGTACTCCCGGATTCGTCAAGGGGAGAAAGCTCGACAAGGTGGGGCAGGACGAGTCCGCCACGGCCGAGTTGTTCTTCGCCGATGCCCGGGTTCCGGACGACAATCGGATCGGTGAGGTGGACGCCGGCTTCACCATGATGATGCGCATGCTGAGCAAGGAGCGCGTCATCTCATCCGCGTCGAACATCGGACAGGTCCGGCAGATTCTCGACGAGACGATCGTCTACGCCAGGGAGCGGCGAGCCTTCGGCAAGCCCATCGGCTCCTTCCAGCACAACAAGTTCCTGCTCGCCGAACTCGTCACCGAGGTCGAGGTGGCCACCGCGTATCTCGACACCTGCCTCACTCAACTGGTCGCCGGAGAACTCGATGCGATCGGGGCGGCGAAGCTCAAGTGGTGGGTCTCCGAAGTGCAGAACCGGGTGCTCGACCACTGCGTCCAGCTTCACGGCGGATACGGGTTCATGAACGAGTACCGGGTGGCGCGCGCCTGGAAGGACGCTCGGGTCAGCAAGATATGGGCCGGCACCAACGAGATCATGAAAGAGGTCATAGGCCGCGAACTCCTGGGCTGAGCCGCCGGCGGCGCGGAGCCGGTCGAGAGCGCCGCGCCCGACGTCGTCAGCCGTTGCGCGCCAACCGCTTGAGCTTGGCCGGCGGCATCGGATGATTCAGGGCCAGAACGTGGCTCGGCGCGTCTGGGTCCGGCCAGCACAACAGTGCGCGACCCGATCGGATATCCCCGTCCAGGGTCACCGGTTCCCCGGTCGGACCGCTTCCGATCATCTTGATGTCCAGGCCGAACTGTTCGGTCCAGAAATAGCGAGACGGACGGTGCACCGGGGCGTCGTCAGGCGACAGCAGCGCGCGCGCCGCGGTCCTGCCCTGTTCGACGGCGTTGGTCCAGCTCGGCATCCGCGTGAACGCTCCGGCAGCGTCGCGGGTCACCGCCACGTCACCGGCGGCGACGATACCGGGCCGCACCCGGCATCGTTCGTCGACGACGAGTGCTCCGTGGGTGTCAAGACCGGACCCGGCCAACCACTCGACATTCGGGAGATCGCCGACCGCGGAGACCACGAGGTCGGCCTCGAATCGGCGCCCGTCGGCGGTCTGCACCCCCGTCGGCGCGTGGTCGCCGAGCAACTCCACTCCGCCGGCGTCCGCGACCACTTCGACTCCGGCCGCCTCGGCGACCGATCGGACATGGGCGGCGACCGGCGCGCCGAGGAATCGCTGCATGGGTGGCGCGACATCGAGGACGGTCACCGACTTGTCGAGCGTCAGGCAGGTGGAGGCGATCTCCATGCCGAGCACGCCGCCACCCACGACGAGAACAGAGTCGGCATCGATAAGCTTCTCCCGCAACCGAATACAGTCATCGGCGGTTCTCAGCACGTTCTCCGGTCGGCGGCCCCCGCCGAGCCGACGGGCCCGAGAGCCGGTTGCGATGACCAGTCCGTCGTAGGGTACGTCGCCGGCGGTGGTGACCACCACACGACGCTCCACGTCGAGCGCTGTCGCCCGCGTACCGACCCTGATGTCGGCTCCGATGTCTCCCGCGACGAGTGCGGTGTCGTCGAGAGGCTTGCCGGCCAGCACCTCCTTCGACAGCGGCACCCTGGTGTAGAACGGGCGATCCTCGGCGCTGAGCACCGTGATCCGGCCCTCGTACCCTTCGACCCGAAGGGTCTCGACCGCGGTAAGCGACGCGATCGAGCCTCCTACGACAACGACCCGGTTCATGGTCATGGTCATCCGACGACTTTCAACGCGGCCACCGGGCAGGCGCGCGCGCCGGCTTGCGCCTTCTTCTCCAGCGATGCCGGGATCTCGCCGCTCACAACCAATTCGACGACGGCGTCGTCGTCGAGCTCGTAGACCTCGGGGGCGAGTTCCTCACACAGGCCGTGCCCTTCACAGCGGCCCCGGTCGACGTCGATGTGCATCATTGATTTCTCCTTGTGACGATGCGGATGGTCCTTGTCAGGGTTTCGGCAATCCCGGGGCGTGCGGCGGCTTCGATCCCCTGGCGTTCACCGCGCAGGGCGTGGTGTCAGGCGATGCGCCATCAGGCCTCTCGGAGGTGGTCATGCCATGCAGGTCCCCATCGCTGGTGAGGATTCCGCCGTGGACGACGTGGTTCATGGTCTCCGAGACCGCCACCCCCTGGCCCGACGGGAACACCTCCGGATGCGACAGCACGTACCGGATATTCGGTGTCGCGGGCGACGGCCAGAACATCGCAATCTACAAGTGCCACAACAGAACCGAGATCTCGGATCGCGCGATAATGGGGATAGTGGGATAGGGATCGATGATCGCGGCACCGCTGTGGATATCGTGCGCGTGGCGGGGCAGAGTCGTGTGCACCGCGGGCTCCTGCGTGTCCTCGTTGGTTTGGGTTCACGTTCGTCACAGCGTCAGTTCGCCGGCACCAGTCGCAGCGGGAGCGATTCGTAGCCCCGGGTGATGCTGTTCACCGCGGGCACCGGGTCACCGGTGAACTCGATCCGCTCGACGCGGTCGATGAGTCGTTGCAACACCGCGACCACTTCCAGACGCGCCATTCCCTGTCCGGCACATCCGTGTACGCCGTGCCCGAAGGCGAGGTGTTCGGTGTTGTCGCGGGAGATGTCGAATCGGTCTGAGTCTTCCCACCGCCGCTCGTCGCGGTTGGCCGAAGCGAACAGCGCGAGCACCCGAGATCCCTCGGCGATCCGGACCCCGGACAGTTCGGTGTCGGCACCCACATATCGGGTGAACCCGCGGATCGGCGACTCGAGACGGATGACCTCGTTTAATGCACCGCCAACGAGGGAGGGGTTGGCGCGCAACGCATCCCACTGATCGGTGTGCTCGGCGAACAGAGCGAGCGCCGACGACAGCGCACTGATCGTGGTTTCCATCGACGGGGCGAAGTAGTCGACCATGATCACCGGGCATCGGTCGAGCGGGATCTCGCCCCGCTCTGCGGCGCTGACCAGATCGTCCGCGAGGGAACCGTGCGGAGTCCGATGCTCGGCGACTACCGACGCAGTGTAACCACCCAGCGCGACAACGTTTTCCATGGCGTCTGGGGTGCGTTCGGTGACGGGTCCGAAGCTCTCCATAGCCGCCTGCGCCCAGCGGAGTACGTGCGGCCGACAGTCCTCCGGAAGGCCGACGAAGTCGGGAATCACCTCCATCGGCATAGCCCTGGCGATATCGGTGACGCCGTCGATCGATTCCTTCGCCAGGGCCGCGTCGACCACCTGATCCGCGGCCGCCCCCACCCGGTCACGTTCGCTGCGCAGAGCACGGGGTGTCAGACGGTGTGCCAGCAGGCCCCGAAGGTGCTCATGCAGCTCATCGTCGCTGGTCAACGTGGTCCCGCTGGTGAACTGATTGACCGGTTCGGTCAACGCGACACCGCGCCCGGACCTGAAGATCTCGGGGCGTGACAGCACGTCTCGCACGTCGTCGTAACGTCCGACGGCCAGGATGTCCAGCCCGGGCAGCGCCACCACCGGGCCCAGTTCACGGATTGCGCGGTAGTGCTCATACGGGGCGAGGATCGCCTCGGAAGCGAAGATGTCATGGTCGTACGACGGGATCGTCAGTTGCATGTTTCGTTCCTGAAGGTGTGATTGCGGCCGCGCAAGACACGGCCGTTGGTGTGGTCGAACGGTCAGGCGATATCCGAGGAGAGACCGGAATCGTCACCCGCGAGGAGCAGCGCATCCGTGGCCATGCGAAGGTGATGAGAGAGTACCTCCAGGGCACGATCGACATCATGATCGACTGCGGCCTGCGCGAGCGCTTCATGTTCGCGCGCAACGTCATCGGCGCGAAGCAGGCCCGTGCTGCGCGACCAGTGCCGGTAGACCTCGCTCTGATCTCTCAGGGCCACGGCCATGTCCTGCAGTCTCCGGTTCGGGCATGCGGCGAGGAGCGCTGTATGAAATCGCCGATGGGCCGTGGCCCACGCAGGGTCGAGCGCGCCGTCGTCGCCGGCGACCGGTGTGCGGGCGAGCAGATGCGCGGCCGCGACAACCCCGGCTTCCCACTCGGCATCCCCGGCCAGAACGGATCGTCGAAGTGCGTCCGACTCCACCAGCAGACGGCATTCGGTGATCTGCTCGAGGTCGTCTGTACTGACGGAGACCACGCGATACCCGAGCTGTGCGCGCGATTCGACGAGCCCTTCGGCCGCCAGTCGCGGCAGAACTTCGCGCAAGACTCCGGCGCTCGAATCGAACTGCTGCGCTATCGCCCCCAGCCGGAGACGAGACCCCGGCTGCAGGTGCCCATCGAGAATGGCTCCCTTCACCGCTTCATACAGTGACTCCGAACTCGACTGGACTGTCATGTGACCCACACTACAGCACTATTTGCGCGAGACAAATAGATATGCGCAATTTTTCTGAACTTGCGCAATTTTGGATGGATTCGCAGCGCCGCCTCATACGGTCCGCAGACTCAGCGCCACCACCAACCGCGTCGCCGGGTCGTCGAGATCGATGCCGGTGACCGATTGCACCCGCCGGATCCGGTACCGCAGGGTATTCGGATGCACGTGCAACTCCCTTGCCGCAGTACGCACATCACCGAAGTGATCAAGGTAGGTGCGGAGCGACGAGGTGAACTCGCTACCGGTTTCGCGATCCATCTCGGCGAGTCCGACGATGCGGGAGTCGACGAGTTCGGGATTCGCGGCGAGGTAGGCGACGATCTCACCGAGCAGCACTCCGGTCTGCGATTGTCCGACCGTTGTCACGTCGGCGATGAGCTCGCCTTCCCGCTCGGCGGCGTCGAGCACCCGGTCGACCTGTGCACGCAGTCCCGGTACCTCGCGCAGCTGATCTCCCGGACCGGCCACCACCGCTCGCAGAGCCACCCCGAACTGTCGCGCCGCGGACTCCACCGCGGTGTGTGCCCATGAGACGGTGGAATCGATGTTGACCTGCGGGAGAACGACATACGCGCGATCACCGATCGTGGAGGTCACCGAGAGAGGACTGAACGCACTGGCATGCAAGGTCAGCGCCGACACCTCGCCCTGACCGGCGAATGCCGACGACGACCCGGTCGCGGCGAAGCCCACGACGGCGACCGGCACTCTGGCCGGGATCTCCAACTGCGACCCCAGGTAGTCCGCGTCGACCACGTCGCCGCGGGCACCCAGCAGCCGGCGCACCACCTCGTCGTGTCCCCCGCGTAGAGCTCCGCGCCGCGAGATCATTCGCGCCGCAACGGCCGCCGCACCGACGATGACGTCGTCGGTGTCCGGGGCGAGCGCACCGCTCCCCTCCTGAATCCAGATCGTGCCCAGGAACTCCCCGATCCGGTCCGCGGTCGTCGGGGTGCGTATCGCGACCGCCCGGCGGGCCCGCACACCCAGATCCGGCCGCTCCTCGACGGCGACGACCTCCGCGGTCGTCCGCAGGACATCCATCACTCCCCACTGCCGCAGCCATGCCATCATCTCCGCCGGCCCCTCACGGCCCAGGATCGACAGCCGCCGCAGATCGTCGGCTTCCTCCCCGGCACTGCTGTATGCGAGCACATGTGATCGCTCATCCTCGATGCTGACCAAACCGTTTGTACGCCTGGCCACCTCGGCGGCGAGATCGAACAGATCACCGGTCGCACCCGACCGCATGGATTCACCGCCGGCGTCGGAGTCGGCACCCGCCTGATCGAGAACCCGCGTCACCAAGTGATAGATCCGTTCCCACCGCGCGTGCGGGTCGACGGCCACCACCGCGATGCCGGAGGCTTCCGCCCGGGCCGCCACCCGCTCCGACGGCGCCTTGACGAGAATCGCCACCGGCACATGCGTCCCCAGCCCGGACAGCCAGGTCACGATGACGTCGTCCGGGATGCCGACGAGCAGGAACAGCTCGGCACCCCGCGCCGCGCGCCCGACCCCGAGGTGCACGTCGTCGACGTCGAGCAGCGCGACCGACGAGACACGCCGATCCAGTCCACCCGGCGCGCTGACCAGGGTGGCCACCGTGCGATCCAGGGCAAGCAGCAGTCGGCCGAGCGTCACGCCCGAAGGTGTGGTCATGCAGACAAGTATTGCTCATTCTCTTGTCAGATCCGACAACAGTTGGCTCCCACCGCCCCTTCAGGAGACCGCGACGGAGGACGGACTGCCGATTCCCTCGGCGCCGGCGTGCACGTCGGCGCCGCTCGGGCCGGCGCTGATCACCTCGGCACTGATGAGTCGGATTCGGACGTTCGCCACCGCACGGAACGCTTGTCGGATCAGACAACACACAGACCTCCAGTTTGACCAGAAGAACATGGTGTGCGGTGGGGCGGCGTGATGCACTACTGGTCATGGATGCCGTCACCACACCGCCGCGCCCGATCAACGAATCGATCCACACCTACGCCCCGGGAACACTCGAACGCGAACGACTCGCTGCCGAACTCTCCGCCCAGTCCGCTGCCGAACCGCGGGAATTCCCGCACGTGATCGGCGGTGCACCGCACCTCGGTGACGGCAACCGCATCGATGTCGTCCAGCCGCACGCGCATCGCGAGGTGCTGGGTTCGATGACGAACGCGACGCACGACGACGCACGCGCCGCCGTCGATGCGGCAATGAGCGCCCGACACGACTGGGCGGCCACCTCCTTCGATGATCGCGCCGCAGTCATCCTTCGCGCGGCGGACCTCCTCAGCGGACCGTGGCGGGAACGTATCGCCGCGGCCACCATGCTCGGCCAATCCAAGACCGCCCAGCAGGCCGAGATCGACGCGCCGTGCGAACTCGTCGACTTCTGGCGGTTCAACGTGGCATTCGCGCGCGAGATCCTTGCCGAGCAACCGGTCTCGTCGCCCGGCGTGTGGAACCGACTCGATCACCGGCCACTCGACGGCTTCGTCTACGCGATCACGCCGTTCAACTTCACCGCGATCGCCGCCAACCTGCCGACCGCACCTGTATTGATGGGCAACACCGTCGTGTGGAAACCGTCACCGACACAGGCCTATTCGGCGCACCTGACGATGGAGTTGCTGAAGGCGGCGGGACTTCCCGACGGGGTCATCAACCTGGTCCACGGCGACGGGCTCGCCGTCTCTGATGTGGCGCTGTCCGACGAGCATCTCGCCGGCATCCATTTCACCGGTTCCACCAAGACCTTTCAGCATCTGTGGCGGGAGGTCGGCACGAACATCGACCTCTACCGCAACTATCCCCGACTGGTCGGCGAAACCGGCGGCAAGGATTTCGTGGTCGCCCACGCGTCCGCAGACCCGGATGTGCTGCGCACCGCGCTGATCCGCGGCGCCTTCGAATACCAGGGCCAGAAGTGTTCGGCGGCTTCGCGCGCCTACATCGCGCGATCGGTGTGGGATCGGATGGGCGACGACTTCCTCACCGAGGCAAACGAACTCACCTACGGTGATGTGCGCGACCTGTCGAACTTCGGTGGCGCGATGATCGATCGGCGGGCCTTCGACAAGCAGGTCGCGGCGATCGACCGCGCCAAGACGGCACCTCACATGACGGTTGCGGCCGGCGGCGACTGCGACGACAGCGTCGGCTACTTCGTCCGGCCTACCGTCCTGCTGTCCGACGACCCCACCGACGAGGCGTTCGCCACCGAGTACTTCGGGCCACTCCTCACGGTTCACGTCTACGACGACCACGACTTCGAACAGGTTCTGACCCAGGTGGATTCCACCGCGAAGTACGCCCTCACCGGATCCATCATCGCCACCGACATCGCCGCGGTGGACAAAGCGGGCAGCGCCTTGCGCCAGGCGGCCGGCAACTTCTACATCAACGACAAGCCGACCGGCGCGGTCGTCGGGCAACAGCCGTTCGGCGGCGCCCGCGCGTCGGGGACCAACGACAAGGCCGGGTCGAAGGCCAACCTGATGCGGTGGACCTCGACCCGCACGATCAAGGAAACCTTCGTCCCGCCAACCGAATCCGGATACCCGCACATGAGATGACCAGATCGCATCGTAACCTCCACGGCACGCTTGGTGATCTCGATGCGCTCGTCGCTAGCGCTCCTCGCTTACTCGATCAGCGGAGGTGGAGCCCCCACCGCCGGACGAGTAGCCAGCGAGTCGGCGTATCGAGACCACTCCCGCCCCACCCGCCGGTCGAGTAGCCAGCGAGCGCAGCGAGCCGGCGTATCGAGACCACTCCCGCCCAACCGCCGGTCGAGTAGCCAGCGAGCGCAGCGAGCCGGCGTATCGAGACCACCTCCCGCCCCACCCGCCGGTCGAGTAGCCAGCGAGCGCAGCGAGCCGGCGTATCGAGACCACCTCCCCCTCCCACCGAAAGTGAACCCCAGATGAGCAAGTTCTTCGACACCGCGCTCCGTCCGGCGATCATGTCGGCCGCCGCCAACGACCGCATCAAGGCGTCATCGCAGCGTCTTTCGGTGACCCGGCGAGTCGTCGAACGCTTCGTGCCCGGCGAAACCGAGGCCGACGTCCTCGCCGCCATCGAAGCCTCACTGCGCGATGGGCTGTCGGTGACCATCGACTACCTGGGTGAGGACACCACCGATGAGGCGCAGGCCACGGCAACCGTCGACGCCTATCTCGCGCTGATGTCCTCGATGTCACAGCTACGCTCGGAACTGCCGGGCGCCCTCGAGGTCTCACTGAAGCTCACCGCGTTGGGCCAGACCCTTCCGAGGCACGGCCGCAAGATCGCCGAGGAGAACGCCCACACCATCTGCAGCGCGGCCCGCGATGCCAGAGTCCTGGTCACCGTCGATGCCGAGGACCACACCACCGTCGACGAGCGACTCGACATCGTGCGATCGCTGCGCACCGAGTTCGACGACGTCGGCACCGTCCTGCAGGCGTATCTGCGCCGCACCGAGGACGACTGCCGCGAGGCCGCCGAGAACGGTGCGCGCATCCGCCTGTGCAAGGGCGCTTACGCCGAACCCCCGACGGTGGCGTTCGGTGACCGCGCACAGATCGACGAGGCTTATCTCCGCTGCCTGCGAATCCTCATGAAGGGCAACGGATACCCGATGGTGGCCAGTCACGATCCGGTCATGATCGGCGCTGCCGGAGAGCTCGCGACCGAATGCGGTCGACTCCCCGACTCCTGGGAACACCAGATGCTCTACGGCATCCGGTCCGACGAGCAGCGCCGTCTGGCCGGCGACGGTCGGCGCGTGCGCGTCTACATCCCTTTCGGCACCGAATGGTACGGCTACTTCGTTCGTCGCCTGGCCGAGAAGCCCGCCAACCTGACGTTCTTCCTGCGGTCGTTGGTGGGCTGAGGATCAGCCCAGCGGCTGCGCCCGGCGCACGTGATCCGCCGCCCGCGCCGGATCGAGCTCGACGTCGGCTCGCAGCACCGCTGGTCCGACGCGCAGCACCCCGGAGGTCAGCGGCTGCGCACGCAAACCACCCCGGCCGATGAGCGCCTTACGGACACCATCGCCGGCCATCGTGTCCATCCACGCGCACGGGTGGGCCGGCCGCCCGCCACGGAACACGATCGCGCCGTCGCCCGTGTCGATGGCGAACTCGTGCCCGCGGAGCGGATCGAGTTCGAGCCCCCGCACCACCACGTTCCGTCGCGCGACCACCGGGTCGGCATCGCCCGCCGCCGCCTGCCACGCCTCGAGCGCCAGAAACGTCACCGCGGCCTCGGTATGCGCACGCACCCCGAAGAACCGGTCGCCCCGAATCCCTTTGTCGGCCACCACGTCCACCGAGTCCGGCGTCGACGTCACGACGTCGTCCGCCGGACCGTCCTTCGGCCGCCCGAAGTACGCATGCGCCGGTGACACCACCAGCGAAACGATCTCGAACCGATAATCCACACCTGCCACCCTAGACATCGCCCGGCATTGATAAAGAGCATGTCTCAGTGGGCGCAAATTGGATACTGGCGCAGGTCAAATGGGGTGGATAGCCTGAAACCATGCTCGTCGCACCCACCACTCTGGTCGCCGCCACGTCGTCGGAAGATCTTGCCGCAGCACGCAAACAAGCGCAATCGTGGCGCTCACCGGAGATGGCGATCGTCGATCGCGACCTCACCGACGCGGCGCTCGCCGATCTGATCGCCACCGCCGAATCGATCGCCGACGACTCGTTCGGGCGCGCGGTCACCGCGATCCAGGCGGCGCGCGCCGGGGAGTTCCCGACCATCCCGCATGTCGACGCGGCGACCGAGATCATGCGCAGCTTCCTGCGCCAAGACCTCATCGACGGGTGGCTCTACGTCCGCGAGTCCGACGGCTATCTGCATCCGTACCTCGTGATGGACATCGTGATGGAGCACGCCGATCGCACACACGGGCCGCGCATCAAGTTCACCATGGAGGCCGACAATGCCACGGTGAAGCGCCCCTCTCGCAAGCCGCGGGTGCTGTTCTTCGAGGAGACCGAGATCGTCGGCAAGAATCCCGCCGATGTCCTCGTCGCCGGTGGGGCATACAAGGAGACCCCCGACCTGAAGGCCGAATACCAGGAACGTCGAGACGCGTATCAGCAGATCATCGACGACGGATTCGGCACGCAGTATCGCTTCACGGGACGCGTCATCCGCACCGACGACTATCGGTCGCCCAACAAACGCGAGAACCGCAAGGTCGTCCACGATGTGGCCCCCAGCGAGATCGCCGCCCTGCGGATGGTCGGACCGTCGATACTGTTCGACGGCGACTCCTACGGCCCGGTGCCGGTGATCACCGCGGTGCGCGTCTTCGACCTTGGCGCACAAGACTTCCTCGACGTGAACACCGGCGACCTCACCGAGTACGTCTACGACCCCCACCTGCAGGACAAGCTGGTCCTCCCTGACGATCAGCGGGAACTTCTCAACATCCTCACCACCGACATCTCGGTGTTCACCGGGGACATCATCGACGGCAAGTCCGCGGGAAACGTCATCCTCGCCAAGGGACGGCCCGGCGTCGGCAAGACCCTGACCGCCGAGGTCTATGCCGAGGTGACCGGGCGTCCCCTGTACTCCATCCACTCCGGATCCCTGGGCATCACAGCGGAATTGGTCCGCAAGAACCTCGAGGTCATCTTCGATCGGGCAAAGCGGTGGGACGCGGTACTGCTCCTCGACGAGGCCGACGTCTTCGTCATGGAACGCGGCCTGGACCTCGGGCAGAACGCGATCGTCGCCGAATTCCTGCGCACCCTCGAATATTTCGACGGCCTGCTGTTCCTGACCACCAACCGGATCGACGGCGTGGACGAGGCGATCCTGGCCCGCTGCGCCGCCGTCATCGAATATCAGCCGCCGGGGCCCGAGGATGCGCGTCAGGTCTGGCAGATCCTCGCCGCCGGCAACGACGTCACGCTCGACGAGGACCTGCTCGACGACCTGGTCGGCGGATTCCCCGACATCACCCCGCGCGACATCAAAATGCTTCTGCGCCTGGCGCTCCGGATGGCCAAGCACCGCGGCACCGAACCCGACCCCGCGGTGTTCGCCGCGAGCGCGCGTTTCCGTGGGCTGCACTACGTGGCCCCGTCCGAGCGACGGTAGGACCACTTCCTCCCCCCGATTTCTGTTCCTCCCCTCAAAGCATGCAGGGGAGGAACACAATTCGGGAGGAAGAACGCAAACGACAACCGAGGACCCGCCACTTTGGGACGGGTCCTCGGTTGTTTCAGGTCGCGCTCAGGCTTCCGGATCGAGCACGAAGTCGTATTCGGTGACGAAGCCCTCGCCGTTCGGGTTGTCCTTGACGTCGAGCATCAGTTCCGGCTTCACGGCCGAGGCGATGTCGTCGCCGTTGTGCGGATCACCCGGGAAGTAGAGCTGCGAGGTGATCAGCTGGTGGCCGGGCGCGCTGATCTTGAAGTGCAGGTGAGCCGGACGCCAGGCGTGCCAGCCGGCCGCCGCGATGAGCTGCCCGCAGGCACCGTCGGTCGGGATCATGTAAGGCGCAGGCCGCAGGGTGTGGATCTCGAAGTTGCCGTCCTCGTTGGCAATCCAGGTTCCACGCAGGTTCCATTCCGGCAGGCCGGGGGCGAACTGCGAGTAGAAGCCGAGATCGTCGGCGTGCCACAGTTCGAGCTTGGCACCGGGAAGCGGTGTGCCGTCGACCGCGCGAACCTGACCGGAGAACACCAGCGGGTCGCCCGGCTCGTCGTCGCGCATCGGAATCGTGCCGTTCCACGACAATTCGGGCGAATCGGGGATGTAGTACGGACCCTCGATGGTGCCCTTGCTGCCTTCGCGATCGGCGTTGGCGACCTCTTCCACCGAGTGCTCGAGCCAGACGTCGAGGAACAGCGGCCATTCGCCGTCGGTGCCGACCTTGATGAGCCACGCCTTGAGTGCGTTGTACTCCTCGTAGCTGACCTTGTCCTCGAGGACGATGTCGTTGAGGCTCTTGATCACCTTGGAGGCAAGGTAATTCACGCGGGCGGTGTCGATGACGCCGGAGCGACCGCCGGCCGCAGCCATGCGCTCGGCGAACTGGGCCGAGGCGTTGGCACCGGATTCGGCGGCCTTCGCGGTGACTTCGGCATCGAAGCTCGTGGTGTTGGTCATGGTGGGAACTCCTTCTTGTGATTGGCCGGAGGGGCTGACGCTGTGGGTGAGGGCCGGTCAGCCCGCAGCGATATCCGATGGGTGGGTGGCCAGGGCGGTCACCTTGATGGTCATGTACGGGAAAAGCGGTAGCCCGGAGAGGATTCCGTGCAACTCGTCGTTGTCGTCGACATCGAAGATGGAGTAGTTGGAGTACTCGCCGACGATCCGCCAGATGTGTGGCCACTTGCCGGACCGTTGGAGCTCCTGTGAGTACGCCTTCTCCCGGGCCACGGTCTCGGCGCGGGTGTCCGGGTCGAGATCGTCGGGGATGTTGACGTCCATCCGTACGTGGAAGAGCATGGTCGTGTCGTACTCCTATCCGGCTGTCACAGATCAATTCGGTAGCGGGACAATTTCTCTGGGTCGATCTCGATGCCGATCCCCGCACTCGACGAGCGATGGAGGTGTCCATCGTGGATCTGCAAGGGGTGTGCCAGCAGGTCGTCGCTCATGTCGAGGAAGTTCGAGAGTTCACCGGCGTTGCGCGATGTCGACTCGAACGCGGTCCCGAAGGCGAGGGTGCAGGCGGTGCCGACCTGACCGTCGATCTGGTTGCCCATCACCAACTCCAGGCCCAGACCCTCGGCTAGGTGGTGGACGCGCCGCGATCCGGTGAAGCCGGTGCGGGCGGTCTTGATACTCAGCGCGGTGGCCGATCCGCCCAGGATCTCCCGGGTCACATCCGCCGGCGTCGGCACCGACTCGTCGGCGATGAACGGCACGTCGAGTTGCTCGACGAGCCACCGCCGACCCAGCACATCGTCCGCGGGACAGAGCTCTTCGGCGAACAGGAGATCCAGGTCGGCCATTTCCTTCATGGCGCGCAACGATTCGGCGGCGGTCCATCCGCGGTTGCCGTCGACGTAGAGTTCGATCTCGTCGCCGAAGCGCTCGCGCAACGCCCGCACCACCGCGGTGTCCAGGTTCACCGGACGACGGCCCACCTTCACCTTGAAGGTCCGGATTCCGTAGGTGTCGACCATCTTCTCGGCCTCGGCGACCATCGTGGCCGGCTCGTCGAATCCGAGCATGTGGCTGACCCGCATCCGGTCGGTGAAACCGCCCAGCAGGTCGCTCACCGGCAAGCCGAGCGTCTTTCCGAGTGCATCCCAGATCGCCATGTCCACCGCGGCTTTCGCGGTCGGATTGCCGACGGTGCGCGCCAGCCGTCCGGTCACCACCTCACGCTCGAGCAAGGTCAGCCCGATCACCTGCGGGGCGAACACCTTCGTGACGACCGCGATGATGCCGTCCTGGGTCTCGCCGTAGGTGAACGGGCGCGGCGGCGCCTCGGCGACTCCGACGATGCCGTCGTCGGTGTGCACGCGCACCAGGACATGTTCTGCCGCATGGACTTCGCCGGACGCGAATTTCAGCGGCTTGGTGTACGGAATGGCGAATGGAATCGCTTCGATCGCAGTGATCTTCACAGATGTTCTCCCACGTTTGTGAGTGCGAAGGTGGTGGCGACGACGTCGGCGACCGCGTCGACGACGGGGTTGTCGTCGCCCGACCTCCAGGCCAGGGCGATTTCGATGGTCTCGGCGTCCACGAGGTCGCGGATGACGAGGCCGTCGAGAGGTAGTGATCGCACCGACGCGGGTAGCACCGCGACGCCGAGACCGGCGGCGACCAGGGCGAGCAGGACTGCGGTACCGGAGGCGTCGTGTGCGCGGTCCGGCACGAATCCGGCTGCGCGGCAGCTCCGGATCGCGGCGTCGTTGACCGCCGAGTCCCGCGTGTTGTACATGACGAACGATTCGTTGCGGAGGTCGTCGACCGAGACCACCGGCTCGACGGCCAGACGATGGTCGACGGCCACCGCGAGGACCAGCTGCTCGACCTCGATGGTGCGCATCTCGATGCCCTCACCGATCAGCGGCGGACGAAGCACGCCGAGGTCGAGGGTCATGTTGCGCAGGCCGTCGCATTGCTGGGGCGTGAGCATGTCGGACTGCACTTGCAGGTCCACGTCCGGCAGTTCCCGCTTCACCACCCGGGCGATGCGCGGAAGATGCGAGAAGGCAGCGATCCCGGTGAGCCCGAGTCGGATGAAGCCACTTCGGCCGGCCGCAATACGTCGGACACCCGTGACGGCCGTGTCGACATCGCCCAGAATTCGTTCGGCCTCGATCTTCAGGTACTCGCCGGCCGGCGTGAGCGTGACCTGGCGCGTGGTGCGGGTGAACAGCGTGACGTCGAGTTCGGATTCGAGCTGGCGGATCGCGTAGGACAGGGCTGGCTGCGCCACGTGCAGCAGGGCCGCCGCCTGCCCGAAATGACAAGTGTCGGCAACGGCTGCAAAGTACCGCAGATGCCGTAACTCCATGTCAGCACGCTTTCCTGTCTGTCTCACTCATGGTGCACCCCTGTGACCGGCACCACGCCTGAAACCACCGTAAGCGCTCGATACATACGAGACAAGGACATGGATTCCCATGATTGATTGATTTGATCGATCAATTTGATGCTTGGTCAGGACTAGCAATTGCCCGGGTGTGATCGCCACCACGCAGTGACAGAGTTCAAGTACAGCCCACATCCAGGAGGTAGAGAATGACCGCGTCGATCAGCGACAACCTGCACCACGTCAACACGGTCTTGGCGGATGCCGTCATCGACGATCGAGAAGCCGGGGTCTATCGGGCCAACCGACGGATCTTCACCGACGAGGAGATCTTCGAACTCGAGATGCGCTACATCTTCGAGGGCAACTGGATCTACCTCGCGCACGAAAGCCAGATCGCCAACCCGGGCGACTACTTCACCACCTACATCGGCCGCCAGCCCGTCGTCATCACCCGCGACAAGGACGGCGAACTGCACTGCCTCATCAACGCGTGCGCGCACCGCGGAGCGATGATCTGCCGCCGCAAGACCGACAACCGCATGACGCTCACCTGCCCGTTCCACGGTTGGACGTTCCGCAACGACGGCACCCTGCTGAAGGTGAAGGATCCCGACGACGCCGGCTATCCGGACACGTTCAACGTCAACGGTTCTCACAACCTGACCAAGGTCGCGCAGTTCGGCAACTATCGGGGATTCCTCTTCGGCAGCCTCAACCCGGATGTGCAGTCACTCGAGGATCACCTCGGCGACACGACCAAGGTGATCGACATGCTCGTCGACCAGTCCCCCGACGGGCTCGAGGTGCTGCGCGGTGCATCGACCTACACCTACGACGGTAACTGGAAAGTGCAGGCGGAGAACGGCGCCGACGGCTACCACGTCACCGCCACCCACTGGAACTACGCGGCCACCACCTCGCGGCGCAGCACCGGTGAGTCCAGGAACGACACGAAGGCACTCGACGCCGGCGGCTGGGGCAAGTCCGGCGGCGGCTACTGGTCATACCCCAACGGTCATCTGTGCCTGTGGACCTGGGCCGCCAATCCGCAGGATCGCCCGCTGTGGGACAAGATGGATGAGCTCAAGGAGAAGTTCGGCGACGCCAAGGGCGAATTCATGGTGAAGGGCTCACGCAACCTGTGCCTCTACCCGAATGTCTATCTGATGGACCAGTTCTCGACCCAGATCCGTCACTTCCGTCCGATCGCCCCGGACAAGACCGAGGTCACCATCTACTGCATCGCACCCAAGGGGGAAAGCGATGCCGCGCGCGCACATCGCATCCGGCAGTACGAGGACTTCTTCAACGCGTCGGGGATGGCCACGCCGGACGATCTCGAGGAGTTCCGGTCCTGCCAACTGACCTTCCGCGCCGAGGCCGCCCCGTGGAACGACATGAGCCGCGGCGCCGAGCACTGGCTCACCGGACCCGACCCCGTCGCGAAAAGCCTTGACATGCCCGGTGTCATCTCGGCCGGCGTGAAGAACGAGGACGAGGGTCTCTACCCCATCCAGCACGGCTATTGGCTGGAGGTCATGCGCAAGGCCGCCGAGGCCGAGGAGACACTGGCCGAACAAGCCACGTCGTAGGTCGATCTCGATGCACTCGTCGCAAGCTCCTCGCTTACTCGATCCACGGGGAAAGGCCCCAGGCGAGTTCCCCTCGCCGGTCGATCTCGATGCACTCGTCGCAAGCTCCTCGTTTACTCGATCCACGGGGAAAGGCGCCAGCCGAGGGCCCCTCGCCGGTCGAGTAGCCCGAGGCGCTAGCCGACTTCCGCTGGTCGAGTAGCCCGAGGCGCCAGCCGAGGGCGTATCGAGACCCCCTTCCACCTCGAGACAAGGATTCACCCCATGACCACCACCGAATCAACCCCCACCACCGGCTCAAAACTCATCACCCAGAACACGATCGAGCAGTTCCTCTACCGCGAGGCCCGCTACCTCGACGACCGCGAGTTCGAGAAGTGGCTCGAGTGCTACGCCGACGACGTCATCTACTGGATGCCGTCGTGGGACGACCGCGACCGGCTCACCGAGGACCCGCAACGCGAGATCTCGCTGATCTACTACGGCAACAAGGGCGGCCTGGAGGATCGGGTGTTCCGCATCCGTACCGAACGATCCTCGGCCACGTCACTTCCGGAGCCCCGCACCAGCCACAACATCTCCAACGTCGAGGTCATCGAACGCCGCGGCGATCTCGTGGACGTCCGATTCAACTGGCACACCATGTATTTCCGCTACAACACCGTCGACCCGTACTACGGCACCTCGTTCTACACGATCGACTTCTCCGGCGACCAACCGCTGATCCGCCGAAAGACCGTGGTGCTCAAGAACGACTACATCCACCACGTCGTCGACATCTATCACTTCTGAGGAGGCGGCAGATGACTGTCACCACAGATCGGGGCGCGTCGGCACCCGCCGGCGCCGACGCCCAGACCCATCAGGTCGCACTGGCATTCGAAGACGGTGTCACCAGATTCATCACCTGCCGCGAAGACCAGACGGTCGCCGACGCGTCCTACCGCCAACGGATCAACATCCCACTCGACTGCCGAGACGGCGCTTGCGGCACGTGCAAGGCGTTCTGCGAATCCGGCGACTATGACGGCGGCACCTACATCGAGGATGCGCTCTCCGACGACGAATCCGCCGCGGGTTACGCCCTACCGTGCTGTATGAAGCCGAAATCGGATCTGGTCCTGCAGATCTCGGCCACCTCCGACATCGCCAAGACCCAGGCGGCGACGTTCACCGGCACCATCGTGGCGCTGGACCGGCTGTCGGAATCGACGATGCGCCTGGGTGTGAAGATCCCCAATCGCGGCGATCTGGCGTTTCTGCCCGGTCAGTACGTCAACATCGAGGTGCCGGGAACCGATGACGGTGCCGGCGCCGGGAGCGAAGCGAGCGGGCCAAGTCGACCCGGCGGATTGTTGACCCGGTCCTACTCGTTCGCCAATGGTCCACACGAGGAGCAGCTCGTCTTCCTGGTCAAACTGACCACCGGCGGCGCGATGTCGACCTACCTCACCGAGCGGGCGCACAAGGGCGAGTCGATCACCTTCACCGGCCCGCACGGCTCGTTCTTCCTGCGCGAGGCGACGCGACCGGTGATGCTGTTGGCCGGCGGCACCGGGCTGGCACCGATCCTGTCGATGCTGCGAAAGCTGCACGACGACAACAGCCGCCGCAAGGTCCACCTCATCTACGGGGTGTCCACCGACACCGACCTCGTGGCACTGGACGAGATCGAGTACTTCGCCCGGGAGCTTCCCGGATTCAGTTGGAATCACTGCGTTTCCGACCCGAACAGCACCGCCGCCAACAAGGGCTACGTGATGAGTCTCATCGAGCCCCGTCATCTCTACGACGGCGATGTCGCCATCTATCTCTGTGGCCCGCCGCCGATGGTGGAGTCGGTCCGCAAGCACGTCGCGGACGCGGGGATCGAACCGACCGGGTTCTATTACGAGAAGTTCGCCCTTGCCGTGCCCGCCAAGTCCGAGTCGGTCGCCGCGCCCGAACCCGAGGTCGCCGACACCGCTACCGAAGCGGCCCCTCCGACGGCGACCTCCGCACCCGCATCGGCAGCGGCCGCGGCGGACGTGGCTGTCGGTGAAGCGATCATTCCCGCGGCCGATGCGCGGTCGATCGCCGGACAGATCACGTTGCCGCCCAGCGAGATCACACCGTGGCCAACGCCGAGCGGCACCACCGCCGACGACGACTCGGCGATCCGCATCGCCGGGCAGCAGATGTGGTCGTCGACCGGCGCCCGACCAGCGCTCGATGCCGACAGCGGCCTGTTGCCCTCGTCCGAGGCTCGCGCGATTGCCGGGCAGGAGATGTTCGGCACCCGTGACCTCGAACCGCTGCATGCACCGGAGCCTGTCGCGGCCGTAGCATCCGTGGAAACGCCTGCCGTGCAGCCGGTCCCCGACGACGCCACCGTGGGCTCGCAGGGCTACCAGATCGGCGAGGAACACCCGGGGGTATACGAGTCCGACGCCCTGTTCGAGGCCCGGGCCGCGCTGGAACTCGGTGCCCTGGAGCTGACTTTCGGACGGCTCACCAGCCAGCAACTCGCCGGCTACCGCCTACTCGCAGAGACGACGCTCCCCTATGTCGAGGACGATCGGTTCACCGACGCCGCGCAATACACGGAGACCAACGCGAACTTCCACGACTACCTGTTCACGTTGACCGGCAACAGCCACCTTCTCGAGGCCTACGGCGCTCTCGGAGTGAAGGGCCGGATGTCGGAGGTGCTGCGGAACGCGACCTGGTGCCACCCGTTGTGCGCCCAGGACCATGTCGACATCGTGGCCGCATTCGAGACCGGCGACCGGGATGCGGCCAGGGCGTTGATCTCGGCGCACGCGGACCGCTCCAAGCAGACCATGCGACGGGCGATGGCCGACGAGATGGCTTCTCGCCGTCCGCGTTTCGTGACACCGGGCCGCTTCGCCGGCAAGGTGGTGGTGGTTACCGGGGCCGCGCAGGGCATCGGGGAACAGACCGCACGCCGCATCAGCGCCGAGGGTGGCAGGCTCGTCCTCGCCGACCGCTCCGAACTCGTCACCGATCTGGCCGACGAGCTCGACAAGTCGGGGCCCGGGGCGACGGCGGCGGTCGCCGACCTCGAGAGCTTCGACGGCGCGGCATCGGTGGTGCAGGCGGCGATCACCGCCTATGGGCGCGTCGACGTGCTGGTCAACAATGTCGGCGGAGCAATCAATTTCAAGCCGTTCACCGAGTTCAGCGATCAGCAGATCCGCGCCGAAATCGACCGGTCGCTGATGACCACGCTGTTCGCCTGCCGCGCCGCGTTGCCGTCGATGGTCGACAACGGACACGGCGTCATCGTGAACGTGTCGTCGGCCGCCACCCGCGGCATCAACCGGATTCCCTACTCGGCGGCCAAGGGCGGTATCAACGCGATCACCGCGTCGCTGGCGATGGAGTACGCCGACGCCGGCATCCGGGTGGTCGCCACCGCACCCGGCGGGACCGAGGCACCGCCACGCCGGATCTCCCGGGGCACACCGGAACCCACGAACGCCACCGAGCAGGACTGGTTCCAGGCCCACATCGATCAGACGATCTCGTCGTCGTTCCTGCATCGCTACGGAACCCTCGACGAGCAGGCGGCCGCGATCTGCTTCCTCGCCTCCGACGAGGCCTCCTACATCACCGGCACCGTCCTGCCGGTCGCGGGTGGAGATTTGGGCTGAACAAACACCTACGATGAAACAGTGAAGGTCGTGACCGCGAGCGTCGGACGGGATTCGGAGACCGAGGAGATCCTCGCCGCCTGCCATGACGCCACCGGTCCGACGTTCATCGTCGTGCGGGGTGCACCGGGGATCGGCAAGAGCACGTTTCTGTCGCACCTCACCGATGCCCACCGCGTGCGGGCAGGTGCCGACGACCACACGCTGTGGGCCGAAGCAGCCTCCTGGGAAACGCACACGCCCGGCGGTGTCCTGCGACAGCTCGGCGACGCGGACGGAACACTGATCGACAGACTCGATCGCACCCATCCGACGCTGATCGTGATCGATGACGCCGACCTGGCCGACGCCGAATCACTGCAGACGCTGGTGACGATGACCCGCACCGATCGGGAGATACCGGTCCTCATCGTCGCCTCGGTGACCCGGAGCGGCCCGCTCCTGCCCGGACTGCTGACCGACGAGGTCCGGCTCGACGGACTCGACGCCCCGGCCGTCGCCGAGTTGGCCGCCCGCCGCGGCCTGCTGTTGCACCCCACGATGGTCGAGGCGCTTGTGCGCCACACACGCGGGAATCCGCGAGATGTCCTGGCGCTCTTCGACGAAGTGCCTGCACGAGTGTGGTCGCGCAGCGATGTCGCGATCCCGGCGCCGACCGAGGTCGTCGACGACGTCCGGATGCGGCTCGCGGTGGCGGGTATGGACGAACGTGCGCTGATCGAAGCGCTTGCCGTCCTCGACGACGACGAACCCCTCGACGTCGCCGTCGAACTCGCGGGTATCGCCGGTGACCCGCTGCCGGCGATCGACGCGGCCCGCGCGAGTGGGCTGGTGACCTCACCGGCCGCCCTCACCCCGTCGGAAGCCCAACCGCGCCTGGCCGATCCGATGATTCGGGCGGGCGTCCTCGAGGTGATGGGTATGAGCGCGGTGGCCGACGCGCACCGCCGTGCCGCCGACATCGTCACCGACCCGGCCCGGCGACTCCATCATCGGGTCGCGGCGACGCCGACCGCCGATCCGGACCTGGCCGACGATCTCGATCGACTGGCACGCAGCCGGGGTGCCGACGGCGCCTGGGCCGAGGCGGCGGGCCTGTTCCGTCAGTCGAGCCGCCTGACCGCCGACCCTCTGCTCCGCGATACCCGGGTGACGCTGGCCGTCGACGCGCTGCTCGCGGCCGGCGACTGCGTGGGCGCCGGCGCGCTGGTGCCCATCGTCGAGAGTCTGCGCGAAACACCCTTGCGCAATGCCACTCTCGCCTATCTGGCGATCCTGCGCGGACGTTCCGGGGAGGCTCGGCTCCGTTTGGACCGCGCCTGGTCGATCGTGAACCTCGACCGGGAGCCGGACATCGCCGCGCTCATCGCGCAGCGGTATGTGCTGCACAACCTGGTCCGGTGCCAGGGAGACGAACTCGTCGAGTGGGCGGATCGGGCAATCGGTATGGCCGGCAACGATTCACCGGCCGGCGTCGAAGCCGCGGTGATCCGTGGTCTGGGTCTGGCGTGGTCGGGTCGACCGGCGGAGGCCAGCGCCGAGTACGCGGCATTGACCGAACGAATACGCTTCGGTGCACAGGCCCAGCGGGCGACCATGGGTCGCGGCTGGCTCGAGCTCGGTCTCGACGACATCGGTGGCGCCCGCAGCAATCTGGAGACGGCGGTGTCGATGGCCCAGTTGGGAGGCTCCACCCGGATCTCCCTGTGGGCGTTGGGATGGCTGGCCCGCACCCAGTTCCTCACCGGTGACTGGGAACTGGCGTTGCAGTCGGTCGAGCAGGGGCGCACGCTGGCTCGCTCCAGCGGCATCGCCCTCGCGACGCCGCTCCTGAACTGGACTGCCGCGCAGATCCATTCGCTGCGCAGCGAGTGGGACGAGGCAGAACGCGCGGTCGCCGCATCGGGCACCGATGCTGGTGACTACGAGATCATGCGCATCCCGGCGCTCCTCGCCAGAGCCCAGATCGCCGAAGCCGCTGCCGATTACGGTAAGGTGCGGCGCATCCTCGAGCCGTTGGAGCGGATGGCGCCCGACGTGCCCGCGCTCACCGAACCCGGGTGGTGGCCGTGGGTGGACATGCTCGCCAACGCCCAGGTCATCGACGGGCAACTCGAGGCCGCCGACCAGCTGTTGACCCGGTTCGAGAAACGTGCCGCCGACCGCGGCCACCGATCGGCGGCTGCCCGACTGAAATACGCCCGCGGTCGATACCTCGGCGCCATCGGCGAGATCAATCCGGCGCGAAGAACTTTCGACGAGGCGATCGACCTGCTCGACGGACTGTCCCTGCGATACGACGTGGCACGCGTCAACTTCGCCTACGGGCAGACATTGCGTCGCGCGGGCAAGCGACGCGCCGCCGACTCCGTCATCGACACCGCCCGCGAGATCTACCTCTCGCTCGGGGCATCCACGTATGTCGAGCGCTGCGAACGCGAACTCAAGGCAGGCGGCATCAACCTCCCACGCGCCGACCGCGACACCGTCGACCTGACCCCGCAGGAGGAGGCGGTCACCGCCCTCGTCGCCCGGGGACTCTCGAATCGCGAAGTGGCCGCTGAGCTTTTCATCTCACCGAAAACCGTGCAGTACCACCTGACCCGGATCTACGCGAAGCTCGGCGTCCGCTCGCGATCCGAGTTGGCCGCGCTCCGGCGCTGAGGAAGCGCTGCCGGCCGGACGGGAGATCTCGATGCGCGGGCTCGCAAGCTCGCTCGCTTACTCGATCAGCGGCGTGGGGACTCTTCCGATCAGACACGTGCGAGCGGAGCGAACCCGAGGCGCTTCCGCTGGTCGAGTACGCCACGTGCGAGCGGAGCGAACCCGACGCTCTTCCGCTGGTCGAGTAAGCCTCGTGCGAGCGGAGCGAACCCGACGCTCTTCCGCTGGTCGAGTAAGCCTCGTGCGAGCGTAGCGAGCCCGAGGCGCATCGAGACCACACCCGTCGCCGAATGGGTGTGGTCTCGACCGGCAGGGGCACCTGCTCAGCGAGCGGGCACCGTCTCCGACGTCCGATCCACCAGCGGTGCACCGGTCTTCGCCTCGGCGGTCGCAAAGTCCACACCCGGGGCGAGCTCCACGACGTCGAACCCTGTGCCATTGACGTCGAAGACACCGAGGTCGGTGATGATCCGGCTGACCACCTTGAGGCCGGTGAGCGGCAGTGAGCACTCGGCGACCAGCTTGGGATCGCCCTTCTTGGTGACATGCTCCATCAGCACGATCACCTGTCCGGCGCCGTTGACGAGATCCATTGCGCCACCGATGCCCTTGACCAGAGCGCCGGGGACCATCCAGTTGGCGAGGTCTCCGTTGCCGGCAACCTGCATGCCACCGAGGACCGCGACGTCGACGTGGCCGCCGCGGATCATCGCGAAACTGGTGGCGGAATCGAAGTAGGACGCACCAGGCAGCACCGACACGGTCTGCTTGCCGGCGTTGATGAGGTCGGGATCCACCTCGTCGTCGTACGGGAACGGGCCGACGCCGAGGATGCCGTTCTCGGCGTGCAGCATGATGTTCGAGTCGGCGGGCATGTAGTCGGGGATCAACGTCGGCAGTCCGATGCCGAGATTCACGTAGTCGCCCGGCTTGAGCTCGCGTGCGGCCCGAGCTGCCATCTCCTTGCGGGTCCAGGTCATGATCTTCTCCTGTGGTTCTGGTGTCGGGTTATTCGGCGGCTTCGCCGGGACGGGGGCGGGTGGTGCGCTGCTCGATTTCCTTGCGCGCAGCCTGTTCCGGTGTCAGTGCGACGATGCGTTTGACGAAGATCCCGGGCAGGTGGATGTCCTCGGGGTCGAGCTCGCCGACCTCGACGACCTTCTCCGCCTCCACGATGGTCACACGCCCGGACATCGCCGCCGGCGGATTGAAATTGCGTGCGGCGGCATGGAATCGGCAGTTGCCCGCCTTGTCGACGACGGCCGCCCGGATGAGTGCGAAATCGGTGACGATCGACTCTTCGAGCACCATGTCCTGTCCGTTGAACTCGCGGACCTCCTTCGGGGGCGACGAGATCGCGACCGTGCCATCGGTGTTGTACCGCCACGGGAGTCCGCCGTCGGAGACGAGCGTGCCGACACCGGTCGGCGTGAAGAACGCGCCGATACCGCTGCCACCGGCGCGCATCCGCTCGGCGAGGGTGCCCTGCGGGGTGAGCTCGACGGTCACCTCGCCGGCCAGGAACTGACGGCCGAACTCCTTGTTCTCACCGATGTAGGAGGCGATCACCTTGTCGATCTTGCGCGCCTCCAACAGGAGTCCGAGTCCGGCGCCGTCGACACCACAGTTGTTCGAGACGATGGTCAGGCCGCCGGCCCCCTGGTCGAGGAGGGCCTCGATCAGGAACCACGGAATACCGGCCAGGCCGAAGCCGCCGACCGCGAGGCTGGCACCGTCCGGGATGTCGGCCACGGCCTCTGCGGCCGATCCGACGAGTTTGTCGAGGGTCATGATTGCTCCAGGTGTTCGATGAGGGCGGGCGTGATGATCTGTGGCTGTTCGTGATTCGCGAGGTGGGCCGAGTGCTCGACGACGAGCAACCGTCCGTTCGGCACAGAGGTGGCGATCTCCTCGAGCCGGGCGGGTGGGGTGGCCGGGTCGTCGGCGCCCGCGATCGCGAGGACCAGCGACGTGATCGCGGGCAGGTCGGCGCGCAGGTCCATGTCGGCCAGCACCTCGCAGCAGGAGGCGTAGCCTTCCGCCGGCGTCGACGCGACCATGTCCTCGTGGTACTTCCGCGACTCGGGATTCTGTTCGAGGTACTCGGCCGTGAACCACCGTTGCACGACGGCCTCGGCGACCGCACCGGAACCCCCGGCGCGCACCGTGGCCGCACGGTCGGTCCACGCCGACGGGGGCGGGAACTGCGCAGCGGTGCACAGCAGCGCGACGTTGCCGACACGATCGGGGTTGCGGATCGCGAGACGTTGCGCCGTGGCACCACCCAGCGACAGTCCGACGAGGTGGGCGCGGGCGATGTCGAGCCGGTCGAGCAGTGCGATCACGTCGTCGGCGAGATCGTCGATCGTGTAGGGGCCCTGCGGAACCGGGGATTCGCCGTGTCCCCGGGTGTCGTAGCGCACCACCCGGAACCGTTCCTCGAACGCGGCGAGCTGTTCATCCCACATGCGGTGGGTGGAGCCGAGCGAGTTGGAGAACACCACCGCGGGCGCGTCCTCGCGGCCGCTGACGATCGCGTGGACGTCGACGGCGCTCACTTGACCACCTCGAACACGGCCGCAAGTCCTTGTCCCCCACCGATGCACATGGTCTCGAGCACATAGCGGGCGTCACGCCGCCGCGCCTCGTAGGCTGCGGTGGCCAGGATCCGGGCGCCGGTGGCGCCGATCGGATGGCCGAGCGAGATGCCGGAACCGTTGGGGTTCAGGCGTTCATCGGTGGCGTCGATCTTCCACTCGGCCAGCACCGCGAGCACCTGGGCGGCGAACGCCTCGTTGAGTTCGATGAGGTCGATCTCGTCGAGGGTGAGTCCCGCACGGTCGAGGGCGGCGGCGGTGGCACCAACCGGGCCGATCCCCATCGTCTCCGGTTCGCAGCCGGTGACCGCCCACGACCGAAGGGTCAGAAGCGGATTCAGCCCCCGCTTGTCGGCGTCGGCGCGGGTGGTGACGACGCACATGGCCGCACCGTCGTTCTGGCCGGACGCGTTGCCGGCGGTGACGGTGGATTCCGGATCGAGCTTCAGACGGATCGGCCGCAGCTTTCCGAGACCTTCGACCGAGGCGTCGGCACGCGGGTGCTCGTCGCGGTCGACGACGACGTCGGGCTTGCCGCGCTTGCCGGGCACGGTGACCGACACGAGTTCATCGGCGAAGCGGCCGGCCTCGTGCGCGGCGATCGCGCGCTCATGCGAGCGGACGGACAGCTCGTCCTGCTCGGTGCGGCTGATTCCGTAACGGGCGCGGAGGTTTTCAGCGGTCTCGATCATGCCGCCCGGCACGGGATGTGATTCGCCGCCCGCGGTGAGACGTCCACGATCGAGGCGATCCATGAGCTGCACGCCACCCTGACGGACTCCGGTGCGCAGACCGAGCGCGTAGTGCTCGACATTCGACATCGACTCGGCGCCACCGGCGATGACGAGCCGGGCGCCGCCGGACGCGACATGCGCGGCGCCGGTCAGGACGGCCTGCAGACCAGAGCCGCAGCGTCGATCGAGTTGCATGCCCGGCACTCCGATCCCCAGACCGGCGTCGAGTGCCGCGATGCGCCCGAGCGCCGGGGACTCACCGTTGGAGTACCCCTGCCCGAGGATCACGTCGTCGACGTCCCCCTCACCGAGCCCGGTGCGTGTCGCGAGTTCGCGCAGCAGGCCCGTGGCCAGATCGTTGACGGTGAGCGCCGCGAGGGCGCCTCCCATGCGCCCCACCGGGGTGCGTAGCGGTGAACAGATGACGACGTCGGCTCCGTTGGTCATACATCCACGATAGGAACCAGCGCCGATATTGAGAAGTATTCATTTCGGCATCAATAAGACTTGTAGAGTCTTAATCATGGAACTGCGCCATCTCCGTTACTTCCGTGCGGTGGCCGAGGAACTGCACTTCGGGCGCGCCGCCGAGCGTCTGCACATCGCGCAGCCGCCGCTGTCGCAGCAGATTCGGCAACTCGAGGACGAACTCGGCGTCGCGCTGCTCGTCCGGTCCACGAGGCGCGTCGAGCTGACACCGGCCGGACAGGCATATCTGCGACGTGCCGTCGAGATCCTCGACGCCGTCGAGGCCGCCGGCACCCAGGCCCAGCGGATCGCCGACGGACAGCAGGGCACCTTGTCGATCGGATGTGTCGGGTCGGCGACGTATTCGCTGCTTCCCCGGCTGGTCCGTGCGCTTCGGGAAGAACTCCCCGGCCTCGACGTCAGCGTGCGCGGCGAGATGCTCGCGCCCGCGCAGATCTCGGCGCTCACCGCGGGCGAGATCGACCTCGCGCTGCTGCGGCCGCCGGTCAGCGGGTCGGAGCTCGTGGTCGAGACGATCCGCCGGGATCGGCTGATCGTGGCCATGCCGGAAGGGGATCCGCGTGCGGCAGGCGATCATGTTGCGGTCGCGGATCTGCGGGATGCCGAGTTCATCGCCCATGCCGGCCGTGGTCGATCGGTCATGAACGGCGTGCTGGCGTCGATCTGCGCCCGCGCGGGCTTCGTTCCGCAGATCCATCACGAGGTCGAGGAGACGTCGACGCTCGTCACCCTGGTCGCCGCCGGTCTCGGTGTGGCGATCGTGCCCGAGGCGACCGCCGCCCTCGGCCTGGCCGGGGTGCGCTACCTACCGATCGTGCCGGAGGCGCCCGATGTCGAACTCGCGGTGGCCCGGGTGGCCGCCGACCCGTCGCCGATGATCGAACATGTGCTGACGATCCTGCGGCGGGTGGCCGACGAAGCCTGACGTCCGATTCGCCGGGTGGGAGGGATCAATAGCCCCGGAACGGGTCGGTGTGCAGCCGCCAGAACGCCCATCGAGTTCCCGCGTCGACGTGCCGAATCACCGAACTCGCCGACGTCACGAACTCGGGTGACCCCGACAGGTAGTAGTGCGGCGACGTGTCCCCGCGCCGCAGTGGGCCGATCAACTCACCCATCCGCCCACTCTGTCCAAAATCTCCTGCAGGAGAGGGTGATTCGATGACATCGACGGTGGCGCCCGCATCGCGGGCCGCCCGCAGCACATCGGCGAAGACGGCGCGGTCCGACGCCCGGATCACGTGGATGACGGTCAATCGGCGCATGTCACGACCTTCGGCCAGTGCCGCCAGGATCATCGACCGAAACGGGGTGATGCCGATGCCCGACGCGATCAGGACGACTGTCCGGTTGTGGTTGCGCGGCAAGACGAAGTCACCGCCCGACGAGTCGAGATAGACGCGCCGCGTGGATCCGGAGATCAACCCGCCCTTGAAGGACGACGGCTGCCCCGACACCGTGAATCCAAAGCGGCCCACCCTCGTTCCCGGCAGGCCCGCGAAGGAAAAGACCCGACGCGACCTCCGCCAGACCGGCGACGACCACTCGGGAGCGCTGAGGACCGCCCACTGTCCGGGCACGAACGTCAGTGGTGTCGATCCGGCGACCGTCACGTCGTAGGTGCCCGCAGCGACCTCGACTGCACGCTCGACGGGAACCGACGCACGGTCGACGGGAAACCGACGCACGGTCGACGGGAACGGACGCGCACTCGACCGGAACCGACGCACACTCGACGGAAACGTCCGGGACAGGTGCAACCAAGTCGAGTGACACCCGACCCGACACCTGGTGACGCGTCGCGAGGCGGACCACGAAGGCGTAGAGCGACCCGACCAGCAACGCGACCTCCGGCACGAATTCCAGGGTGAACCCATCGGTGATCGGAATCGAGACCTGCCAATACATGAGCACGCCCACGAGCACCGCATAGATCGCGCGATGCCATCGAGTGGTCGGCGACGTCAGCGGTTCGGGCAGCATGATCGCGGCGACGAACAGCATCGGGCTCGACGTCAGCCACAGGGACAGCGACTGCCCGCCCTGCGTCGCATCCACCACACCGATGGTGATCACCGCCGCCACCAGGAACATCGCGACCAGCCACCATTGACGCAGCACCGTGACCAACAGCGCACCGATCACGATCATCGGGATCAGCAGTGGCTCGGCGGCCACCCACCACTGCGGGAATCCGATCGACCCGACGCCGGCGTAGGCCAGCGCGTACACCACGACCGCGCCTGCGACCGCCGGATTGATCACCAGACGACGGCGCCACACCAGCACGTACTTGCTCAGTGCCGCTGCGGCCGCGCCGACCGCCACCGTCCACGCCGACCCGGCGTCGGTCACCCCCGGCAGGACGAAGAACAGAATCAGCCCGGTGATGAGCCACGAGTCGGCACCCGGCGGGACCCGCACCACCGCCGCGCACGCATAGGTCACCGCACCGCACACCACCACCGAGATCAGCAGCGACAACGCGAGTTGTCCTGGGCGATAAGCAAAATCAGTGTCGACGACGGACACGACGACCGCCACCGCCACGAGCGCGAGCAACGCCACCAACACGGCACGATGGGAGGTCAGCCAGCGCGGGATCAGTCTGGTCATAGGTACAGCTCCAGTCCGGGAATGTCGGTGTGTTCCACCGTGCCGTTGCGCCGAATCGTCACGTGGTGGAAGCCGGCGGCATGAAAGTCGAACGCGGTCCGCAATTGCGCTGCGGGCGTGAAGAACAGGGCGGTCGCCAGTCCGTCTGCGGTCATCGCGTCCGGCGCGATCACCCATGTCGCGAGCACTTCGGCGGCCGGCGATGCCGATCGCGGGTCGACGATGTGGTGCCAGTCCGCCCACACCCGCCGGTTTGCGGCCGACGCGCAGATGGCGCCGTCGAACAGTTCGACGACCCCGATCGCCTTCGTCGGATCCAGCGGATGCTCCAACGCGATTCGGGCCGGGACGTCGCGCCGGGACACCCGCATGTCACCACCGCCGTCGACGATGAACTCGTCGACGGCGGTTGCCACGATCGCGGCGACGCGGTCCACCGCGAATCCTTTGCCGGCCGCACCGACGTCGAGGAGAACGGGCACGCGGACGTCGAGCGATCCGGTGTGACCGGCGAGCACGTCGTCCCAGCGGGGCGCCGGCTCGCGCGTCGCCCGTGGGGTCAGCGAGTAGTGCGCGTCGTATCCGGCGTCGGAGAGGAGTTGCCCGACCAGTGGTGTGACGAACCCGCCGGTCAGTTCGTAGAGCCTCCGATACCAGTCGACGAGTGGCTGATCCGTCGCGGCGACCGGATAGTCGCCGGCGCGTCTGGCGATCTCTGCGACCGTGGAGTCACCACGAAACCGCGACCACGCGCGATCAATCCGATCGAGTTCGGCCGTGATGTCGCCCGCGACGTCGCCCGGCAGCGGTGCCGCCGTGGTGATCTCCCAATGCGTTCCGAGCGCGTCGAATGTCCAGGAGTGCGCCGATCGCACCGTCGACGTCAGACCTGTGCCTCCGACTTGATCTGCGCGAGGGCGTCGTTGAAACCGCCCGAGGTCAACGACGACCCGGCGACCTTGTCCACCTCGAGGTCGTCGATGTTCTTCCCGACGACGATCGCGTCGATGCCGCCCGCGAACTTGCCCTGGAAATCCTTCGACGTGCCCTTGGCGTCACCGGTGTCGAGCTGCAGGTTCTTGATGACCCCGCTGGACAGGGTCACCGTCACGCCGACCTGCTGCGGTCCGCCCGGCGAGACGTACTTCCCGGTCGCCGAGTAGGTGCCGTCCCGGTAGGTGTTGCCGGCCGCGGCGCTCGTGTCGGCGGCTTCTGCGGGGGTCTGCGTCGTCGTGCCGGTCGAGTCCTCGGCGCCACAGGCACCGGCGACGAGACCGACGGTGGCCAGTGCGACGGCCAATCCAGCGGTCCGGGGCAGCGTCTCGTTTCGCGTCATGCGGTCGATTGTGCCGATCCCACGCACCACAGTCGCCCCAGAACCGGAAATTGTTAGGTAAACCTCAGCTAACTACTTCGTTCAGCGCCCGGCGGCCGCGATGCGCGCCTGGATCGCGTCGACGAACACGGTCTTGATGTCGTCGGACGTCTTGGCCACGTAGGTGGTGCCACCGGTCGCGTCGGCAATCGCCTTGAGCGCCTCGGTGTCGGCGTCGTCGGAGATGCCGATGGTCAGCACCAGCACGGGGCGGGCGGGGTCTTCCAGGCGTTTCAGCTGGGACAGGAGCTGGGTCAGCGTGATACTGCTCGGATCGTCGTTCTGCCCGTCGGTCATGATGATGACCGAGTTGGAGTAGTTCGGGTCGTAGCTCCGCTGCACTTCCTTGAACGCCGCGAGGGTGGTGTCGTAGAGGCCGGTGCCGCCACCGAGCTGCGACGGCGCCAACCCCCGGCGGACCGCGCGTCCCAGTTCGTCGCGGTGGGTGCCGCCGCCGGACGCCAGGGCATCCAGTCGCCGGATCGGCGACATCCACCGCCAGTCGGTGCCGTTGTCGCCCTTGCGGACGCCGAACGCCCAGCCCCCGATCATGGTGTTGTTCGGGAACAACTTCAGTCCGGTCATCGACGCGTCAGCGAGCAGACCGGCGCGGGTGGTGCCGCCGGCGGCAGCGGCCATGGAGCCCGATGTGTCCTCGACGACGAGGGTGCGGATCGGCACGCCGAGCACCTGCCACTGGCGAATCGCCTTGTCCACCTGGGTCGGATCGTCGAGTTGCAGGACCCGCACCAGCCCGACTCCCGAACCCGTCGCCAGCGGCGCCGCATCGGGACGTCGATAGCCGGCCTCGTCGAGTGCCTGCCGACCAGCGGTCGACGCCAATGTCTCGACGAGAACCTTGCCGGCCGCGGCAGCGGTGGCCCGCCGAGCGATACCGGCGGTGTTGACCAACGGATAGTCGAGCATGACGGCCCCGTCGGCGGGCGTGGTCGCCGTGAGCCGCGATCCGGGATGGGTTCGGCTGAACAGCAGGTACTGCTGTTCGGTGGTGATGACCGGGACCGTCGACGTGTTCGCGAGATTGAGGCGGGCGCCCTCGCTGTCGTTGGCCAGGCGCACGTTGTTCTGCTGCACGGCGAGGACGGTCATCGCCTCGGTGAGTTTGCGGCCGGTGAGGTTACCGTCGTTGACCTCGGCGAGCGCCCCGACGATCGGGGCGTCGCCGGTGCTGGTGTCGATGGGACTGCCCGTCCGCAGGTCGGGGAGCTTCATCACCTCGACCCAGCTCTGCAGATGCGGTACCGACTTGCCGACCACCACGCTGGGCGAGGTCGCGATCGACGCGGACACCAACGAGAGTTCTCGACGGACCTGCGTGATGACCCGACGCGCCTGGATCTGCGAGTCGGCCACCCACAGATCGGGCGCCTGGTCACCGCGGGTCAGTTGTCCGGGAACCTGCGCCCCGGCGACGCCGTCGACGGTGAAGTCGTAGCACGACGCCGCGGACGCCTGCTGCGCCACTGTGCGCAGCGCGCCGGTCATCGCCGGATCGGACGCGATCGCGACAGCGGTGCGGTCAGCACAGCCGCCGACGGCACCGGTGCGCCACACGACGATTCCCGCGACGAGCGCACCGATGGCGACGACCGCACCGACACCCCAGATCCATCCCGCCCGGCGGTTGCTCGTCGCGCGACGATGTTCGAACCCGAAATCGTCTGCGCCCGCAGACGTATGACGTCCCACGCCCCCACTACCCCCCTGATACGAACAGCTCTATGTCTACCCGAAGACCTCGCGGAAGTTCGCCAACGACTCTCGCAGATCCTCGGACACCAACATGGCCGCGGCCTTGCCGGCCGGCCCGATTAACGGCAGGCCACCGAGATCGATGGTGAAGGTCACGGCGGAACCGATGGCGACCGGAACGATGCCCAGATCGAGTTTGGCCTTGACCCCACCCTTGCCGCTGCCCTTGAGCCGGACCTGCTCGCACGGCTGGTAGGTCTCGACCACCCAGTCGAACCGGATGCGGGTGCCCTTGACCTTCACCACCGATGCGATCCGGGTCCCCTTGGCCAGCTCGTGACCGGCCGGGATCTCGCACCGCCAGCCATCGTGGAGCACCAGCCACTCGTCGAAGCGCGACAGGTCCGACGCGGCCGCCCAGGTATCTTCGACGGACAGGTCCACCTCGATGGAGTCACTCGTCTTCGCCATGGTCATGCAGCCTAGCGGCCCCGATGTCGGTAACGCAGCACGGTCACTCCTGGGAGCCGTGCTCGTGGGTCATGGCGTCGCGGCACGGATCACCGAGGTCGAGGCGTACGGTGGCCGCGACGATCCCGCATCGCACGCCTACACGCGCACGCCGCGGTCGGAGATCATGTACGGCCCGGCCGGCCGACTCTACGTCTACCGGATTCACGGTCACTTCTGCGCCAATGTGGTCACCGGGCCGCGCGAGCAGGGCGCCGCCGTCTTGTTGCGGGCCGCACACGTCCTCGAGGGCGTCGAACTGGCCCGACGACGACGGCCGACCGCCAAGAACGACGACGCGCTCGCGCGGGGCCCCGGCAACCTCACCCGTGCCCTTGGAATCACGATGGACGATCTCGGCGTGGATCTATGTGACGAGCGTCCGGTGCACCTGGCCGCGCGATCCGGCGCCGCACCAGGGATCACGGCCGGTCCCCGAGTCGGCGTGCGACGGGCACCCGACGTGCCATGGCGATTCTGGATCACCGACGACCCCACGGTGTCGGCCTATCGCCGACATCCCCGCGCCGCGCGCACCGGAACGTGAACGTGATTGCGCCGGTTACGGATTGGCGGGCGGGTCGGCTGGCGGAGCGGGCGGCTCGTCGGCCTTGGGAGCCGCGGCATCCTCGGCGCCGACGGCCTTCTTGATCGAGCCCTGCGCCTTGTCGACGTGGCCTGAATATTTTCCGCCCGTCGCCTTGTTGACCGCGTCGCCACCCTTGTCGATCAGACTCGGATCGCCCTTCAGTGTGGCCTTGGCCTTGTCCACAAGTGCTTTGAGATCCATACGCCCACCCTAGGGCATGTCTCTCAATTCCACTGCGAGGGATTGGCGGAATCGTGGTTTCTCTGGCAAGGCGGAGGAGGGAGCGATAGCGGCAGCCATCGTGACCGACGACAACGCCGCCAGAGGGACAACGAGCCGCCAAGACCCGCAAAGGGAATTGGGAGACATGCCCTAGTCCTCTCGAGCGCTCGCCACGCGAGGAGGAAGCACGCGCGACACCACCTCGACCCCGGCGATGCCGACCGCCGCCGAGATGAACGCGACGGTCATCATCTGCGCGTTCGACGAATCCAGCTTGAACAGGTGCTGGGTCCACGGCCAGCTGAAGATGATGACGTAGGCGCCGACCGAGCCGGCCAGCAACACGACCTTCCACCAGGTGTACGGCCGCGCGACGACGGCGAGGACGTAGAGCGCCACCGCGATGAGCGTGACCAGCGTTGCGGTGGCGGCCTGGGTCTGTGCCGGTGACAGATCCACCGAGTCCTTCGTGCCGATCGCCACCCCGGAACCGCCCGGGTTGACGATGAGGTAGGTGACGAACGCGCTGAGCCCGACGATGATCCCGTTCGGCACAGCCTGGGTAAGGACACGACGCACGAATCCGGTCTTGGCACGTTCGTGGTTGGGCGCCAGCGAGAGGATGAACGACGGGATGCCGATGGTGAACCAGGCCGAGATGGTGACGTGGATCGGCTGGAACGGGTAGCTCAGCGAGGTGAATCCGAAGATCTTGGCGGCGATGCCGGTGATGCCGACGAGCAGCGCCAGCAACACGGCGTAGACGGTCTTGGTCAGGAAGAGGTTCGAGACGCGTTCGATGTTGCCGATGACGCGACGGCCTTCCCCGACGACGTACGGCAGGGTGGCGAACTTGTTGTCCAACAACACGATCTGTGCGACCGATCGAGCGGCGGAGCTGCCCGAGCCCATCGCGACGCCGATGTCGGCGTCCTTGAGCGCGAGGACGTCGTTGACGCCGTCACCGGTCATGGCGACGGTGTGGCCGGTGGATTGAAGCGCCTGCACCATGGCGCGTTTCTGGTCGGGCCGCACGCGACCGAATGTGACGCCGCGCTCGACGACGTCGGCCAACTCCGTGGGGGCGGTGGGCAGGTTCCGTGCGTCGACCGAGGTGTCGGCCGATCCTAGGCCGAGGGACGCGGCGACCGCGCCGACCGATCGGGCGTTGTCGCCGGAGATCACCTTGACGTCCACCTGCTGTTGGGCGAAGTACTCGATGGTGTCACGTGCGTCGGGACGCACCCGCTGTTCGAGGACGATCAACGCGAGCGCGGAGACCGAACCCGGCGCGCTCGAGCCCGTTGTCGGCTCGGTGTCGACGGCGACGTCGGTGTGCGCGACCAGCAGGATGCGCAGTCCGCTCGAGCCCACCTCGTTCGCCAGCCGAGCGGTTTCGCTGGTCGGGTCGAGGAGGACGTCGGGCGCCCCCAGGATCCAGTTGCCGACGTCGGCACCGGACGCATCGCGGAACGACATGCCGCTCCACTTCTTGGCCGACGTGAACGGCTGCACCGCCGACACCGACCAGGCCGGTGGGTCCGGGTATGCCTCGGCGAGGGCCTGCATACTCGCGTTCGGTCGAGGATCGTTGGCGGCGAGCGCGGCGAGCACGGCGTCCAGGTCGTCGGGCACGATGACGCCAGGCGCGGGCCGTACCTCGGACACCCGCATCCCGTTCTCGGTGAGGGTGCCGGTCTTGTCGGCGCAGACGACGTTCACCCGTGCCAGACCCTCGATGGCCGGGAGCTCGTTGACCAGGCACTTGCGTTGACCGAGACGCACGACACCGACGGCGAACGCGATCGAGGTCAGCAGCACCAGCCCCTCGGGCACCATCGGCACGAGTGCCGCCACCATGCCCAGCAGGGACGCCTTGAGTCCGTTCCCGCTGATGAAGAGCTGATTGACGATCGTCAGAATGCCGGCCGGGATGAGCAGCCAGGTGATCACCTTGAGGATCTGGTCGATTCCCGACCGCAGCTCGGAGGCGACCAGGGTGAACTTCGACGCCTCGGCGGCCAGCTTCGCGGCATACGCGTCGGCCCCGACCTTCGTGGCGCGGTAGGCACCCGAACCGGCGACCACGAAGCTGCCGGACAACACCTTGTCCCCGGAGGCCTTGTGAATCGCATCGGCTTCACCGGTCAGCAGCGACTCGTCGACGTCGAGGGCTACCGCCTCCACGATGTCGCCGTCGACGACGATCTGGTCGCCGGCTCCGATCTCGATGATGTCGTCGAGCACCACCTCGTCCGGTGGCAGGGCCGCGGTGGTTCCGTCACGTCGCACGATCGGGGTCGTCTGTCCGACGATGGCCAGCTTGTCGAGGGTCAGCTTGGCACGGATCTCCTGGACGATGCCGACGCCGCTGTTGGCGACGATGAGCAGGCCGAAAGCCCCGTTGATCAGCGAACCGGTCGATGCGACGATCGCGAACAGCACGCCGAGGATCGCGTTGATGCGGGTGAACACGTTGGCGCGGACGATGTCGGCGACGCTGCGTCCCGATCGGGACGGCATGGCGTTGACGCGTCCGTCGGCAACACGATCGGCGACCTCGACGGCGGTCAGTCCCGGATTCCCGGTGGTGTCCTGCGACACCTGGGTCACGCCGATGTCTCCCACCAGGTCGGGTTGTCCACACCGGTACCGGTACGCATGTGTAGGTCGATGGTCCCGCCCGGCGGCGGCACCAAGACCGTCGCGGAGTTTGCCTCGGCACGGGGCAGGACACGTTGGATCGGATCTCCCCACGAATGCCGCGCCAGGTTGAAGGTGCCCCAGTGGATCGGGATCATCACCGCGTCCCGGCCCGCCTCGCGGGTGAGCATCCGGTGCACCGCCACGGCTTCTTCGGGGTTGACGTGGACGTCGGGCCATACGGGGTCGTAGGCGCCGACCGCGATAACGGTGAGGTCGACGGGGCCGAAGCGCGCACCGACCTCCTCGAACTGCTCGGTGTATCCGGTGTCGCCCGAAAAGAACATCCGATGCGTGGGGCCGGCCGCGACCCAGCTGGCCCATTGGGTGAGGTTGCGGGTGAGCGCGCGGCCGGAGAAATGCCGGGCGGGACAGCAGCTGAACACGATGTCGGTGCCGTTCACCGAGACGGTGCGCTGCTCCCACCAGTCGGCCTCGGTGATCCGGTCCGCCGGGATACCCCACGCCACCAGATGCGCACCCACGCCCACGGGGGCGACAAACCGAACCTGCGGCTGCCGTATCAAGCCGAGTTCGATGATGGTTTCCATGTCGAGGTGGTCGTAGTGATCGTGGCTGATCAGGACGATATCGATCGGCGGCAGGTCGGCGACGCCCACCGGTGACCGGTGCATCCGCGCCGGGCCGAGGCGCTGCGAGGGTGAGCAACGCCGGCTGAACACCGGATCGGTGAGGATGCGGACGCCGTCGAGTTCGACGAGGTTCGTCGCATGGCCGAGCCAGGTGACCGACAAGTCGCCCACCTCATCCGCGAAGTCGGGCGTCAGCACCCGGATCGGGCGACGCGGTCGCCCCGGACGGCGAACCATGTCGACGAGCACCTTGAACTCGGGGTCGACCACATCGCGCGCCACCTCCTGGTTGTGGAAGACGCCGTCGCGAAGAAAGGGCGAACCGTGGGTGTGCAGACGGATCTCCTCGGCGCGGGCTCCGAGGGCGAGGGCGGCGCCGAATCCGCCGTTGGCCAGACGGGCAGTCACCGTGTCGGCCGCCGTGAGTCCGGCCGTCGTCAGTGTCGCCGCCGCGCGCTGCGCGAGGCCGGCACCCGTTCTGCCGATCGTAGAGGTCACTGAACCAGAGTAGGGCAGATACCGATCTCGATCTCCATACCCGAGAGCATGGCGCCTGAGGGCTCCCGGCGCAGGTCACGCACTGATAGGCTTCGGCGGATCCGATCAGCGTTCACCACGCATGTGGCAGGCCACATGTGGGCATGGGGGTAGACCTCGTTGGCACGAATGTCCGTCGATCAGCGCCGTGCGGTGTTGATCGAATCCGCTTACCGCGTAATCGCCGACCACGGCGTCGAGGGCGCTACGACCCGGCGCATCTGCGCTCACGCGGGCATGCCGCTGGCGAGCTTCCATTACGCGTTCGAAAGCCGGACCGCTCTGCTCTGCGCCGTCATGGAACGCGCCGTGCCCTCCGACATCAGCAAGATCCTCGACTCGATCCTGCCCGCGATCGCGGACGAGGGCCAGGGACCCGCCGCTCTGCACGCCAACACACGTGCCCACCTCGAGGCGTTCTACGCGTTGCTGAAGGCCGACCCGGGCCGGATGCAGGCAACGATCTCGTTGGGCATCTACGCGCACAACCACGCCGAGCTGCAACTGGTCGGCAAAGAGATGTACGAGCGACTCTACGAACTCGCGGCGATGGGACTGAGCACCGCGGCCAAGCGAGCCGAGGTCAGCTACCGCATCCCGCCGGCCGAGCTGGGTCCGGTGATCATTGCGGCAACCAACGCCATCACCCTCACCTACTTGAGCACCGCCGACGACGTTGCGGTGGCGGCCATCATCGATGCGTCGACGGCGGCGCTGATGACGTATGTCCTGAGTGCCTGAGTTCTGCACCGGGTGGCGGCTCGGCCATCGCCTCGCATTTCAGGGAACCGGGCTGTGCCGCCAGAAAGATCCCTCTCCGCCGGTCGAGTAAGCCTCCGAGCGAAGCTCGGAAGCGCATCGAGACCACCTGAGCGGCAAGCGATCTCGATGCGCCTCGTCGCTAGCGCTCCTCGCTTACTCGATCAGCGGGAAAGGCCGATTCGGCGCTCCTCACCGCCGGTCGAGTAAGGCTCCGAGCGCAGCGCCCTTCGATGCGCTCGCAAGCTCGCTTACTCAGGAACCGGCACCGCATCGAGACCACGTGCATGGCAGCCCCTACTTCTGCGCGGGCAGCACGTGCTTTCCGGACCTGTCACACGACAGCGCGAGCGAGGAGATGTACTGCTTCTCGCCGTTCGGGCCGGGCACCGCCGAGGCGATCATGTCGGGGCGCTCGAAGTCGATCCCGGTGACGCAGCAGGTGAGGCGCTCGTCGGTGGGGTTGCCGTGCTCGTCGTACATCGGGATGTCGATGCCGTCGTCGGTGCGGCGCAGGTAGTACTTGCCCTTCGTCGCGATCGCGAGGATCGGGGGCAGCACTATCGCGAGGATCAGAGCCACGAGCGGCGAGTACGGCTGGATGGTGTCGCCGAACGCGTGGAAGAACACCAGGATCGACAGGCCGGCGGAGATGATCAGCGAGCCGAATCCGACCGGGTTGACCGCATAGATCATGCCGCGACGGAATTCCGGCTTCTTCGGCGAGATCCCCAACAGGTACTTGTTGATCGCGATGTCGGAGGCGACCACCGCCACCCATGCGATACCGCAGTTGGCGTAGAAGTTCAGCAGGTTGTTGAGGAAGCTGAACATGTTGGCTTCCATCAGCACGATCGCGATGGCCACGTTGAAGAACAGGAACACCAGACGGCCCGGGTACGTCTTGGTGACACGGGTGAACGCGTTGGTCCACGCCAACGACCCGGAGTAGGCGTTGGTGACGTTGATCTTGATCTGGCTGATGACCACGAGGATCACCGCGAGGGTCAGCGCCAGCCAGTGCGGCAGGAAGTCCTGGTAGATCTCGACGAACTGGTGCACCGGCTGATTCGCGATGCCGGCGTTGTCGACGCTGATGCCGATCAGGTAGACCGCGAGGAACAGACCCACGATCTGTTTGATGGCGCCGAAGAACACCCAGCCCGGGCCGGCGGTCAGCGTGGCGATCCACCACTTGCGGTTGTTCTCCGGGGTGCGCGGCGGCATGAACCGCAGATAGTCGATCTGCTCGGCGATCTGCGCGATGAGCGAGAGACACACACCGGCGGCGAGCATGGTGCCCGCGAAGCTGACACCCTTGCCCAGCGGTTCGCCGGTTGCGGTGTCCATACCGCTGAAGGCGAAGAAGTCGCCGATCGCGGAAGGATGCTTGATGACCAGGTACAGGAACGGCAGGACCATCATGACCAACCACAGCGGTGTGGTCCACACCTGCAACTTCGCCAGGGTGTTCATGCCGTAGATGACCAGCGGGATGATCAGCACCGACGACAACAGGTACCCCAGCCACAGCGGCATGTGCAGGCCGAGGTTGAGGCCCTGCGCCATGATCGAGCCCTCGAGCGCGAAGAAGATGAAGGTGAACGACGCGAAGATGACGTTCGTGAGCACCGACCCGTAGTAGCCGAATCCGCTTCCGCGCGTGATCAAGTCGAGGTCGATGTTGTACCGCGCGGCGTAGTAGGCCAGGGGGTAGCCGGTGAGCACGATGACGACCGCGAAGAAGAGGATGCCCCACAACGCATTTCCGGTGCCGTTGGCGATACCGATGTTGGCGCCGATCGCGAAGTCGGCCAGGTAGGCGATGCCTCCGAGAGCGGAGATCGCGACGACGCCCGGCCCCCACTTGCGGTAGCTGCGGGGCGCGAACCGAAGTGTGTAATCCTCGAGGGTCTCGCGCGCCGCGGCGGCCTGTGCGCCGGTCGCGATGATGCTGTGCTCGGCGTTCTCGATCTCACCGACGCCTTCGACCTCGTCGTGGAACGACTCTCTGGACATACTTCTCCCTGTCGTGTGCGAATGCGCGGATGGTCGACTCCCCCGGTAGTCGGCCTTCGGAAAAAGCTAGGGATCGGCTGTTTCAATCGTTTGATCGATTTGTTTCCGTAACGAAAAATCCGTCATCAAACGACCGAAAGTGCCCGAACCTGAAAGTGCCCGAACCTCAGGCTTGCGGGACGCAAGATAGTCGCTAGTGCCCCACGAAATTCGGCGCGCGTTTCTGTGCGCGCGCTTCCCGGCCCTCGGCGAGATCGTCGCTCTCCCATGCACGCATCATCGCTGCCACCCGCTCCGCCGCAGGTTCGTCGCGAGCACCGTCACCGTTGAGCACCATCTTGTAGTGCTGCAGAGTGAGGGGTGCGAGGTCGGCGATGGTCGCCGCCCAGTGCTGTGCGTCGGCGAGATCGCCGATGCGGTTGGCGAATCCGAGGTCGTGAGCGCGGTCCGCGGTCAGAGGGTCGCACCCGATCAGCATGCCGCGGGCCTGCCCCGAACCGACGAGCGACACCAGCCGCCGGATCGTCCATTCATCAACGGCCACACCGATTTTCGCAGCTGGTATGCCCGCCAGCGCACCGGGAGTCATGACCCTCAGATCTGCGGCCATCGCCAGCTGAAGTCCCGCACCGAGCGCCGAACCGTTGAGCGCGGCGATCACCGGGATCGGCGTCGCCTCGATCTGCTGGAGGGTGGACACGAGTTCGGCGAGGAATCGGGGATCGTAGACGGGACCCGACAGGTCCGCGCCGGCACAGAACACCGATCCGCGGCCGGTCACGACGATGACACGAGCTCCCGCCTGTTCCGCATCGGTGAACGCCGTCGACAGACCGGCGACCATCTCCTCGTCGAGGGCGTTGCGTTTGTCGGCCCGATCGAGCTCGATGGTGACCACAGGGCCGTCGGAAGACGTGTGAATCATGGCCGAAGCCTACTCAGATGCCAGACTGGCAGTCGTGGATGTCCCGGATTCCGACTGCGATGTGCTGATCATCGGCGGCGGGCAGGCCGGGCTGTCGGCCGCCTACTTTCTGCAGCGCTTCGGACTCGCCGACCGCTATCAGCTGCTCGACGGCTACCCCGGCCCCGGCGGCGCGTGGCAATTCCGCTGGCCGACACTGACCCTGGCCACGGCCAACCGGGTCCACGACCTCCCTGGATACGGACTCGTCGAGGCGCTCGGCAAGGACTGCGACAGTTTCCCGGCCGCCACCGCCGTCCCGGAGTATTTCGGCAAATACGAGCAGCGTTTCGGGCTACGCGCACATCGCCCCTTCCACGTTCGCTCCGTGGACCACGAAGGAAGTGGATTCGCGTCGACACTGAGCACCGGAGGCGTGGTGACCTCGCGGACGATCATCAATGCCTCCGGAACCTGGGAGCGCCCGTTCATCCCGCATGTGCCCGGCATCGGGGAGTTCCGCGGCCGGCAACTGCACACCCACGACTACACCGGTCCCGACGAGTTCTCCGGACAGCGCGTCCTGGTGGTCGGCGCCGGGATCTCGGCGGTCCAGCTCCTCATCGAGATCGCCCGTAATGCTCCTGGCGTGCAGACGTTTTGGTGCTCCCGAACCGAACCATTCTTCGACGACACGCCGTTCGATCCGGACAAGGGACGCCGCGCGGTCGCCCGGGTGGAGGAACGCGTCCGCGCCGGACTGCCGCCGACCTCGGTGGTGTCGGTGACCGGACTGGCCCTCACCCCGACGATCGCGGCCGCCCGCGACGACGGCATTCTGGCGTGGCGCCCGATGTTCACCCGTATCACCGAGACCGGCGTGTGTTGGGACTGCGGCACCGACGGTGTCGATGCGCTCGACGTGGACGTCATCTTCTGGAACACCGGATTCCGAAGCGCGCTGGACCATCTCGCTCCGCTGCACCTGCGTGGGCCCGGTGGTGGCATCGTCATGACCGGGCGACTGGCCACCACCGTCGCTGCGGACCCGCGCATCCAGCTACTCGGCTACGGGCCGTCGGCGTCGACGATCGGTGCGAATCGCGCGGGCCGGGAGGCGGCCCGGAACGTTGCCGAGTTGCTCCCCGCCCGGTGAGCCGACGAGCGCCCTTCGACACCTTCGCCCCGCTGACACCAACCGCAGCTGTCGCGGGTATACGCGTGCGCAGTGCACGCAATGAGTCGACAGGGCTTTGCCCCATGTCAAGTGCCAGGTCCCCGCAGTGGACGAGCGCCGCGGTTGACATGGTCGATGGCGCTGCCGTTGTCGCGGTCGGCGTCAGATCTCGCCGTACCGTCGCAGCGCCTCTTGCCGCTCGGTCTTGTGGTCGACGATCGGCTCCGGGTAGTCGTCGGAATCGATCTCGGGAACCCAGCGTCGGACATACTCGCCGTCGGGATCGAACTTGGTGGCCTGGGACTCGGGATTGAACACCCGAAAGTACGGCGCCGCATCGGTTCCCGTGCCGGCCGCCCACTGCCAGCCGTGCTGGTTCGACGCCATGTCGCCGTCGACGAGCTGATCGAGGAACCATTCGGCGCCCCACCACCACGGCAGATGCAGATCCTTGACCAGGAACGACGCGACGACCATCCGGACCCGGTTGTGCATGTACCCGGTTTCGCGGAGTTGCCGCATACCGGCGTCGACGATGCCGAATCCGGTGCGTCCGTCCTTCCACGCCTCGAACCGTTCCTGCGCCCGCTTCCCGGTATCGAGGGCGATGTCGTCGAACTGGTCATTCCAGTTGTGCCACAAGCTCTTCGGCCAGTGGTACAGCACGTCTGCGTAGAAGTCGCGAAATGCCAACTCCCGCAGGTAAGCCTGCGCGCCTTTCGAATTTCCGAGGTCGGCGGCGAGCGTCCGTGGGTGGATGTTGCCGTATTTGAGGTACGCCGACATCATCGACGTCCCGTCGCGATCCGGCCGATCGCGGTCGGTGTCGTAGCGCGCGAGACCGTCGTCGAGGAATTCGGCCCAGCGTGCGTGTGCCGCGTCCTCACCCGCCGGAAACGCCAGCTTCGTCGGGGCAGCCGGTACGCGGATGCGGCCGGATCTCCGGATATCGCTGGGGTCCAACAGCTTCCGCTTGTCGATCGCCGACGACGCCGACGTACGCCAACCGTGGTCACGCCACTGCCGGAAGTACGGGGTGAACACCTTGTAGGGAGTCCCGTCGGACTTGGTCACCCGCCCCGGCGACACCAGGTAAGGGGATCCGACCGCGCGGATCGGCACGTCGCCCAGAGCGTCGGCCACGGCCGCGTCCCGTCGTCGGCCGAAGGGCGAAAAGTCTTTGCTCACATGGACGGAGGCGGCATCCACCGCGTCGACGATGCGCGGGATCTCCTCGTCGGGCCGGCCGCGTACCACCAGCAGCCGACCAGACAGCTTCTCGTCGAGTTCCCGCAGCGAGTCGAACAGGAAGCTCAATCGCCGTTCGCCCGAGGACTTTTCCAGGCGTGGGTCGACGACGAAACACACCAGCACATCACCGGCCTCGCGTGCCTCGGTGAGCGGGGGCAGGTCACCCAGCCGCAGGTCGCGTCTCAGCCAGAGAACGGCTGCACCGCCCACCGGTGACATTCGGCCCGCTCGGTTTCGCTCCCGGCGTTTAGCTCACACCCAGCAGGTCGATGACGAAGACCAGAGTCTTGCCGGAGAGTCGATGTCCGGCGCCGGCCGGGCCGTACGCGAGTTGCGGCGGCACGGTCAGCTGACGGCGGCCGCCGACTTTCATCCCCGGAATGCCTTCCTGCCAGCCGGGGATCAGCCGGTTGAGCGGGAAGTTCGCCGACTGCCCACGATCCCACGACGAGTCGAACTCCTCGCCGGTGTCGTACTCGACACCCACGTAGTGCACGTCCACGACGCCACCGCGCAGGGCTTCGGCTCCCTCACCCACGACGAGGTCCGTGACCTGCAGCTCGGTGGGTGCGGGCCCTTCCGGGAACTCGACTTCGGGCTTCTCGGCGTTGGCCATCGGGACTCTCCTTTGAGTCGTCGGGTGGGAGTGGACGAGAACGGATCAGCGGTCGCCGATGGTGATGTAATCCCGTTCGGTGTAGCCGGTGTAGAGCTGACGCGGGCGGCCGATCTTGCCGGTCGGATCCTCGTGCATCTCGCGCCAGTGCGCTATCCAGCCGGGAAGCCGTCCGAGCGCGAACAGCACGGTGAACATGCGGGTCGGGAAACCCATCGCGCGGTAGATGACACCGGTGTAGAAGTCGACGTTCGGGTAGAGCTTGCGCTCGACGAAGTAGTCGTCGGACAGCGCGACCTCTTCGAGCCCCTTCGCGATGTCGAGCAGATCGTCTTGCACACCAAGCGATTCCAGGATCGTGTCGGCGGTCTTCTTGACGATCGCGGCGCGTGGATCGTAGTTCTTGTAGACGCGGTGCCCGAAGCCCATGAGCTTCACGCCGTCTTCCTTGTTCTTGACCTTGTTCATGAACTTCTGCGTGTCACCGCCGGAGTTCTTGATGTCCTCGAGCATCTCGAGGACGGCCTGGTTGGCGCCGCCGTGCAGCGGACCCCACAGGGCGTTGATGCCGCCGGAGATCGAGGTGAACAGGTTGGCCTGCGACGACCCGACGAGGCGGACGGTCGAGGTCGAACAGTTCTGCTCGTGGTCGGCGTGCAGGATGAACAGCATGTCGAGGGCCTTGGCGACCTCGGGGTTCACCTCGTAGGGCTCGGCCGGGAACCCGAAGGTCATCCGCAGGAAGTTCTCGACCAGGGTCAGCGAGTTGTCCGGGTACAGGAACGGCTGGCCGGCCGACTTCTTGTAGGCGTACGCCGCGATGGTCGGCAACTTGGCGAGCAGCCGGATGGTGGAGAGCTCGACCTGCTCCGGATCCTTGGGGTCCAGCGAGTCCTGGTAGTAGGCGGAGAGCGCATTGACCGCGCTGGACAGCACCGGCATCGGGTGGGCGTTGCGCGGGAACCCGTCGAAGAAGCGCTTGAGATCCTCGTGCAGCAGGGTGTGGCGCCGGACCTTGTCGGTGAACTCGTCGAGCTGCGCCGGGGTCGGCAGCTCACCGTAGATGAGCAGGTAGCTGACCTCGATGAAGGTCGAGTGCTCGGCGAGCTGCTCGATCGGGATGCCCCGATACCGCAGGATGCCGGCGTCGCCGTCGATATAGGTGATCGCGGACTTGGTGGACGCGGTGTTGACGAAACCGCCGTCGAAGGTGGTCAGACCGGTCTCGGCAAGAAACTTGCCCAGCGCTACCGAATCGCTGCCGTCGGTCGCCTTCAGAATCGGAAGCTCCAGCTGACCACCGGGGTAGGTGAATGTCGCGGATGCCTGATCGGACGCCTGGTCAGCTGGGACTGTTTCAGCGGACACACGAACCCCTTTACTCAGGTGAGAGTTGTCTTGCACACGATCCGGCTCAGGATTGTGTCTGGTAACAACCTAGTCGCTTGCGAGCTCACTCGCCCAAGGAGGGTCCGCGCCGGGGCGTGAGACGGTGATTGCAGCCACCTGACCTGCGTATTCAAGGATCGACAGCCACTGCTCGGCGGTCAGCGCGGACACTGCCGGCCGGGAGAGCGCCCCGAATCGGTCGAGTGCCCGCAGGACCCCGCCCATGACGCTGTCGCCGGCACCGATGGTGTCGACGACGGTCACCGGCCGCGCCGGCGAACTCACCGAAACCGCAGGTGAGCGCACTGTTATGCCATCTGAACCGGCCGTGATGACCACCGCCGCCACACCCGCGGCCAGCCACTCGTCGACGGTGGTGCCGGCCGGACCCGAGGCGAGCCACTCGGCGTCCTCGTCGGAGAGTTTGATCACATCGACACAGGTCGTCCAGGACGCGAAGCGACGCCGGTAGGCGTTGTGATCCTCGATCACCGCGGCCCGGATGTTCGGGTCCAGCGCCACCAGGCGGCCCTGTGCACGACAGCGCTGCATCAGCGATTCATACACGCTCGCACCGGGTTCCAGCACCAGCGACAGCGTGCCGAAGCACACCGCGGCCACCGTCGACGGGAACGGACCCGGATCGGCGACCGTCCGATCGGCGGTGCCGCGGACATAGAAGGAATAGTGGGCCGCACCGTCGGAGCCGATCGTGGCCAGGGCCAGCGACGTGGGGTCGGCGCGGCGCTGCACCAGCGACGTCCGCACCCCACTCGCCTGAAGAGCGGTCATGATCGCCTCGCCGTAGGTGTCGGTCGAGACCGCCGAGCAGAACGCCACCGCGCTGCCGAGTCGGCCCAGCGTCACCGCCACGTTGAACGGGCCGCCTCCGAGTGCGGGTTGCAGCGGCGGCAGCGGCCCCGCCGTTGCCGTGATCGGCGTCGACGACACCACGTCGACCAGGGCCTCACCACACACCACGATCTCCCGCATCTCACCTCCGTTCGACGACGCCATCCTGCCAGGTGTGAGCTTGTAGTTTGGGGACATGAGAGAGTTGCCCGCCGGACCCGACGCGGTGCTGCTCGACTTCACCGACGACGACCAGCCCGCACCGGCCGCGGGCGCGGCGGCCGCCGCGCTGCGGGCGGCTCTGGAGCGCGGTGCACTGCCCGGCATCGTCGATGTCATCCCGAGTGCGCACACCCTGCTGATCCAGGCCGAACGCGGCCGTGGAGTCGACGTGTTGGGCGTCCATCGCGCCCTGCGCGCCGGCCGCGCCCAGCGTGCGGCGACAGGTGACTCGGAGACCCCGCAGATTCTCATCCCGGTCACCTACGACGGCCCCGACCTCGACGCGGTCGGCGCGCTGCTCGACATCGACCCCGCCGAGGTCGCGGAGATCCACCGCACGACGGTGTGGCGGGTACAGTTCATGGGTTTCGCGCCGGGGTTCGGTTACCTTGTGCCACAGAGCGATTCGAAACATCCATTCGCCGACGTCGGGCGCCGGAAGGATGCCCGGACTCGAGTGCCGCCCGGGGCCGTCGCCATCGCCGCCGGCTACAGCGCCGTCTACCCGCGCGAGAGTCCCGGCGGCTGGCACCTGATCGGACACACCGGCGTCACCCTCTGGGACGAACGGTCCACTCCCCCGGCACTTCTGGCGCCGGGCAAACTCGTCCGATTCGTGACCGCCGAGGAGGTGGATCGGTGAAGACGATCATCGTCGTGGAACCCGGACCGCTGGCCACGCTGCAGGATCTCGGGCGTCCGGGATACGGCCATCTGGGCGTACCCCGCTCGGGTGGCGCCGACCGCGGATCGCTCACCCTGGCCAACCGGCTCGTCGGCAATCCGGAGTCGGCCGCGGTCATCGAAACCACCCTGGGACGCTTGCGGATTCGCGCCCGAGGTGAGCTGTTGATCGCGGTCACCGGGGCGCACACCGCGGTGCGGATCGACGGCCTGGCCGTCGGACTGGGTGCGGTGATCCGATTGCCCGACGGCGCAGAGCTGACCCTGGACACCCCGACGTGGGGGCTCCGCAACTATGTGGCGGTGCGCGGCGGCGTCGACGTCGAACCGGTCCTCGGGTCTCGATCCACCGACACACTGTCGGGTGTGGGGCCACCCGCTCTGGCGGCCGGGGGCGAGTTGCCGGTCGGGCCTTTGTCCGGACCGTGGCCCGTCGTGGCCTCAGCACCAGTGGATTCGACGGTCGAGACCGTCGTCGTCCTGGACACCACCGAGGGTCCCCGACGGGCACACGTCCGAGATGCCGGCGACCTGCTGCGTGGCGTGTGGGAGGTCAGCCCGGAGAGCAACCGGGTCGGGGTGCGCCTCGATCGGCCCGCCAATGCCGGCGACCCGTTCGTGGTTCATCGCGAGGGCGTCGACGAACTGGCGTCGGAGGGCGTACCGCACGGGGCGGTGCAGATACCGCCCAGCGGACGGCCGGTGCTGTTCCTCGCCGATCATCCCGTGACCGGCGGTTATCCGGTGGTGGCGGTGCTGACGCCCGAGTCGCTGGATCGCGCCGGCCAGCTCGTCGCAGGCACCCGATTGCGATTTCGCGCGCGGTAAGCCCTTTTGACAGCCGTTTGAGACGAATCTAGACTTCCGTCTCATGACTGAGGTGCTGAGCGACCCATCTGCCGTCACCGACGCCCCCACCCCCGACACCGACAGTGCGTCCGTCGACATCGACGGCACGCCGCAGAGTCAGCGCCCGGACGACTACCCCCCACTCGGGCCCGATTCGCTGACCTGGCAGATCTGGGGCACCTGGACCGGCATGTTCCAGGGATTGTGGGCCGGGTCGATGCAGAACATGCATCCCAAGCTTGGCGCCGCGGTGTGGGAGCATTCGGATTTCTTCGGCGAGCGCTGGCAGCGACTGATGCGGTCGCTGTACCCGATCAGCGGTGTCGTCTTCGACACCATCTCGACCGGCACCGCCACCGGTCACGAGGTCCGTGACTACCACCGCGACATCAAGGGTCGGATGGAGGACGGGTCGCGCTACCACGCGCTCGATCCCGACGTCTTCTATTGGGCGCACGCGACTTTCTGGTACGGCAACGTGCGGCTGTGTGAACGGTTCGGGCCCTGGCTGAGCGAGGAACAGAAGCGTCAGCTGTTCGAGGAGTCCAAGGCCTGGTATGCGTCCTACGGGGTGTCGATGCGTCCGGTCCCCGACACCTACGAGGACTTCCTCGAGTACTGGGACTACATGTGCCGCAACGTCCTTCGCGACCATCCGGCGGTGCGCGCGGTACTCGACATCAGCAAGCTGCCGCCACCGCCGTTCCTGTCGTTCATCCCGGAGAAGTTCTGGTTCCGCCGCATGGCCAAGCCCAACGAGCGGTTCTTCATGTGGCTGACGACCGGCTTCTACGACGAGCCGGTGCGCGAAATCCTCGGGCTCACCTGGACCGAGAAGGACGAGCGCAGGTTCCGACTCCTGGGCCGCGGCGTGAACCTGGTGATGCATCGCGCCCTGCCCAAGCGGTTCCTGCGCCACCCGCGCCCGCGCGACGCCTGGGACCGGGTCACGGGGAAGGTGCCGATGGACGCGCCACTGGTGGAGACTCCCAAGCGCAATCTGCCGCCGACGGCCGAGCGCGACAATCCGATGCACTACTGCCCGGTGCACGCCGCGCGCCGCGCCACCTATCCGGGACGGGTCAGCGGGGACTGAGGGGTTCCCCGTCGGCCGGGTCGGCCGGTTTCCATTCGTGGGTCGAGTAGGTAACCTGGGCCGCCGCAGGCGGCCGGCGTGGGCGAGGAAGAGTCATCCCTTCGCTGGTCGAGTAAGGCACCGAGCGCAGCGAGGCGCCGCATCGAGACCCCCGTCATCCGTCTGCCGTCCCAGCCGTCCCAGCCGTCCCCCGACACAACCCCGTTTCGCGTCGCTCTCCGGGGCGTTCGCTGACACCAGCCACAGCTATCGCGGGTGTATGCGTGCACAGTGCACGCGACAAGCCGCCGCAGCTGTGCTCCATGTCAAAGAAATCTGCGAGAAACGCTCAGAGACTTGAACCGAGCCACGACCAGCTACTGCTGCCCCAACCCCCGCGCCATCGCCTGCCGCACCCGCTGCGCCTCTCGTCGCGCATACGGATTCGACAGTCCCGCACGCGAACCCGCGAGTTTGGCGCCGATGTGCTCGCCGACGGTGATCGGCGAGTAGCGGCTACCGGCGCCGACGCACGACGGCAGGGTGGAGATCGTCGCGTCGATGTTGCCGTCGTGGAAGTAGGCGGCCGAGCGTCGGCGTTCGATGGTGCCGTCGACGACGGGTGGTTTCACCCGGTGCAGCGTCGACATCCACCGTTCGTTGGTCCACCGCGCCATCAGGTCACCCAGGTTGATCAGCAGCGCGCCGTCCTCGGGTGCGACGTCGTGCCAGGTGCCGTGGTGGTCGAGCACCTGCAGACCTCGGACCTGGTCGGCCCAGAGCACGGTGACGATGCCGTAGTCGGTGTGCTCCCCCATGCCGGTGAGTTCGCCGTCGAGTTCGATCTCCCCCGGCGGCAACGCATAGTTGTTCATCCGCAGGACGTCGAGCGAGTGGTCGGTGTAGCCGTCGAAGAAGTCCGGTGGCAGGTCGAGCGCGTCGGCGAAGATGCGCGTCAGCGTGCGTGCCACGCGGGCGGCCTCGGCGAAGTACGCGGACACCGCCGCCTGGAAATGGTCGACGGTCGGCCAGGTGTTGGACGCGTAGTGGTCGGCGGGCAGATCGAGGTCCGGGTACGCCTGTGCCTCGACGCCGACGTTGAAGGCCTCGAAGAAGTCGTTCATCCGGTTCGCGGACTCCACGCCCAGGCTCAGCGACAGCGACTCCGACTTCGGTGGCGCATAGCCCCGGTTGATCTCCGGCGGTGTCCGGTAGGCCTTCTTCGCCTCGATCGGGAGGGCGAAGAACTCGTCCATCACCGTGGTGAACTCGTCGATCACCGCCGACGGGATCTCGTGGCCGACGATCTGCATGAACCCGATCGTGCTGGCCGCGTCGTCGATCTTGGTGGCCACCACGGCCCGGTCCGCCGCATCACCGTGCGCGGTGTACGGCGTGATGTCGATGATGGGCACGCTGAAGGTGCCCGCCTGGTTGTCGACTGTGGCGGTCATGCGACCTATCGTCGCACCGAATCGGTGAACTCGCTGATCAGCGGGTGTGCCGGCGGCGTTGAGCTCAGGCCTTTTGTCCGACCCGATAGGCGACGAACGACGGAATCGCCAGAGCCGCAACGATGGTGAAGACCACCGACAGGATGCCTCCGGCCGTTGTCGTGACCGCGACCCCGATCGATGCGGCGGCCGCGCCGTGGACGACGTCGGCGATGCGCGGACCGCCGGCGACCACGACGGTGAACACGCCCTGCAATCGGCCGCGCAGATCGTCCGTGGACGCGGCCAACAGGATCGACTGCCGGAAGGACGCCGATGCCATGTCGGCGGCCCCGGCGACCATCAGCAACGCCAAGGCCACCGGCAGCATCGGGAACGTCGTGCCGCCCGCGAGACCCACCGCGACACCCAGGCCGGCGATGGCCAGACCCCAGATGATGACGCAGACGATCACCGCGAGGCCCTGCCGCTGCACGTGACTGACCCAGCCGGAGAAGATGCCGCCGACGACCGCGCCCGCCGACAACGCGACGAACAGCATCGCGAAGGCGATGCCGCCGCTGGACGGGCCACCGAAGTTCTCGTGGGCCATCTGCGGGAACAGTGCGCGGGGCATGCCGAAGATCATCGCGATGAGGTCGACGAGAAACGACGCCAGCAAGACCTTGTGGCCCATCAAGTACTTGAGACCATCGATCACCGACCGCAGGCCCGCCACCTTGGGTGCGTCGTCGCCCTCCGGTTTGAGCGCAGGCAGCATCACGACCGCGAAGAGGGTCGGGAACAGAAAGATGGTGTCGACGAGATAGAGCAGCGAGTACCCGAGGACAGGGATCAGTGCGCCGCCGACGAGCGGCCCCGCGATGGCGCCCGCCTGCAGCACCGTGTAGCTCAACGACAACGCCGCCGGCAGTTCCCGATCGGGCAGCAGGCGGGGCAGGATCGCGCTGCGCGTCGGCTGATTCACCGCGAAGAACCCCTGCTGAATCGAGAACAGCACCAGGATGATCCAGACATTCTGCACACCCGACGCCGCTTGCGCCCAGAACAGTCCGCTGCACACGATCATGCCGACCGTGGTGATGATCAGCAGGATTCGGCGGTCGATCACGTCGGCGAGCGCGCCACCCCATAGGCCGAAGACGATCAGCGGGACCAGCCCGAAGATGCCGGTCAGTCCGACGTAGGCCGAACTGCCGGTGATCTGGTAGATCTGCGCGGGCACCGCGACGACGGTGAGCTGAGCACCGATGACGGTGACGATGTTCGCGAGCCAGAGCCGACGGAAGTAGACGTTGCGCAGCGGCGCGGTATCGGCGAGGAGGCGAGGCACCAGAAGAGTTTAGGGGAGGTAAGGATGTGGGCGGTGCGGATGGGTGACCACGACGCCGCCCGAACTCCTACGGCTGCAACCTCTCCGCCTCCCACGCACCGTCGACCAAGCTCACCCGCACCCGGTTGTGCAACCGGTTCGCGCGGCCCTGCCAGAACTCGACGACCTCCGGCTCGAGCCGATAACCACCCCACGACGACGGCACCGGCACCTCGTCACCGTCGTCGAGTCCACCCAGCGATTCGGCCACCTCCGCCGCCTTGGCCTCGAGCTCGATGCGGCTGCTGATGGGTTCGGATTGTGATGACGCGAGGGCGGACAGCTGCGACCCGCGCGGCCGCATGTTCCAGTACTCCTGCGTCTCCTCCATGGTGACGTGGGTGACCGGCCCCCGGAAGTGCACCTGCCGCTCCAGCGCGATCCACGGAAACGTCACCGACGCAAAGGGATTAGCAGCCAGGTCGTGTCCTTTCGCGGAGTCGTAACCGGTGTAGAACACGACACCCGCGGCATCGACACCCTTGCAGAGCACGGTTCGGGTCGACGGCCGACCATCCGCGTCGGCGGTGCCGAGGACCATCGCGTTGGGTTCCGGGATCCGGGCGGCAATCGCCTCGCGCAGCCACACGGTGAACAGATCCAGCCAGGGCGGTTCACCTCGCAACCAGCTCGGGTCCAGGTTCTCGCGAACACCGTCCGCACCCGCAGAGCGGTCTCCCTCCCCGACATTCGGCGGGATGCCGCCGCCGTAACCGACACGCATGTTGGGCAGGTCAATCGGTTCTTCGGGCACGATCGTGAGGCTACCCCGCGCCGACCCGGCGGACAGGCGGTTACTCCCCGGTATGCCATGGCCGGCCGGCTGTCCTACAGTCCATGTGAGTCCAGCCCGACACTTCACAGAGCCGTGTCGAGAGAGGTGGTCACCATGACGCAGCGCGTTCCCGACGATTTCGTCCCGGGCCTGGAGGGCGTCGTCGCGTTCACCACCGATATCGCCGAGCCCGACAAGGACGGCGGCAACCTGCGCTATCGCGGCGTCGACATCGAGGATCTCGTCGAGAACAAGGTCACCTTCTCCGATGTCTGGGCGTTGCTCGTCGACGGGCGATTCGGCGACGGGCTGCCGCCCGCCGAGCCGTTCCCGTTGCCGATCCACACCGGCGACGTGCGCGTGGACGTTCAGGCGGGCCTCGCGATGCTCGCGCCGATCTGGGGATACAAACCACTGCTCGACATCGACGACGCCACCGCCCGCGCCAACCTCGCACGCGCGTCGGTGATGGCGTTGTCCTATGTGGCGCAGTCGGCGCGCGGTATCCATCAGCCGGCGGTGCCGCAGGACGTCATCGACCGGTGCGAGACCGTCACCGCGCGATTCATGACCCGCTGGAAGGGCGACCCGGACCCCAAGCACATCGAGGCTATCGACGCGTACTGGGTGAGCGCCGCCGAACACGGCTTGAACGCGTCGACGTTCACTGCCCGCGTCATCGCGTCGACCGGCGCCGACGTCGCCGCCGCGTTGTCCGGGGCGATCGGCGCGATGTCCGGGCCGCTGCACGGCGGTGCACCCGCGCGGGTGTTGCCGATGATCGAAGAGGTGGAGAACACCGGCGACGCCCGGGGACTGGTCCGCGGGATCCTGGACCGCAAGGACAAGCTGATGGGCTTCGGGCACCGCGTCTACCGCGCCGAGGACCCGCGGGCCCGCGTGCTCCGACGCACCGCGCAGGATCTCGGCGTGCCGCGTTTCGAGGTGGCGGCGGCCCTCGAGCAGGCCGCGCTGACCGAACTGCGCGAACGCCGACCGGACCGGGCCATCGAGACCAACGTCGAGTTCTGGGCGGCGGTGATCCTCGACTATGCCGAGGTCCCGACGCACATGATGCCGGCGATGTTCACGTGTGGGCGCACCGCCGGCTGGTGTGCCCACATCCTCGAGCAGAAGAAGCTCGGCAAGCTCGTGCGGCCGGCCGCGCTCTACACCGGGCCCGGTCCGCGACGTCCCGAGGACGTCGAGGGTTGGGACGAGGTCAAGTTCGCGCCCGGCGTCTGAGGAGTGCGTCCGAGGCGTCAGCCCACGTCGCGCCGACGGAACGCCAGCCATCCGACGACGACGAACACTGCTGAGACACAGAGCATCACGATCATCGGCAGCCACCGCATCGGCTCCACCGGAACCAGCGGGACGTGGGTGAACGGGGACAGATCGTCCACCCACTGCGGCAGATTGAAGAGCCCGGAGAAGGGACCGAGGAACAGCGCCGCGGTCACCACGATCCAGCCCAGATGAACCAGCACCGGACGGATCGCATAGAGCGCCATCGCGAGCGTGACGATCACCAGCGTCGCCGGCACCTGCACGGCAACCGCTTTCGCGGTCTCCCCCGCGGGAGTTGCCCATCCGCCGCCGGCGATCCCGCAGCCGAGCACCATCGCGATCCCCACGGTCACCAGCGCGATCACGGTTCCCGCCACCGAAATTCCCAGGTAGGCGAAGAAGTAGCGACTGCGTGAGGTCGGCACCGCCAGCAGCACCTCGGTGCGCGCACCGTCCTCCTCGGCACGCAGCCGCTCTCCCACGTTCACCGCCCAGGCGCTCGCGGCGACGGCGAGAAAGGTGATCATGGTGATCGTGAACAGGGTGCTGAGCGTGGCGTTTCCGAGCGCGCCCCGGATGACCTGGGAGAACATCTGGTTGCCCGCGGCCAATTGGTCCACCGACGGTCGCATGAATCCGACGACCGCCGCGTAGAAGAAGAGCCCACCGACCCAGGACCGCAGCAGCGGATTCATCAACCGCACGGCGAGCGCTTCGATGGTGCCCAACCGGTTGGTGCCGGGTGGCCCGGGCCGCGGCGCGATCAACCCGGCGCCGTAATCACGATGCACCGCAACCCATCCCGCGACGATCACCGCCGCGACGAAGACCGCGACGGACATCACGGCGGGCCACAGATTGTTCGCCCCGAACGGATCGATCTGCTCGGCCCACCCGATGGGACTGCACCACCGCAGCCACCCCCAGCCGTCGGTGGCGTCGGCCACGCCGCGCAGGAGGTAACCGACCAGTATCACCGAACTGGCCGCGAGGTTGGCAATGTGCGACGTCGTTGCGATCTGCGCAGCTACCAGCGCGATCCCCACCCCGGCGACGCCGGTGGCGGCGTACTGGGCGAACACGGCCACCAGTCCGGCGGCGTCGGCACCATACGGGATGAGCATCAACGACATCCCCAGTGCCACAACGATGGTGAACACCACTGCGACGATGGCGCCCGCGGCGAGCGGTGCCAGCGGTCCGACCGCGCCCGCCCGGATGAGTTCGGTCCGGCCGAGTTCCTCTTCCTTGCGTGTCTGGCGCACCGTCATCACCGCGGCGCACACGCCCAGCGCGGCGATCATGAACAAACCGGCACGCCAGGAGACCACGGCGGCGATCGGTTCGAGACGGGTGAGGTCACCGAGCAGGAACTGGAAGGCGGCGTTGGAGCCGACACCGACCTGCAGCTGGGCGCGTTGGGCCGGATCGGTGTACATCGTCGACACGGCTGCTGCCGTGGACAATTGGATGAGCACGAACAAGGCGACCGTGACGGGCGCGATGACCCGCTCGCGCCGGAAGGCCAGCCGCAGCAGCACCGGCAGGCGAGCAAACGTGCGGGCCACCGCACCCTCGGATGGGCCGGCCGGCGGAGCGCTGAGAGTACTCGCGGTGGTCACGACTGCACCGTCGCATCGTCGTAGGCGTGCAGGAACAGTTCTTCGAGACTCGGTGGTTCCACCGCCAGTGTCCGGACCCCGTGCTGCGCGAGGACCCGGGTCACCGCGGCCAGACCGGTGTCGTCGACGGTGAACGTCGCCGAATCGCCGTCCACCGAGAAGTCGTGCACACCTTCGACAGTGCCGAGTTCCGCCGCATCCGACACGACGGTGGCGGTGACCCGCGACCGCCGCAGATGGCGTAGTTCCGCGAGTGTGCCCGACAGGACGGTCTTGCCGGCCCGGATGATCGTCACCGTCTGGCACAGTTCTTCGACTTCGGCGAGCAGATGGCTCGACATCAGCACTGCGGACCCGGCCGCGGCCCGTTCGCGCACACAGGTGACGAACTCGTGTGTCATCAACGGATCCAACCCAGAGGTGGGTTCATCGAGGATGAGCAGTTCGGCGTCGGCCGCGAGTGCGGCGACGAGTGCCACCTTCTGCCGGTTGCCCTTGGAGTAGGTGGCGGCCTTCTTCGTCGGGTCGAGCTCGAAGCGGTCGATCAATTCGGCTTTACGCGAGGCGGATTCGGTTCGCACGCCGCGCAGCGACAACAGGAGGTCGATGCATTCGCCACCGGTGAGCTGTGGCCACAGGTTCACGTCGCCGGGCACATAGGCGAGGCGCCGGTGAATGGCGACCGCATCGGTCAGCGGATTCAGATCGAAGACCCGCACGCGGCCGTCGTCGAACTGGTAGAGCCCCAACAGAATCCGGATGGTGGTGGATTTGCCCGCCCCGTTCGGGCCGAGGAACCCGGCAACCTCGCCTTGGCGCACAGCAAGATCCAGGCCGTCGAGAGCGCGGAAGGTACCGAATCGCTTGTGCAGTCCGGCGACATCGATCACCGGTGTGTCAGATGGTGCCATCATGTTCCCTCCGATAGTCCAGCACTGTGTGTAACAACGATTCGTCGGCCATCACGCCGTGTACCGCAAGCTCGGTTCCGGGCACGAGCGCTCGCTCCACGTAGCCGCGCACGATGGCACTGCCATCCGACCAGTCGGCCGGCGGGTGCATGACGACGTCGACGAGCAGTGCACCGAGTGATTGCGCGAGCATGTATCGGGCACGGGCCGTTTCATCGAGTGACGGCCGGATCGTTCCCGCGGCCACGCCGGCCCGCAGCGTGGCCTCACCGTCGGCGGCGAGGTGTTCGAGCAGCTCGCGCACCATCTCTCCACCGTCCTGCAGACTCCGGATCAGGTAGACGGTGCGCGTTCCGGTGTCTTCGACGGTGTCGAGCAGCGCGGCGAACCCTCCGAATGAGGTTGCGCCGTAGTCGCTCTCGAGTGCTTGCTCGTTGGCCTCGCGGGTGGCGCGGAGCACGTGGGCATCGCAATCGGCGCGCAGATTCGCCTTGGACCCGAAGTGATGGATGACCAGGCCGGGGCTGACGCCGGCGGCCTCGGCGATGGTCCGCACCGTCGCGCCGAACCCGTCGCGCGCGAAGACCTCGATCGCGACATCCCGCACCCGGGCTCGCGTCGTCCGATCGTCCACCTCGGCTGAACGCACGTTTAAGACACTAAACGCACGTTTAACCGAGGTCAAGGACCATGCTGCAATCGCCGCGGACCAGAACCCAGGCCGGGGTGGCCGAGGCCACAACCCTAGAATTGCCTGCATGAGTGACACCGCCACCGCTCCGATCACCATCCCCGCCGACCTCCTGCCGTCGGACGGCCGCTTCGGCTGCGGTCCGTCCAAGGTGCGCCCCGAACAACTGCAGTCGCTCGTCGACACCGGCGCCTCCGTGTTCGGCACCAGCCATCGGCAGGCGCCGGTCAAGAACGTCGTCGGCTCGATCCGCGCCGGCCTGTCCGATCTGTTCGCCCTGCCCGACGGTTACGAGGTCGTCCTGTCCAACGGCGGCACCACCGCCTTTTGGGACGCCGCCGCCTTCGGCCTCATCCAGCGCCGCTCGCTGCACCTGACCTACGGCGAGTTCAGCTCCAAGTTCGCCACCGTCGCCAAGAAGGCGCCGTTCCTCGATTCGCCTGCGGTGATCTCCACCGATCCGGGTACCGCGCCCGATCCCGCCGCGCTGACCGCCGACGATTTCGGCGGGATCGACCTCATCGGCTGGGCCCACAACGAGACCTCGACGGGTGTGGCCGTCCCCGTCACGCGGCCGGCCGGCTCCGACGACGCCCTGGTCGCCATCGACGCCACCTCGGGCGCCGGCGGCCTGCCGGTCAACGTCGCCGACACCGACGTCTACTACTTCGCACCGCAGAAGTGCTTCGCCTCCGACGGTGGGATCTGGATCGCCCTGATGAGCCCGAAGGCGCTCGAGCGCATCGACCAGATCGCGCACACCGACCGCTGGTGCCCCGAGTTCCTGTCGCTGCCGACCGCCGTCGACAACAGCAGCAAGAACCAGACCTACAACACGCCCGCCGTCGCGTCGCTGCTGCTGCTCGACAACCAGATCCAGTGGATGCTCGGCAACGGAGGCCTCGATTGGTGCGTCTCCCGCACCGCGGACTCCAGCTCGCGCCTCTACGAGTGGGCCGAGGCCAGCGAGTTCGCGACGCCGTTCGTCGACGACCCGACCTTGCGCAGCCAGGTCGTCGGCACGATCGACTTCGACGAGGACGTCGACGCCGCGGCCGTCGCCAAGACCCTGCGCGCCAACGGTGTCGTCGACACCGAGCCCTACCGCAAGCTCGGCCGCAACCAGCTGCGGATCGGCATGTTCCCGGCGATCGATCCCGAGGACATCAGCCGCCTGACGCAGTGCATCGACTTCGTTGTCGAGAAGCTCTGAACCACGCGAACACCACGTGTAGCCTGAGTCCCACGGGCACCATCCGCCACACCCGTGCTGATCTGCGGTTTTACCGCGTGTCTCGCGGGCTGTGGTCGTACCTGTGGTCTAGCCTGACCCCAATGCCCGCACCCACGGTCACTGGAGGAGGAGCAGATGCGTGAACTACGCGTCGTCGGCGTTGAGGCCGACGGCTCCCATGTCATCTGCCGTGATACCGAGTCAGGTGAGAAGTACCGCATCGCCGCCGACGAGCGCCTGCGCGCCGCGGCCCGCGGTGACATCTCACGGATGGGGCAGATCGAGATCGAGATGGAAAGCTCGCTACGCCCACGAGAGATCCAGGCCCGCATCCGCGCGGGTGCCACCGTCGCGGAGGTCGCCACGCACGCCGGGGTGACCGTCGATCGCATCGAACGCTTCGCCCACCCCGTGCTCCTCGAGCGTGCGCGTGCCGCCGAACTGGCCGCGACGTCGCACCCGATCCGCGAGGACGGCCCGGCGGTCGCCACACTCGGCGAAGTCGTCGCCGATGCGATGACCGCCCTCGGACAGTCCCAGAACGAGATCGAATGGGACGCCTGGAAGGGCGATGACGGGCACTGGGTGGTGCAGGTCAGTTGGCATGTGGGCCATACCGACAACCACGCGCACTGGCGGTACGCGCCGGGTTCACATGGCGGCACGGCCGATCCGCTCGACGACCTCGCCGACGAGTTGACCCATCCCGAGACCATCACGCCGCGTCGTCGACTGACGCCGGTCGCCACCCCCGACCTGACCGCACCAACCGAGGCAGCCCCGGCGTCCGGGCCCGAGGCGCACGACGAAGTCACCATCGACGCCAACCGTCTCATCGACGCGCAACGCACCCGGCACGATCCGTCGCCCCCGACCCATGACGAATACGGCACGGTCGCACTCGACTTCGGCGCCGACGAAACAACCTGGACCGCACCACATTCGGATACTCCACGCACGCCGGGCAATGTGACGGAACTCCCCGAGAGTCCCGAGCCGCCCGCACCCGCGGCCGACGACAGCGCGGATCAACACGCCGACGAGCACAGTGACGAAGCGGCAAAACCGCGACGCCGCAACGGTAAGCCGGCACTTCCGGCCTGGGAGGACGTCCTTCTCGGCGTCCGTAGCAACGGGCACAGCTGACAGTGTCGGCACGCGCGGTCACCGTCTGGTTCATCGACGACGACGATCCGATCGGCTTCCTCGGCGGTGAACTCACCAACGATGTCGACGCCGCACAACACATGGTGAGCACGCTGTACGGGGATCGGGTGCTGGTGCCCGCGCTCGACACCGACCTCGCCACCGCCGCCGCGGCACAGGACTCGCATGTGTACGCGGGGTCGTATGGCCCCCTGGCCGTGGTGTCATGTTCACTGTTTGCCACCACGACGCCGTCGAGCCTGACCCGGACGATCGGTTCGATGCGGCAAAGCGCTGCTGCGACATTGCTTTTCACCGACCCGGAAGACTCCGTGGGCGCGTTCGCGAGGTGGGAGAACGGCGTGCTGCGGCGGTCGTTCGCGGCCGATCCGGTGCAGATCTTCGAAGACGTGGGCTTGCCGTATCCATTCGAGCGGCCGTTCTGGGCGGGTGAGCACCCGCTCCGGTACGCGCCGGGGGTAGCACCCGATCCCATGGCGCTGCCGTTCCATCCACAGCACATCGCCGAACAATCCAACCGTGAGTGGGTTGGATTCCGGTTCACCCACCCGCTGGCCGAGACCGACCTCGACCCGGCGCGGATCCCGGTCACGGGCTTCGCCCTTCGCGCGGCCGATTATGTGCCGGGGGAAGAGGATCGGGCTCGCTACGAGGGCGACGACAGCGAACCGCCCGACGACGCGCCGCAGGGTAAGCGCCGCAACCCGCTGGCGCGCTACTTCGGATTCTGAACTCACCGGGCCGCCGCAGGCGACCAGCGTGGGCTGGGATGAGTCGCAACCCTTTTCGCTGATCGAGTAAGGCTCCGAGCGCAGCGAGGCGCCGCCCCCCTCCGCTGATCGAGTAAGACTCCGAGCGCAGCGAGGCGCCGCCTCTTCGCTGATCGAGTAAGGCTCCGAGCGCAGCGAGGCGCCCCATCGAGATCACCCCCACCGTCGAACGGGCGGTTTCGACCAGCCTCGGGCTCGCCGCCCCTTCGCTGATCGAGTAAGGCTCCGAGCGCAGCGAGGCGCCGCATCGAGATCACCCCCATCGTCGAACGGGCGGTTTCGACCAGCGTCGGGCTCGCCGCCCCTTCGCTGATCGAGTAAGGCTCCGAGCGCAGCGAGGCGCCCCCTCTTCGCTGATCGAGTAAGGCTCCGAGCGCAGCGAGGCGCTTCATCGAGATCACCCGCCGCACAGTCATTTCCGACGCACCCCTCCGAAGGCTCCGACGCTCGCTCGACCAGCAAAGGAACAGCGACTCGTCGCCGCCCGCGCGGGAAAGCCCCCTACCGCCCGAGCGCCAACAGCGCGATCGACGACCCGAGCCCGGCGAGCAGCCCGATGACCGATCCCCAGACGATCCAGCGCCACACCGGACGGTCACGCAGGTCCCACAGTGTCCAGCCCAACCCGATACACACCACGGCGGCCGCGATGACGCCCAGCCAGTGCTCGACGCCGCCGATCAACTCGTAGACGCCTACCAGAACGAAGGTCCAGAACAGCGCGAACACCGCGGTGACGAACAACCCCAGCGCCCACGGAGTGGGTTCGCGCGCATGTGCATCGTCGTCGGCGAAGGGCACGAGCTGCCTCGAATCCACACGATCGGGCGGGGTCACTCCCCTATCGTGCCTGATCGGGAGCGTTCGTAGAAGGCGATCGCCGCAGCGGTCGCGACGTTGAGCGAGTCGGTCCCGCGGCTCATCGGGATGCGTGCTCGGACATGACTCGCCCGCATCGCGGTCTCGGTCAGTCCCGGCCCCTCGGCTCCCACCAGGAACGCCACCTTCTCCGCGTCGACCGCGTCGGCCAGCGGCACCGACTCCTCACCCGGCGTCATCGAGATGAGCCGAAAATCGTTGTCGCCCAGAATGGTGAGGTCTCGCGGCCAGTCGGTGAAGTGGGCGAACGGCACCAGCAGCGCGTGGCCCATCGAGACGCGGACGCATCGTCGGTAGAGCGGGTCGGCGCAGCCGGCCCCGAAGAACACGGCGTCGACGCCCAGTCCGGCCGCATTGCGGAAGATGCTACCGATGTTCTCGTGATCGTTGACGCCCTCGAGGACGGCGATGGTGCGTGCACCGACGACGACGTCGGCGACCTCCAGAGGCGACGGCCGTCGAGCCGCGCCCAGAACACCACGGTTGAGGTGGAATCCGACGACCTCGGCCATCACCTCGGCGGTGGCCCGATAGAACGGCACCCCGTCGACCGACGGGTCGGCGAGGTCGTCGGCGAGTTCACCGAGGCGTTTGTCGACGCCGAGGAACGCGTGCGGCGCGAATCGGGAGGCGATCATCCGCTGGGCGACGAGTACGCCCTCGGCGATCACCAGCGCCTTGCCCACCCGGCCGCCAGTCAGCGCGGGCAGGTCGGGACGCCGGTCGACGGAATTGAGGTCGCGGAAGTCGTCGACGCGCGGGTCGTCGGGATCGTCGATGTCGACGACCTCGACTCGCAGGTTGGCCACCCGAACAGTCTGCCAACCACCGACTGTGCAACGGTTGACGGGTGACCACCTCGCAGAGCACGCATTCGTCGCTCACCGTCTCGACCGCCACGGACGCCGACTGGGACGACATCTTCGCCACCGACGCCCGGGCGTTCCTGATGACGAATCCGCTGTCCCCCGAGGAACGGGCGGATCTGCGTGGCAAGGTCGACGACGCCGATGTCGTTCTCGTGCGCGACGAGGCCGGCCTGATCCCCCGCACGCTGGTCGGCGTCTCGATGTTCTACCGGATGCGAATGACGCTGCCGGGCGGCGCAGCCGCCGACGCGGCGGGTTTGTCGTGGGTGTCGGTGGCCGCGACCCATCGTCGTCGGGGCATCCTGCGGACGATGATCACCGAACTGTTCGACCGCTGGGAGGCCGAAGGGCAGACGTTCGCGATCCTCACCGCGAGCGAGGCGACCATTTACGAGCGCTATGGATTCGGACCGGCCTGCTTCGCGCGGGATGTGTCGGTGGATCTGGCCGCCGCCAAGATGCGGGCGCGCCCCGAGCCTGGGTTTTCGCCGGTCAATTTCGCGACCGCGGACGAGATCGCCCGCCGCGTGCCGGACTTGCACCAACGATGGGTCGCGACACGGCCGGGCGCGCTGAGCCGGACGGCAGCCTGGTGGGACCCGATCCTGGCCGACCGCCCGTCACAGCGTCCTCCGCACAGCAGCGGTCGGCACTATCTTCTGCATCGCGACGGATACGCGGCGTACCGGATCGACCAATCGACGGACCCGACACGCGGGATTGTCGAGGAGGTCGTCGCGATCACCGACGAGGCGCACACCGACCTGTGGCGGGTTCTCGTCGGCGTGGACCTGCTGCCGACCATGACCGCCGCGATCCCGTTCGACGATCCGCTGCGCTACAAGCTGTCCGATCATCGCGCCGTCTCCGTGACCGGCATCAGCGACAAGATGTGGCTCCGGGTGATCGACATTCCTCGCGCACTCGGGATGCGGCACTACGCCGCGGATTTCGACGGGGTCGTCGAGGTGACCGACGACTACCGGGGTCGTGGCGGGGTCTTCGATGTGTCGATCCGCAACGGCGGCGCGATCGTCGCACCGAGCACCGGCACGGCGACGGTCCGGATGGACGTCTCGGTGCTCGGATCGATCTACCTGGGCGGCGTGCCCGCGCGGATGTTCGCGTCCGCCGGCCGTCTGTGGACCGACTCGGCCGAGACGTTGCGCGCGCTCGACATGGCGTTCACCACCGACGCCGCACCGTTCGCGGGCACGTTCTTCTAGCTACCTGCGGCGGTTGAGCCGATACCCAGCGCCAAGCAAGACCCGCTGGTTGAGCCGCTCCTGCGCGCCAAGCTACCCACCGCTGGTTGAGCCGATGCGGAGCGCTCCAGCGGAGCATCGAGTCGAAACCTACCTCCGGTCGTCACCACCGTTGATGATCTTCTGCATGATCGGCACGCAGGCCGCCAAGGTCTCACGTTCCTGCGGGGTGAGCTCGGCGAGCCGGTCGCTGAGCCACTCCTCGCGGGCGTCGAGCTCCGCAGTGATGACATCGCTGCCGCGGGGCGCGAGCGTCACGATTGCCTGTCGCCCATCGGTGGGATGCGGTTCCCGCGACACCATGCCGAGATCCGACAACGATGCGATGACGCGCGTCATCGATGGCGGCTGCACCCGTTCGGCGTTGGCCAGGGCGCCGGGGGTCATCGGGCCTTCGTGATGCAGGGTGGACATCGCGGACAGTTGTGTGAGCGAGACGACCTTACTCAGGCGTCGTCCGCGTAAACGCCTGGCCATCCGGACGATGGCCAGGGAGAGGTCACCCGAGAGGGTGACCTCCGATACTTCCGGGAGAGCGAGATCTGAGACTGCGGAGTTCACCTTGCTAAGGGTAATTCACTTGTGGGTATTTGCAATGTATAAATCGCAGATTTGCGACTTCGAGTCGACTGCTGTCGCGTCCGTCACTCCAGTGACGGAATCGGCGCCACAAACACACCCAGTTGCACCGATCAGCCGATGAGGTCGGAGATCGGGCCGCGCGCGAAGTAGGCGATGAAGACGGCGGCCACGATCCACAGCAGTGGATGCACGGTCTTGGCCTTGCCGGCGGCGGTGGCCATCACCACCCAACTGATGAATCCGACCCCGATGCCGTTGGCGATCGAATATGTGAACGGCATGGTCACGATGGTCAGGAAGGTCGGCAGGGCGATGGCGAACTGCGTGAAGTCGATCGAGCGGACCTGGGCGATCATCAAGGCACCGACCACCACGAGCGCCGGCGCGACGGCCTCTTGCGGCACCACGCTGTAGAGCGGGGTCAGGAACATCGCGACCAGGAACAGCACACCGGTGACGACGTTGGCCAGGCCGGTGCGCGCACCCTCGGCGATACCCGACGCCGACTCGACGAAAACGGTGTTCGACGACGACGACGCGACGCCACCGGCGATGGCGCCGGTGCCCTCCACGACGAGCGCCTTGCCGATTCCCGGCAAATTGCCGTTCTCATCGGCCAATCCGGCCTCCTTGCCGAGGCCGGTCATCGTGCCCATCGCGTCGAAGAAGTTGGACAGCACGAGGGTGAACACGAACACCGATGCCGCCAGCACCCCGATGCGGGTGAAGGCGCCGAACAGATCGACGTCGCCGACCAGGCTCAGGTTGGGGACACTCCCGAAGCTGTCCGGGATGGCCGGGACCGACAGGCTCCAGCCGTGCGGGTTCTTGACGCTCGAACCGAGCTCGAGGATCGACTCGAGAATGATCGACACGACCGTGGTGATCACGATGCCGATCAACAGGCCGCCCGGCACCTTGCGCACCACCAGGACTCCCATCAGGAGGATGCCGAGCACGAAGATGAGGGTGGGCACGGTGGCGATGGAGTTGTCGATGCCGAGTTGCACCGGGACGGTCGTGCCGGCGGCATCGGGGACGCGCCTGACGAAGCCGGAGTCGACGAATCCGATGAACGCGATGAAGCAGCCGATACCGGCGGCGATGGCCGCCTTCAGTTCCGCGGGCACGGCATTGAACACCGCCGTCCGGAACCCGGTCACCGCGAGCAGCACGATGATGATGCCGTCGATGACCACCAGCCCCATCGCCTCCGGCCAGGTGACCTCCGGCGCGATCGTCACGGCCAGCAGGCTGTTGATGCCCAGACCGGTGGCAATCGCGAACGGATAGTTGGCCACCAGGCCGAAGATGATCGACATGACGCCCGCGACGAGCGCGGTCACCGCGGCCACCTGGGCGATCGGCAGCACGTTGCCGAGCACGTCGGTGTTCTTGTCGCCGCCGGGGATGCCGCCGATGATGATCGGGTTCAGCACGACGATGTAGGCCATCGTGAAGAACGTGACCAGTCCCCCGCGGAACTCGCGGTTCAGCGTCGAACCGCGGGCGCTGACCTTGAAGAAGCGATCAAGCGGCCCGGAGGGTGTTGTAGGCAGCCGTCCGACGTCCGTCGGAGTGCTTCCGCTTGCCGTTGCCGCGTTTTCGGTTGCCGTCGGAGTACTGCCGGTTGCGGTCGGCGGTGGGGACGCCGAGTTCGTTGAGGCTGAGGGCGTTGCCGATGACTCTGTGGGCTCGCTCGACGAATCGGTGGGCACAGTCGAAAGTTACTCTGTACCCATGTCCGACGCACCCGACATCCCCGAACTGCCGCGCGTGTTGCGCGCCCCCGAACCGGTGATCGTCGTCGGGATGGCCGCGTGGCTGCTGGCGGCCATCGTCGTGTGGGTGACCGGCTGGGGTGGGGACCGCACGCTGGCCGTCTGCCTCGTCGGACTGGCGGTCGGAGTGCTGGGCACCACTGTTTTCCTGATCCAGCGTGCCGCGGTGAGGCGCGGCGATCGCACCGCGCAGCGCGGGTTGGACTGAGCTCGGACCCCGTTCTCGTTCTTCACACACGGTTTATCCCGTCAACACACGGGATCTCGTGTGTTGACGGGGCAAACCGTGTGTGGACCGTCAGGCAATCCGTTCGAAGATCGCCGTGAGCCCCTGTCCCCCACCGATACACATGGTCTCCAAGCCGTAGCGCGCCTGGCGACGGTCGAGTTCGCGGAGCAGAGTCGCCAGGATGCGCACACCGGTGGCGCCCACGGGATGGCCGAGGGAGATGCCCGATCCGTTGACGTTGGTGCGGTCGAAATCTGTTGCGCCGAAATCCCATTCGCGGGTCACGGCCAGCGCCTGCGCGGCGAACGCCTCGTTGAGTTCGATGAGGTCGATGTCGGCGAGGTCGAGCCCGGCCCGGGCCAGGGCCTTGGCTGTGGACGGCACGGGCCCGATGCCCATCTGCTCGGGCGGGACGCCGGCGACCGCCCAGGTGACCAGACGTGCCAGTGGACGCAGGCCCAGCGTGTCGGCCTGGGCTCGGGTGGTCACCAGGCAGGCTGCCGCGCCGTCGTTCTGGCCGCTCGCGTTGCCGGCGGTCACCGTGGCGTCCGGGTCGTCGCGGCCCATGATCGGGCGCAGCCGGGCGAGGGATTCCAGGGTGGTGTCGGCGCGGGGATGTTCGTCGCGATCAAGGACGACCGGATCGCCCTTGCGTTGCGGGACGGAGACCGGAACGATCTCGTCGAGAAACCGCTTCTCATCGATCGCGGAGACCGCACGACGATGCGACTCGACGGCCAGCTCGTCCTGCTCGCGACGCGAGATGCCGTAGATTCGGCGCAGGTTCTCGGCGGTTTCCAGCATCCCGCCCGGGATCGGATGGTTGCGGCCGCCGGCGGTGACCCGACCGCGGGCCAGCCGATCGTGTAGCGCCGCGGGCGCACCCTTGGCGCCCCAGCGCATGGATTCGGTGTAATACTCGGCGCGGCTCATGGATTCGGCGCCGCCGGCGATCACGATGTCGGCCACCCCGGTCTGGATGCGCATGGCGGCATCGAGGACCGCCTGCAACCCGGACCCGCAGCGACGATCGAGTTGCAGCCCGGGCACGGTCACCGGCAAACCGGCGTCGAGGGCCGCCACGCGTCCGATGGCCGGGGCCTCACCGTTGGGATAGCACTGGCCGAAGATGACGTCGTCGACCGTCTCCGGGTCGATTCCGGTGCGCGACAGCAACTCTGAGATCACCCGGGCCGCCAGGTCGGCGGCCGGGATGTCGATGAACATGCCACCGTACCGGCCCACGGGGGTGCGGAGCGGTTCGCAGATCACGACATCGGTCGCGGTGGTCGGTTCAGCCATGGCGATGGTCTCTTTCCTGATCGGTCCACGCGTCGGCCCAGTCGCGCAGGACGGCGGCACGGATCTTGTTGCCGTTTCCGCCCACCGTGGTGGGCATCTTCTCGATGATATGGATCGCGGCGGGCACCTTGAACGCGGCCAGCCGGTCGCGGCACCAGCTCTTGAGTGACGCCGCGTCGAGGCCGTCGGGTGCGTCGGCGGCAAGCACGACGAAGCCGATCGCCTCGGTGTGCCCGCCGGCGCCGGTTTGCCCGACGACCTTGGCGGTCTGTACGCCACGGTGTTCGGCCAGCCGGTGTTCGATCTCGGCAGGGTCGACGAGAAATCCCCGCAGCCGCAACACATCACCCATACGGCACACGTAGATGTAGCCGCCGTCGCCGGTGGCGATGCCGAGGTCGCCGCTGCGGAACCAGCCGTCGTCGGTGAACGACCGCGCGGCTGCATCGGGGTCACCGAGATAGGCGTCGACGACGGTGGGTCCACGGAACTGCAACTCTCCCTGCTCGCCGTCGGGGACCTCCCGATCATCGAAGGGGTCGCGGATCCGGACCTCGATGGCCCGGCTGACGGGGCGGCCGCCCCCGCGCCGGCGCACTTCTTCGGGGTCGTCGGCGGCCCACACCAGGGCGAGCGCGAAGATCTCCGACGAGCCGAACACACCGGTGGTATGCGTACCGAATTCGTCGCGCACCCAGCGGGCGATGTCCTGGGAGCGGCCGAGGAAGTCGGCAATACCCAACCAGCGCCACGAGTTCAACGGGATACGGTCGCCCTCGTGCCAGGTGTCGTGCAGCCGGCCGAACAGATCGTCGCCGCCGACGGCATGGGTGACGCCGAGTTCGGCCATGCGTGCCAACGTCCCGGCGGGATCGAACACCGGTTCCATCAGGAGCGCCCCGCCCCCGGCGAGCACGGCGTACGCGGCGCTGAAACCGAAGACGCCCGAGACCGGGAGAACGCACAACGCGACATCGCCGTCGGCGACGCCCATGACGGCGGCATCCGCGCGCGCATGATTCACCACAGCCGAATCACGATGTGCGGCAAGCTTCGGAATGCCGGTCGAGCCGGAGGTGGTGAACGCGACAGCGATCGGATCGGCCGGGTCGCCGGTGTGGCCGGCCGGAGTGAGGACGGCGGTCAGCGGTGTCGTCGGCACCTGCGCCGAGCGCGTGTCGCCGCTCCCGGCGGCCCAGGCGCCGGCGCCGAGATCGAAGAGCGCAGGGTCCGCGTGCGGCCCGGTCGGGCCGCCGACAACGGCGATCGCCGGTGCGGGAACACCGGACTGCTCGTGGGCGTCGCTCAGCATGTCAAAGAGCTTGAGGCCGTGGAAGTCCGGGGCCACGGCCACCACTGCGGGCCGCGCGGCGGTGAGGATGTGTGCAACTTCGCCGATGTTGTAGCGGGTGTTGACCCCGATGACGTGGGCGCCCACCGCTGCCGCAGCGAATTGCCAGGCGATCGCGTCGGACCAGTTGGGCAGCAACACGGCGAGGCATTGGCCCTCGCGGATCCCGATGGCGTCGAGTTCGGTCCGCAACGCATCGACGCGGCCGCGGAGGTCGCGGCGGGAGACGGTGTGCACGCGTCCGTCGGTGACGTCGTAGACGGCCGGTGCGGTCGGGTTGGCGGCAGCGAGGTCGTCGAGCAGTCCGGTCAGTGCCGAGGTGGTGGTGGTGCTCACGCGGTCACCTGGGTGCGGCCGGGGTCGCGACGGCGGATCCCAGGTCGGCCAGCCACGTTGCGGCGAGTTCGGCGAAGCCCTCGATCTCTTCCATCGGGTAGTGCCCGATCCCGGGCAGCGCGGTGAATCTCGCGCGATTCGGGGCCATCGAATTAACCTGTGCGGCAAGGTGTTCCACAGAACTGCTTGCGATCCACGGGTCATCCGTGCCGCAGACGAGGTGCAGCGGACAGGTCAGGGCATCGAGACGGTCTCGAACGTCGTGGCGGCCCCAGCCGATGAGATCCGACGAGGAGATCTCGGGGTCTTCGCGCCGGTGCATCAGCGCGATCCGATGGGCGGCGGCCCGGGACAGCGATCGCCCGACCGAGGCGAGCGTGCCCAGGTAAGTGCGTTCCGCCCGCGACGGGCCGGCGACGTCTTCGAGTTCCCGTTGCAGCCCGGACACATTCACGCGCCCGGGTGCGGCCTCGGCTTCCATGGCGATGGCCCCGGCCAGTGGGAAGTCGGGGCGGGTCGCCAGTTCGAGGGTCAGTTTGCCGCCGATGGAGCAACCGATCACCATCGGGCGGTGGACGTCGAGCTCGCGGAGCAGCTCCACCAGCCAGTCGCCGTATACGCCGAGATCGGTCACCGGTCCGTCCGGGGCGGGCTCGGAGCGGCCGTGACCCGGGAGGTCCGGCACCACAACGCGATAGCCATGGCCGGCGAGGTCGGCAGCGACGTGCCGCCATTGCACCCCACTCTGTCCCGCGGTATGGATGCACAGCACGGTCGGCAACGTGTCCGCCGCGGAATACGTGTCGGGCGTGACGATCTCGACGAATCCGAGGATCCCGCCGATGGTGAGGTAGCGTGCCTCGATCATGCTCGGGCCTCCCGGGCGATCCGGCGGGCATGCCCGATGATGATGTTCAGCGGTTTGGTGAGCCGTACATACTCGTAACCGTCTCCGGTGGAGGAGAATTCGCCGCCGATGGCGCGACGCATGAATTCGTCGTGGTCGCTGAATACCAGTTCGATCCACAGATTCTCGGGGGCGACAAAGGTGAAGGTCGCGCCGTGTGGCACACGTCGGGTGACGTCGATGATGCGTCCGCGGTAGATGCGCAGGTGCACTTCCCTGTCGCCGCAACGCAGTCCGATGGTGCCGTCCCAGGTGCTCAACGACGACCCGAAGGCCGGATCGCCCTCCAGGCTGGTGCGCAACAGCTCCCCCCACGCGGGTGTGCAGAAGTCGAGGGCGGCCTCGGTGTCTCTCGACACATCCAGATGCCATGTCTCCGTGCCATCTTCGCGTACGGTGTCGGTCTCGTCGAGCAATCGGACGGAGCGGGAGACGGCGCCGTCGGCGATCCGGGTGATCACCGACTCGACGCGGACCGAGTCGAGCAACCGAACCGGATGCGTTGCCGTCCAATGCACGGTGGTGCGCGTGGCGGCGGGCACGGGCGGTAGGGCGAGCTCGGCGAAGGCCCGCCCGATCAGTGCCGACTCCGACGGCAGACATAGCCCCGAGACCTCGAGGCGCTGCGCGGCGAGTTGCGCGGGCACGTCGGTGCGGTCGCCGACGCGGACGTGAATCGTGTCGGTACTCACGCGGCTCCGGCCTTACCGAGCAGTTCGTCGGAGATGATGCGCATCTGGATCTCGCTGGTCCCCTCGAAGATCTTGGTGAGTCGCGCGTCGCGCCAATGCCGTTCGACCTGGAAGTCGGTCGTGTAGCCGGCGCCGCCGTGAATCTGGATGGCCTCGCTGGTGACCCGTTCGGCCATCTCGGTGGCCACGAGTTTGCACATCGACGCCTCCAGTGAGCAGCGGCGGCCGGTGTCGATGTCGGTGGCGACCGAGTACATCAGCTGGCGGGCGGCCTCGATGTCGGCGGCCATGGTGGCGATCTTGAACCTCAGGTGCTGGAAGTCGGCGATCTCATGGCCGAACTGCCGGCGTGTGTGCACGTAGGCGATGGAGTCCTCGAGCGCGGCACGGGCCAGTCCGATGGCGCGGGCCGCGGTGTGCGCACGGCCGACCTCGAGGCCGCTGACCGCGAGGTAGAAGCCCCTGTCCTGTTCGCCGAGCATCCGGTCGGCCGGGATCCGAAAGTTGTCGAACGCCAGTTCCCAGGTGTGCCAACCGAAGTAGCCGATCTTGCGGACCTTCGTACCCGAGATGCCCGCGGGGAACGATCCGCGTTCCTTCTCGACGAGGAAGGCGCTGATACCACGGTGCGGCTTGTCCGGGTCCTTGTTGGGGTCGGTCCGTGCGAACAGCACGAGGTAGTCGGCTTCGTCGGCGTAGGTGCACCACATCTTGGTGCCGTTGACGACCCAGTCGTCGCCGTCGCGGGTGGCACGACAGGAGATGTTGGCCACGTCGGAGCCGGCCTCGGCTTCTGAGAGGGCGTAGGCGCCGAGGTATTCGCCACGCGCCACGCGCGGCAGCAGGTCGGCTTCCTGTTCCGGAGTGAAGCCGCCGCCCATGCCGTTGCCGCGGGCCAGCAGCCCCGAGACGCTCATCCACGCGCGGGAGAGTTCCTCGGCGACCAGGCAATACTCGAAGACACCGAGACCGAGCCCGCCGTGCACCTCGGGGATCATGATGCCGAAGAAGCCCACCTCGGCCATGGCCTTCTTGAGCGTGTCCGGGATCGTGCCCTGCACCGGATCGAGTTCGTTGGCCACCGGCAGCACCTGGGTCATCGCGAACTCGCGGGCGAGGTCGCGGATCGCGAGGCGTTCGGAGGTGAGGTAGCGGGGGCTGTCGTCACGCGGTTGCGACGGGCGGTGGGTCATCGGTGAGCTCCTGGCAGAACCGGCGAATCGGGGAAGTCACGCCCCGATCTTCATTAACAAGCGTTCACCCAGTACAACACTTCCGTGTCGCGACGTCAACGGCCGCGGCGTGGGTCGTCGCGGTATCCGACCAGGTTGAGTGCGTATCTCCCGTAGTCCTCGGCGACCTCCTGCGCGGTCAGCGGGCCGTCGGGGCGAAACCAGAGCGGGATACCCGAGCACATGGTCAGGACCGCGGTGACCGCCTGATGTACCCGCGGTATGACGAATAACCCCTGTTCGACACCCTCCTCGGCGATGTCGACGAAGAGCTGCTCCTGGGCGTCGCGGGACCCGACGACGCGCTTGCGGTCGACGTCACCCAGGTAGCGCAGTTCGGTGTTGGCGACCAGACATTCCCTCGGATTGCGCGCGGCGAACAGTGCGTGGGCCGTCACCGCGGCCTCCCATCGTCGTGCCGGATCGACCCCGACCTTGCGCAATGCGGTCCGGGTTGCGGTGAACTGCGCGTCACTGGCCGCACGCAGGATCTCCACGAGCAACTCCGACTTGGAGTCGAAGTGGTTGTAGACGTTGGCGGCGCTGCAACCGGCACGATTACCGATGGTCCGAACCGTCGCGCCGTGAAATCCGGACACGTAGAACTCGTCGAGTGCGGCGTCGATGATGCGTTCCCGAATGCCGGGTGCGTCGGCAGGCGACCGGGTGTTCATAGGTTCAGACGGTAGCGTCCCTGAGCGCGACCAGCGGTGTTGCCCGCGAAATTGACGTTGACCGCGAGGTCGACGAGTCGCTATGGTCACCTTCATATGAACGATCGTTAATATGTACGGAGGATGATTCATGTCCACCCCGCCCGATATCCCTCTCTTGGATCGGCTGACCCGCCTCGAAGATCTCGAGGCGATCCGCTCGCTCGATGCCCGGTACTGCCGCCACCTCGACGACGGGAACTGGGATGCCCTGATGGATCTGTTCACCGACGACGGTGAGTTCGACGGCCTGGCGCATCCGCGCGGCAAGGCCGAGATGCGCGAGTTCTTCGCCGGCCTCGCCGATACCGGCCTCACCTCGTTCTGGCACTTCATCACGAACCTCGATATCGAACTGGGCGACGACCGAGCCGTCGTGCGGTCGTTTCTCTGGCAGCCCTGTGTCACCGACGGCGTGGCCTCGATCGCTGCCGGCCGCTACACCGACGAAGTGGTCAAGGTCGACGGCCGGTGGCGCTACCGGGTCAAGCAGGTCCGCTTCCACTTCTTCGGACCCCTCGAGAAGGGTTGGGACGAGAACCTTTTCGCGGTCGAGTCCGCACGTGCGGCGGCGGTGCGGCCGTAACCGAGGGTGGCCCACCGCAATCACTCCCTGCTCGGCCGAGCTCAACCCTGCCGGAGGTCGCCGAGACGCGACGGCCGCAGCGGCGAACGAACTGGCCGACGGACTGGCCGCCGCATCGGCCGGAGACGAGGTCTCCTCAGCCGTGCGGCCCAGAAGTATTGGCACGCACCACCCACGCCGCAACCTCGGTGCGGTTGGTGAAACCGAGTTTGGTGAGGATGCTGCGGACATGGGCTTCGACGGTCCGCTCGGACAGGAACAGGCGGCCGGCGATCTCCCGGTTCGACAACCCGTCCGCAACCAGCGTGGCAACCTCGTTCTCCCGCTTCGACAAGTTGTTCGTGACGACTCGATCGGCGTGGATCGTCGACAACAGAACGGTCGCGCTGTGCAGGTGCCCGGGGAGATCGAGGCGGCGGCATTCGTCGGCGGCGCTCTGCACGAGGTCGACGGCGCGCTCGAGGTCACCGGCCGCGCGGCGGTCGGCCAGCACAGTGGCCAGCCCCAGACGGCTCAGCGCCACATAGGGTCTCGATCCGAGGTGGCTGTTCATGGTGATCGCCTGCTCGTACAACTCGACGGCCTCGTCGGGGCGCCCCGCGGTTCGGGCCAGGTCGCCCAGCACCCGGGCGAAGGCGCCGAGACTCGCAACTCCACCGGCCGGACCATAGTCGTCGCGAAGCTGCACGACCTGCGACAGGACCGCCTCGGCCGTTTCCGCATCGTCCAATATCACTGCGACATAACCGATCTGAACGAGCAATGGAGTCCATCGGGGCCCGCCGCCACCGGTCTGCGGGAGGTGGCGAAACTCCTCGAATGCCTCACGGGCCTCGTCGCGCTCGCCGGCGATCGCGAGCATCAACGGCAGGAAGACGCGGACGAGCCGGATCTGCGGCGCCACGCGGATCATCCGCCGTGTCGCCTCGAGATCGTCCACCTGTCCCCGCAGAATGCACACCTGGGCGGTGAACGCATCCGAGATCCCGCGCAGCGAAACGTCATCGATCGCTTCCGCGAGCGCCGCCGCCGCCGCATTGTGACCGCGCGCTGCCGCGATGTCCCCACGCACCAATGCCAGCGCGGCCCGCACCCGCTGCGCGTGCCACTGCGCAAGCGGCAGGTGACGGCGCGTCGCCACCCGGTCGAGTTCGGTCAGCTCACGCTCGACGAGCACGAGGTTGCCCGTCCCGAAACCCGCATCGGCCATCCAGATATGCCCCCACATCGTCGCCAGCGGTCGCGTCGATCGGTCAGCGATGTCGATTGCCCTGCGCGCAAGCATTTCTCGTTCGGTTTCATGCCCCCCACCCGCCAAACAGAGATGCCGGGCCGCGATGGCGTCGAGCAACGCATCTGGGTCTGTGCCCCGTTCGGCGTACTCGAGCGCGGACGCCGACAACGAGGTCGACGTCGGGCCGTCCTCCCGTTCTGCCGCGGCCATCGCCCGCTGTGCCAGCAGCCGGGCACGCGTGGCGTGATCCGACTCGGGCACCATGGCGAGCGCTCGGCGACACAGGTCGTCGACGACGCCGACGACCTCCGGTGAGCCGATACCGTTGACGACCAGCGCCGCGTCGGCCGTCGCGGCGGGGTCGGCGGCCAACTCCCCCAAATCTGCTGCGCTGCAACAATGGTCGAGGCTGAGCGCGATGCGCCCGGCGGCGAACTCGGCACGCGCCGTGTCGACCAGAAGTCGTCGTCGACAACCGTCGCGGTCGTCCGGCGTGACCGACAGTGCGATGGCCCGGAAATCCGCGGCCTCGTCGTAGGCGTGCGCCGACCATGCGATGTCCGCGGCGCGGCGCGCCCACTCGGCACACTGCTCGCCATGCGCGGCGTCACCCGCACTGCGCCAATGTGTTGCGATCATGCCCGCGACCTCGTCGGTGTCATCACGGTCGCAGAGCGCGCGCGCAGCCGCGGCGTGCATCGACCGACGTTCCACCTCGCCGATCTCACCGTAGACCGCGTCGCGGACGAGCGCGTGGGTGAATGCGAGAGTCCCAGGTGCCGAACGGAGTATGCCCCCGAGGGCGGCTTCCTCGAACACGCTCGCGATATCGTCGGGAGCGCGATCCAGCATTCGGGCGACCAGCGTCGGGTCGAGATGTTCGCCGAGTACCGCTGCAGCGGTGAGCACCTCGTGGGTGCCGGGGTCGAGGGAGTCCAGCAGCCCGCGTGTCATCTGCCGCACGTGGGCGCCCGAGGAAAGATCGGGGATCGTCGAAATGTCGCCGGCCCGGATCGACTCGAGCACCAGCCGCACCAGCAGCGGGTTACCGTCGGTCCCGTCGTGGACCCGGGAGACGAGTTCGTCGGGCACCGCGTCGGGACCGATCACCTCGTCGAGCCAGCGGCGCACCTCGGCGCGACTCAACCCGGCCAGGGGCAGAGACAACGCTCCCGGGGCACGCGGCAGTTCCGACAGGAGTTGTGCCGCCTTCTCGGTAGCGCTTGTGCCGGCCGGGTCACGGATGCTCGCGAGCACCAGCACCCGAGCACCGGCGAGATCGGCGACGACGTGTTGCAGCATCAGCAGGGAGGTCCGGTCGGCCCAGTGCAGGTCTTCGAGGACGACGACGAGCCCCTGGGGCGCGGCGTCGTCGCGCAACGCGTCCGCGGCAGCCTCGAAGAATTCGAACCGGGATGCGGCCGCCGACGCGCGTCCGGTGTGCCCATCGAGCACCGACCGCAGACCGGGAAGGTCGCGGGCCGCCCGCCGCCAGGGCCACAACGCCGGCATCCCGTCATCGTCGACGGCACGCCCGCGGACGACCGGAATGGCGAGATCGTCCGCGATGCCCACCACCGCCTCGGCCAGCCGCGTCTTCCCGATACCGGCAGGTCCGGAGATCACCGCAATGCGCCCGCGGCCCTGTCCGGCCGCGAGAAGGGCGCCGCGAAGTTGCGCAACCTCCTGCGCACGACCGACGAACGGTGCCTCCACGTAGAAAGTATGACGTCGATTTAGGTACTCGACTACGTGCCGCCACTGATTCGCCCGAGGCGTCTGCCGACACAGACTTGACACGCACCATCACTCATCCCGCCGGAACGGTGCCCGGCCACCCCGAGGAGCGACATCATGTACATCCAACTCACCACCTTCACCGGCCCGCGCACCCGTGAGCAGGTCGCTGCGTCCGAGTTCGCCGAGAAGCATCGGATCGCACCGGCGGCGATGTCCGTACCGGGCGTGCGCACGGCGTACGTGTGCCGGGGAGAGGACGGCTCCGAGGTCGTCGTCTCACTCGCGGACACCGAGGAGGCGCTGCTCGCGGCGTCGAAGGCCATCATGGCGACCGAGCTGCTGCCCGGCGAGGACCCGGCACTGCTGGCCGAAGGACCCGACCGTGTCGAGATCTTCCCGGTCGCAGCCGTGTACGAGCCGACGAGTGCCACGGCGTCCGCGTAGCCGCGTGGACACCACACGAATCACCCTGCCCCCGCGGATCTCGCTGGGGGCAGGGTGATTCATAGCTGCGCCGGCATCGGCTACCTACGGTTGACCAATCTTTGTGTCGAGTGGGCGACCATTGCCCCCGGTCAGCCCTCCCCACCGGCCTCAAACGGCTCGTCGATTCGCTCCACCTGCGGTTGTTCTCGGAGTTCGGTGACCGCGGTCTCGATTGCCGCACGATGGAACCCGATTTCGGCCCGGCGACGAGGTTTGCGGTGACAACCCGGCGTTACGGGGGCGGCTTCGCCGCTACTTGTCGTCCCGAGTACGGCGATAGATGTCGCAATTTCGCGTCCCCGGTTACCGCACTTGCCACCGGCGGCTGAGCCAACACGTTGGCCGAGCCGCGCCACGTCTTGGCCCGTGGTGCAGTACGGCTACTTCCGCGATGCGACATGGACTGATGTGCGGATCTCACCGACTGCGACCGATGGCCTGCGCCGAAGAGCGGGCACCTTTGACAACGGGTCGGCATGAAGACAGATGAAGAAGGTGCTGCGCAAGATCGGGGCGGTCAATCGGTCCGAAGCGATCTCGCTGTATCTCGAGCACAGCTGACGACCGCAATCAGCGCACCGCCGCAGGCTTTCCACCGGTCACCGCGTCGGGCACCAGCTCACCGGCGACGATCTCGTCGCGCACCTTGAACTTCTGGATCTTGCCGGATGGCGTCATCGGGAACTGCTCGGCGAAGAACCACAACGCGGGCACTTTGTGTGCCGAAATCCGTTCGCGGCACCACTCTTTGAGCTGCTGCGGATCGGGACGCACGGCCGGGTCCGCGGGCCGGATGACCGCCGCGACCTGTTCACCCCAGTACTCGTCGGGAATGCCGAGGACGATGACGTCGGCGATGGCCGGATGACCGAAAAGCAGTTCCTCGATCTCCCGGGGATACAGGTTCACACCACCGCGGATGATCATCTCCTTGAGGCGGCCGGTGATCTTGAGGAAGCCACGCTCGTCCATGGTGGCCAGGTCGCCCATGTGTAGCCACCCGTCGGCGTCGATGGTGGCCGCGGTCGCCTCCGGCATGTCGTAATAGGCGAGCATGTTCTGATAACCGCGGCAACAGATCTCGCCCTGCTCCCCGATCGCCACCACATCACCGGTGACGGGATCGACCAGGCGCACCTCGAGTTCGGGCAGCGGCTGACCGACGGTGGTGGCCTGGTCCTCGTGAGTGTCGGTGACCTTGGTCTGGCTGATGACACCGTGCATTTCCGTCTGCCCGAACAAGATCGAGAAGTCGCAGTTCCATTCGCTGGTGACTCGCGCGACCAATGCTTCCGGCACCGCGGCCGCGCCGGACATGACGGTCTGGATACTCGAGAGGTCGCGGGTCACCGCATCGGGGTGATCGAGCAGTGCCAGCAGCATGGTGGGCACCAGCAATCCATGGGTGCCACGGTAGGTCTCGTAGGCCTCCAGGACCGCCGCCGGATCGAATCCCGGTAGCACCACATAGGTTCCGTGCGCCGCGAACGTACCCAGCTCGGTAACCGCCCCGCCGCCGATGTGATACATCGGCATCGCGTTGATGCACACACCACCGTCCTGCATGCCGGCGCGTTCGAAGACGAAGGTCGCCTCGTTCACGATGCCCTTATGATGCAGCAGTGCACCTTTCGGGAATCCGGTGGTGCCCGAGGTGTATTGGATCTGCACCGGGTCGGTTGGCGCGATCTCAGGGAGTTCGGTGTCCGGGTTGGCCCGTCCGGCGAACTCCGACCACTGGTCATTGGGGATCGAGACCCGCACCGAGGGCACCGCGCCGGCCGCCGTCGCGACGATCGCGCCGAGATCGGCACCGCGGTACTCGGCCTGATAGAGAATTCCAGACGCCTGGGATTGGCGCAGCACGTATTCCAGCTCGTCGGATCGGTAGGCCGGATTGGCGGCGACGACGATCATTCCCGCCATCGCGATGGCCTGCTGCAGGATCACCCAATCGGCGCTGTTGGGCGCGAAGATCGCGATCCGATCCCCTGGCGCAAACTCCGCCAGCAACGCCCGCGCGTACCGCTCGACGTCGTCGACCAACTCGGTATAGGTCCATTCACGGCGCGCCTCGATATCGGGCACGGCGTCGACCAGCGCAACACGGTCGGGATTGGTCTGCGCACCCTCGCGAATAAGCTGCGGCAGGGTGATGTCTCGGACACCGGAGCTGGCGACGGCGGGCCAGTGGGAGGTGGTGAGTGCCATGGGATTCGGTTCCAATCGCAATATGGGCTGTCATGGTCTGAGCGTGGCTACCGCACGGTAGTGGCTTACCTCACATCTTAAACGGTCGGACCATTGGTCCGCAAGGGTTGGGTGGTCAGAGTTGGCATGCACCACAGTATTTTTCGAACATGTGAGTATCGCCGTTTGGGCGAGTGATCTCGATGTGCTCCCTACCTCACGCTCGGTCGCTTACTCGACCAGCGGTGGGATGTCACCTGCCGCATCTATTTCGTGTACGGAATGAAATCCGTGCCGTACTTCTCCCGCATGATGATGATCTTCTGGATCTGCGCTGTGCCGTCGGCGATTTCCACCGACATCGCATCGCGCAGCCGCTGCTCGAACGGTAGTTCGCTCGAGTAGCCGTAGTTACCGTGCAGCAGAAGACAATCCTTGATCGCCGCGCTGGCGACGACGGGTCCGAACCACTTGGCCATCGCCGCCTCGGCGGTGTGTGGTAGGCCGCGGGTTCGTCTCTCCAGCGCCGAATAGCACACCAGTCGAGCGGCTTCGAGCTTGGTGAGGTGTTCGGCCAACGGGAATGACACGCCCTCGAACTTGGCCAGCGGGCTGCCGAAAGCTTCCCGCTGCCGCACATACTCGGCGGTCTCGTCGATGGAGCGCTGCGCCACTCCGATACCGGCGAGCGCCAGCAGCGGTCGGGTGAAGTCGAATCCGTTGAGCACCTTGGAGAAGGCTCGCCCTTCCGGCCCGACAAGGTTCACGTCGGGGACGAACACATCGTCGAGGTGTAGCACTCCTCGACCCAGCGGCTGCCATCCCGTATCACCCACGACCGAGGTGGCGATCCCATCGGCGTCGAGCGGGACGAGAATAGTCGACACCCCCACCTCGATCTCGTCGATCACCGTACGAGCGGCCAACAGGATTGCTTCGGCATTCGGAAGCATTGTCACGGAGGTCTTTTCACCGCTGATACGGTATCCGCCGTCGACCCGGGTCGCGGTCGTGCGGATATGCGCGGCGTCGGATCCGACCTCGGGTTCGGTCAGCCCGAATGCCAGATAGGTCTCCCCCGCAACGAGTCTCGGCAACCATGCGTCCTGCAACTCCGGCGCCCCGTGGCGGGCAAGCAGCGAACTCATCAGCATCACCGGGATCACCGCGTTGGCCATGTTGAAATCGGCGGCGGCAATCTCTTCGATCACCAACCCGGCGGCGACGTAATCCTCGGTGTCGAGCGGGTTGTATCGTTCGCCGGCCAGGAGACCCAACGCGCCCAACCCGGCGACCTCCCTGTGCAGGCCCCACGGAAAGTCGGTGTTCTTCGCCCGCTCGAGGTAGCCAGGGGCAAGGCGCCGATGCGCGAAGTCGCGGACCGTGTCACGGATGCTCTCTTGTTCGGGCGTGAGTAGTGGCGCCATTGCGAATTCCTTTCGAGGCCAGAAGAGCTGGCGTGCTCACCGTCGCCCGTGCCCCGGTCGACGCGGCGGTTATCGCTTGATGCGGCGAGAGTTTTCAGCGCACCAACATGATCCCGCCGCATCGGCCGTGCCACCGCCCACCCGTGGTGAGATCAGATCAGAAAGCGGAGATGCCGCCGTTGACACTGATGGTCTGACCGGTCAGGCGTGCCGCGGCCGGTCCGCCGAGGAAGACGATCAAGGACGCGAGGTCGTCGGGTTCCGCGACCCCCAGATGTGCTTGGGTGGAGGCTTTTTCGAACAGTGATCGGCTGAACCCGTCACTGAGCACATTGTCGGCGGTACGGGTGCCGGCGATGAGCGACGGGGTGACGGCGTTGACACGCACACCATTTCGCTTCGCCTCGACGGCCGCCACCCGGGAGAACATGCAGATCGCCGCCATCGCGGCGCCGAGGACGCTTTCACCCGGGGTGGGCACCTTCGCTGCGTCGGAGGCGATGTTGATGATGCTGCCGCCGCCCTGCTCGCCCATCAGCGGCAGGACGGCACGGGTGAAGAACATCGGCGGTAGTGCCTGTCCGGTGAGGATGTCGGAGAACACCGTGGCGGGCGTGCGATGCAGCAGCTCCGGCTTGTAGGCGGTCGTCGTCGAGTTGACGAGGATGTCCACCGAACCCAGGGCATCGTGCGCGGCGGACACGACCCGTTCGACGTCGGCGTTGTCCGTCGCATCCGCGGAGATGAACACCACGTCGGCGTCGGGGCACCGATCGCGTACCGACTCGCGTGCCGCGTCACCACGCTCCTTGTCGCGACCCACGAGCACCAGTCGGCGGACGCCGGCGTCGACGAAGCCGAGCGCCGACGCGAGTCCGACACCCGAGGTGCCGCCGACGATGATGGCGCCGGAGTCGTCGTAGGTGCGCACCAGTGGGGGCTGTGACATCAGTTTCACCTCTCGTGAACGAGTGCCGAATGGTCGGGACCCGACTGCTTAAAGTTCTACACTATTGATGACTATCTATCCATAGTTGTAGTAGTTTTGGTGTCATGTCGACAGCTACGAGGACGCCGCCACTGGCTACGATGTCGCTCATGACCGATCGCGCCGACGACCTTCCGGGAGACTCCGCGACCTCGGTCGGCAGCGCTCGATCGGCCTTGATCTCGATTCTCGGGGAGTTCGTCGAGCCGTATCGACAGCCGATTCGCACCGCCGCGCTCTTGTACGCGCTCACCGGGCTTGGATTCGGCGAATCAGCAAGCCGGCAGGCGATCGCGCGGGCCGGCGCATCCGGACTCCTCACCGCCGAGCGCGAAGGCCGAGAGACGAAGTGGGCGTTGACCGACCGGACCTATGAGGTCTTCCGGGAGGGTGCCCACCGCGTGTTCCGGGACTCGACCGCCGGCCGGTGGGATGGCAGGTGGCTGGTGCTCATCGCACCCATCCCCGAGTCCCATCGCGCGACCAGGAAGAAGCTGTATGCGGCACTGCAATGGGCGGGGTTCGGCAATCCCAGCGCCGGTATCTGGGTAACCCCGCACGTCGATCGACTCCCCGAGGCCCAGACCGCGATCGACGAACTCGGCTTGAGCGCGAACACCATCTCCTTCATCGGGTCGCCCGCCGCCGTCGGGATACCCGAGGCCGAACTCGTCCAGCGGTCGTGGGACCTCGACAAGGTGTCGGCCGCGTACGAAGAATTGCGTGAGCGATTCGCCGACGACGAGCACCTCACCGGCAAGGCCGCGTTCATCGCGCACATCGAGCTCATCGATGCCCTCCGCCACACCCCGTATATGGATCCCCAGCTACCGCACGAGCTGTTGCCCGACTGGCCCGGATTGGCCGTCATCAGCCGGCTCCAGGCCCTACGCGCTGAGCGGGCACCCGAAGCCCACGCGCACTGGTTGGCGATCGCCGGCCTGGACTGACCATCGCCACCCGTCGTGGCCAGGTGGCCCTGCCGTGTCCCCACAACGTTCTACATATATAGACATAACAACTCTTCAAATGTATTATTTTCCTCTGACGCGCGATGACGTTGCCTCATCCACAGCCACTGCGTCTCATCACAGCCGAAGGAACACCGTGAGCGAACTCCACGCACCCTCGATGGCACTACTGCAAGCGGCCGCCGACGACCCGGTCAGTTACGCCCAACGCTGGAAGGACACCCATCAGCGACAGGTGATCGGCTCCTTCCCGATGAACTTCCCCGTCGAACTGGTGCACGCCGCGGGCGCCCTGCCCGTCGTCATCCAGGAGAGCCGCACACCGATCACCGAGGGCCGCAGCCTGCTCGCCGAGTTCTACTGCGGCTACACCCGCAGCATCGCCGACCAGGCCGCCATCGGCGAACTCGACGTCTTCGACGCCTTTGTCGCCGCCGACCACTGCGTCCAACTCCTCGGTGCGGTCGATGTCATCCGCTATGCCGGCCCGGCCAAACCCGTCCACTTCGCGCAATTGACCACCGCCATGGACAATGCCTCGACCCGTCCCCGCGTCGAGAACCGGATGGCCGACCTACGAGCCGAGGTCGAAACCGTCATCGGCACAACCATCTCCGAGGCACAACTGTCCGCCAGCACCGCCGCATTCAACCGGAACCGCCAATTGCTTCGGGAGTTCTACAGCCTGCGACGGTCGGGTCGGGTGCGGATCACCGCGAGCGAGATGCAGCTGCTGGTCAAGTCGAGCATGGTCATGGACATCGACGAGCACACCACGGTCCTGCGCACCATCCTCGCCGATCTCACCGTCGCCGACGCACCGACCGACGTTGTCCGCCTCCACATCTCGGGCCACTTCTGCCATGCACCACGGCCGGAGATTCTCGATGTCATCGAGGAAGCCGGAGCCATCGTCGTCGACGACGACCTCTACACCGGCTACCGCTACATCTCCACCGACGTGCCGGAGAACGAAGAGCCCTTCGCCGCCCTCTCGTCGTGGTACCTCGAGCGAAATCTCAACGCCCCCTGCCCGACTCGCGTCACCAGCGAAGTCGACTGGGACACCTACCTTCTGGATTCCGTCAAGGCCAGTGGTGCATCGGGGGTCGTGGTCCTGATGGCCAAGTTCTGCGAACCGCACATGCTGTACTACCCGGAGCTGCGAAAAGCACTGGAGAGTAAAGGAATCCCACTGTTGCTGATCGAAACCGAACACGAGGGTATTCCGCTGGAGAAATTGCGCACCCAGATGGAGACCTTCGTCGAACGTATCCGCCGCCAGCCCGCTGCGGCCGCGGTCTGACACCAAGGAGACACGATGACCACTGAGCTGTTTCAGAAAGACAAGACCAACAAGCTGTCGAGCACCAAGGTCGGCGGCAAGATGACCGCCGCCTATTGGGACAACATCTTCACCGCCAAAGAGCGCGGCAAGCACGTCGTCTGGTACAACGGCGCCGCGATGAATCCGCTGTTCCAGGCCGCGGGACTCGAGTGGTGCCACGGTGAGGCATTCGCCGCTCGACTGGCCGCGCAACACCTCGAGGAGCCCGCTCAATTGGCGGGCGCCGAGTACGGCTATATCGGCGAATTGTGCTCCTATGCGAGAACTCACCTCGGCTGCGCGGTACTCACTCGGCAGAACCTCACAGAGAGCGACACCGGTGTGGTGGGGATGCTCGATCAGCAGGAACTCGCCGCGAAACTCCCGGCGCCGGACTTCTTCGTCAACGGCTACGCCGGCTGCAGTACGGGTCAGCAGTGGGACGCCATGACCTACCGCGTCTTCGATCGCAAACTCCCGGTGTTCAACGTGTCGCTGCCGATGCTATGGGGTAACAAGCCCGACGCCGGCTACATGCGCGGTGAGGAGTGGGAGGAGGTCAGCGACTACGCGGAGGGTCAGCTCCGTGAACTCGTCGAGTTCCTGGAGTACCAGACCGGGCGTCCGTTCAACTGGGATATGTTGAGCGAGAGCATGTCCTACATCAAGCGCGCCTCCGAGCTCCGCCTGGAGGGCATGGCCCTGTGCGCCCAGGCGCCGACTCCCGCGACGTATTGGGACTGGGTCGCCAGCATCGCACCCATCAACTTCCTGCCCGGAAACCAGGCGCTCGTCGACTATTTCGCCGGCGTGAAGGCCGAGATCGAACAGCGCCTCGTCGACGGCGTGCCGGCGGTCGCCAACGAACGCTATCGCGTGTACTTCGACGGCATCATGAACTGGAACAAGCTCGGTTTCCTCACCAAGAAGTTCGCCGAATACGACGTCGCCGTCGTCGCCGGGCGCTACACCCACGAATCCTTCTGGCAGGAACCGCAACTCATCGACGTGGACAACCCGTTGCGCGGCATGGCGCAGCATTACCTGTTGTGCCCGTTGAATCACGGACTCAAGAACCTGCAGGAATTACTGCTGCGCCGCCTCGACGAGTACGCGATCGACGGCATCGCGTTCCACTCCACACGTACCTGCCGGGCGATGACGAATCCGCAGACCATGCTCGCGAAAACCGCGGAACGCGAACGCGGTGTCAAGTCGTTCTTCTTCGAGGGCGACGTCGCCGACGCCGCCTTCTACAACGACGAACTGTTCGACAGCCGCCTCGAGGCGATGCTCGAAGCCATTGACGTGCAGCGCATGAAGACCTCGGTCTGATGTCCTGGTACGTGCTGGGGGTGGACCTCGGATCGACGACGGCGAAGGCCGCCGTCGTCGACGACGCGGGCACTCTCGTCGGATCGAGCGTCGTGCAGATGGGCGCGGTCAGTCGCCAGGCGGTGTCGCTCGCGATGGATCAAGCCCTCGACGACGCACAGGTCTCGGCGCGAGACATCAAGCGCACCATCAGCACCGGGTACGGCCGCAAACTCGTGCCCGGCGCCGACCGCTCGTTCACCGAGATCACCTGCCACGCCCGCGGCGCCGCCGCCATGCATCCCGGAGTCCGGTTGGTCGTCGACATCGGCGGCCAGGACAGCAAGGCCATCACCGTCGACGACGACGGCCTCGTCGAGCGGTTCGCCATGAACGACCGCTGCGCCAGCGGGACCGGACGCTTCTTCGACGTGCTGGCCCGCGCCCTCGAAGTCGATGTGAGTGAGGTTGGTGCCCTGGCCATGTCGGGGACCGACGGCCTCGAGGTGAGCAGCATGTGTGCGACGTTCGCCGAGACCGAGGTGATCTCGATGCTCGCCCAGGGACAGGAGACGGCCGACATCGCAGCATCGGTCCACAAGGCCGTCGCCGCCCGCACGCTGGGGCTCGTGGCACAGGTCGGCAAGGCCACACCCACGGTCATGACCGGCGGGGTCGCGCGAAACGAGGCGGCCCGCCACTACCTCGAGAAGGCACTGCGCCATCCGGTGGAAGTGCTGGCCCAGCCGCAGATCGCCGGCGCCTACGGTGCCGGACTCCTCGCACGCGACGAATACCTCGGGTCGCTCGGGCGCACCGAGAGTCGGGACACCGCAGCGAAAGACCAACTCGCCCAACGGGCCGCCGGCATCGTCCCGACCTGCGCCGGGTGTGATGGCACCGGCGATCACGATCACGGGCCCGTGCCGCTCACGTTGCAGCCCGGCCGATGACACAGCCGCACTTGGAGGATTCGACGGTCGTCGTCGTCGGCGGCGACACCGAACTGGGACGTCTGGTGGCGTTGCACTTCGTCCGTGCGGGGTGCCAGCGCATCGGAATCGTCGGAGTCGACCCCGATGCGGCCGAGGCCACGGCGCAAGCGGTATTCGGTGCAGCATCGGGTATCTGGGCGATCCCGGCGTGTGGTGATCTCTCTTCGACCACGGACGCGGAGCGCGTGGTGGCCGAACTGGCGGCCTCACTGGGTGACGCCGACATCGTGGTCACCTGCTTGTCGAATACTGAAGTCGTCAGTGATGTTGTCCGGCAATCGATGACCGCGTCGGGTGGGGGCATCACGATCGGGACCGGCCCTCCGACCACCGAGCAGATCGGCGGGGTCTGGGTGTGCACGATCTCCGAGATGCCGGAGGCGGTGCACGAAGACCGTGCGGCAGAGTTCGTCAAGGTCGCGATAGCGCTCAGATCACAAAGTTCCCCAAGATAAGGCTCTGTACATGACCACTGCCCTGTCCGGTGTCCGCGTCATCGAAATCGGTTCGATCGGCCCTGGCCCGCACGCCGCCCTGATGCTCGCCAACCTGGGTGCCGACGTGATCCGCGTGGACCGTCCCGTCCCCGGTGTCGAGATGGTGCCACCCGACGTCGACGACATTCTCCGCAACCGACGCACCGTCCTCGTCGACCTCAAGGCCGACGACGACCGCGAACAACTCCTCAGACTCATCGAGCAGGCCGACGTTCTGTTGGAGGGCTTCCGACCCGGAGTCACCGAACGCCTCGGCATCGGCCCCGACATCTGCCTCGACCGCAACCCGCGCCTCGTCTACGCGCGGATCACCGGGTGGGGGCAGAACGGACCCATGGCACAGATCGCCGGACACGACATGAACTACCTCGCACTCAGCGGCGCGCTGCACAGCATCGGCCACCCCGGTACGCCGCCACTTCCACCGCTCAATCTCCTCGCCGACTATGGCGGCGGATCGATGCTTGCCGTCCAGGGCATTCTCGCCGCCCTTCTCGAGCGGGAACGTTCGGGCGCCGGCCAGGTTGTCGACATCGCCATGATCGACGGGGTCAACACCCTGATGGCGCTCTACTGGAATCAGGTGGCCAACGATGCGTGGTCGACCACGCCCGGCGAGAACACCATCGACGGCGGTGCACCGTTCTACAACACCTACGAATGCGCTGATGGTCGATACGTCGCCGTGGGCGCGGTCGAAACACCGTTCTACGCTGCCCTTCTCGATGGTCTGGATCTATCCGCCGATCTCCAGGCCACTCAAATGGACCGGACCACATGGCCGGAGCTCAAGAAACGGTTCGCCGCGCTGTTCGCCGCACGATCGCGAGACGAGTGGGTCACACGCTTCGACGGGAGGGACGCCTGCGTTACTCCGGTGCTCACCCTCGACGAAGCAGCCCAACATCCACACCTCACCGAACGTGGGTGCATCGAAACCCATTGGGGGCGGCGCCAACCCGCACCGGCACCGAGGTTCTCCCGGAGCCGGCCCGAGTCGCCCAGGCAGCCTGGCAAACGGATAGAGCTCGGCGCCGCGATCGGTGACTGGACGGTTGGTCGGTCAGCGTCCGTGGTCTCGTGACTCCGAGCGCTTCACCGTAGATGTCATGACGCCGACACCCCCTCAGGTACGGCCTCGGAATCGGCCACCAGCTCCCGATGATCCAGCGAGTACCGATACCCACCCATTCCCAGCAGACACACGATCCCCGCGCCGACCATCACCACGATCGGAATGACTCCGGCCGCATACGATCCGGTCGCTCCGTAGACCTGACCGAGCAGATAGATGCCGAAGGCAGAACCCATGGCGTAGAGGAAGTACACCGAGCCGAGGACGCGCGCGTACGAGTGCTGAGGGAAGTAGCGACTCGTCATGTACGCCGCGACATCGCCTTCCGCACCCAGCGCGACACCGACCAGCGCAGCTCCGAGAAAGAGGACCGGCACACTGCTCGAGGTGATCAACAGAATCACCCCGACCCCGCAGAGCGCGAAGATCACCGCTCCGATGACCGGTGCGAAGAATCGGTCCAGCAGGTAGCCGACGCCGAATCTCGCCGCGACCGACGACAGACTCAAGGCGGAGAGAATGACGACCGCGAGCGCACGATCGAACCCCTTGTCGGTGGTCATCGGAACCACTTGCGCCATCAGTCCGAAAGTCGCCGACGACACGAGGAAGATCGCCGCACAAAGTAACCAGAAATGGCGCGAGCTGCGGGCGATCGAGACCAGCGATTGACCGGCAACCTTCCCCCGGGCCCGTGCGGCACGCCGCTCCTCGACATGTTCGACCGGCATCCGGGTGACGAAAGCGTACACCGACGCGGGAATCACTGTGCACAGGACACCGATGATCAGGAACGTCGATCGCCAACCAACCTCTGCCAGAAGCCAATTGGCCAGATACGGCATCATGACACCGCACGCGCCAAGACCGGCCATCAAACACCCGAGCGCGAGGCCACGCCGATCCTTGAACCAGGCACTCACCACGGTGGCGTGCGCAACGGGATTCAGCGCACCCGCGCCGATCCCGATCAGCACGCACAGCGAGTAGAAGGCAGCCTGATTGTCCGGAAGTGCGGCCATCAGCATCAGCCCGCCGCCGAACGCGAGCACCATCGGGATCGACGGGATGCTCGGACCGAACCGGTCGACGAGAAACCCCAGGACCACGATGCTGAAGCCGACAACGAAGGTTTCGATCGAGAGCCCGTTGGTGATGACGCTGCGCTCCCACCCCAAATCATCCGTCATGGATTTGCCCAGGACGTTGAACAGCACGTTCACCGTCGTCGTGCCGAACAGCAATGTCAGGAATCCGGTCGCCGCATACCACCACCGGTTGAGATGACGTCCCTGCGCCAAGGTCGAACTCGCCATGTGTGCATCCTTCACAGATCGTGGACAAGCCCCCGCATCCCGAGTGTCCGGGATCACACACATGACAACATAGGACCGTCCAAATGTAAATATCGGACCAAATACGCATTGTCCTTGAACGCGCGGCGCGATCCGACTATGGTCAGACCTATAGTCATCACCTGCCGGATTCCATTGAGCGGGCCGACGGCGAACAGCACGGATGGTGGGTCCAATGGATGATCACGCGAGTTGCGACATCAAAGCGCTCCTCAATCTGGCAGTAACCCTCGGGAGCGCCGACGCCGCGCATGAACTTCTGGCCGCGGCGTCCGGCAGTGTCACTTCGCTGAACGCCATCCGCGGAGCATTACTGGCACGGCTCCGCGCCGGCTTCGCCCCGAACGAGATGCGCCGCGCCGCCGAGCTGGTCGCCGAGATCGAAAGTCTCAAACGCCGTGCGGAGGCGCGGCACCTGATGACCACCCATCGTCACGTGGCCGGGCTCCGAGCCCTCCTCGCCGACCTCACTCAAGCGAGCCGCGCCGAGCGCCCTTATTCAGTCACCCGACGACTGTGCAGTGACATGGGATTTCGAAAGTCGGTGTATTCACCCGCGACTCGTTGCGGGTGGTCCCCCACCACGATCGCGTTACACCCCGACCTCGACGATGCCTTCGGTCCACTGCGTCAAGCGATCGAGGAGTTGTCGCTGCCGCCCGGCGCGGCACCCCGCGAGGAAGATGTCATGCGCACGGGACGTTCGATTGCCGTCGACCCTGCCGATATCTATCGCGACACCTACCGGCCCCTCGTCGAGCTCTCCCGGCCCCGCGGCTACCTCGCGGTACCGGTCACTGCCTTCGGTCGAGTCACGGGACTTCTGCACGCCGATCTGCACGACGTGGATCTGACCACCGCAGATCTCGAGGCACTCGAGAACGCCGCCGCCGTGTACTCGCTGACCGAAGAACGGCTGTCGTTGAAGACGACGATCGCCACCAGAAGCGCCGAGGCCCAGGATGCGCTCAACGCGCTCCAACGTGCGGTGGACGAGATCGAGACCACCCAGTTATCGCTGAAAGACATTTTGTCCGAACAAGCTTCGATCGAGATCGAAGCACCGCCACGATCGCACCACGAACTGCGGACCGCGCTCACCACACGCGAACATGAGGTCTTCGACATGATCGCGCAAGGACAATCGGCCACCGGCATCGCCCACGCGCTCTACCTCTCCGAGAGCACCGTCAAGTCCCACACCAAGCGGATCTACCGCAAGCTGGGGATCAGTTCACGGGCCGAGGCCGCAGCACTGCAGCGGTCGCTGCCACATGACGAGTTGGTCGGGTGATGAAACCCGCCATCGAGCCCACGTTGATGGACCTGCGTGGCGAGATCGACCAGCGGCTGAGCGAACTGTGCAACGCCGCGCTCAGCGACTCTGCCGCCCGCCGAGCGCAGCGTGAACTCGCCCAGGCCATCGAGGAACACGACCGACTCGAATCAGTCGAGCAGCGTCGACTCGAGGCCATTCTCAACGATCTGCGCGCCGCAACCTCCACCCTGCTCGCAGACCACGACCGCGGCACCATCGAGCGGTCCGTCCGTCAGGCATTGGCACGCATCACCGACAACGCGCGGGTCGCACTGATTCCGGTTGAGAATCGGGAGACATCCGCGTTGCCCGGCTGGACCACCTTTCCGATCGACATCGATCACGGCCCATCGATTGCGCTTCTCATCGAGGGCTCGTTCGACGATGTCACCCGCGAGGCGCTTGACGGATTCGTCGACCTGATCGCGGTCGCTCTCGAGTCGGCCTCGCTCGGTCACCGGCAACAGCAGCAAGATGCGGTTTTGGCGCACCTGCCGCCGCACTGCATCGGCCACCTGTCCCGGCCCACAGTCCCGCTCGGCGATCCGGGTGAACTCACCGCTCGCGAACGGGAGGTCATGGCACTCGTGCTCAACGGTCTCTCGAATCGCGCAATCGCCGACGAACTGTTCATCTCGACGGACACGGTGAAATCTCACGTGAAGAAGATCCTGAAGAAGAGTGGTGCCGCCAATCGGGCTGAGTTCATTTCGCGCACTGCCCATTCAACCGGCGCGGGGGCGGCCCGCCATCCGGCGAACCGCCCCTCGACAGCGGAAACTATGCCACGGCGTTGACCGACGACGCCGATTGCCGCTGAGCATCGATAACTCCGGCGACGCCCGAGGTCACCCCTTGCGGGAAACCGGTCATCCGACACCAAGACAGTTCTCGTTGGGTCTGGCGGCGGGCGACATCAACAACAATTCGTTGTGCGTCATCGGCTATCGGACCGCCGCTGCTGGCAATCGCTCGGTATCGCTGCGTAACAGAATCTTTCAGCCGAACCACGTGATCACGCAAGCCGTCGAGGTCGGCGGGCACGTCCGCCGTCTCATCCAGAAGCCGACGCGCCGAATCGCAGTAATCAAGGGCAACAAGCAATTCGAGAGTACGACGATACTCGGAGCGTTCGAGAGCCTCGTTGGCAAACTCGGATTCCTGCACGTCCATCGCCCAGTCGAGGCAGGCGAGTACCAGCCCGGCCTGCTCGATGGCGAACGAATCGGAGGTGTCGATGGCGGGCATGACAACCTTCGCGATCGTGTTCCGTGCAGCAAATAGTTGTTGCGCGACAGTGGGAATCATCTCATATCTCCTAGTCCTTGCCGACGATCGCCAGCATCTGATCCATGTAGAATGCGCCGAGTCCGGCGAGGAATGTTTGCATCGCGTCGAGGTGGGTCAACCGCTCCGCCGAGTTCCGCGGCCCGGTCGCGACCAACGCCACGGCTGCCCAATACATGTTGAGCACGGTGTAGTACTCGAGCCGGTCGATGTCGACCGACAGCCCGGAAAGTCGCTCGTAGTCGGCGATGAACTGTTCGCGCGGCACCAGTGCCGAGCAGTAGAACTCCCCGGTGGTCTCGTCGTGCTCACCCCACCCTTCCATCATCGCGTAGGCGAGATCGTGGTGACGGTCGCCGAGATAGGTCAGCTCCCAGTCGAGGACCGCGGTGATCGTGCCGGCATCCTCGTCGAAGAGGAAGTTGCCGTTGCGGTAGTCGCCGTGCACGACGGAGATTTTGTCGACGACGGGTCGCTTCGCCCATAGCCATTGTTGGGCGAGTGCGATGACCGGATGGGCTTCGAATGAATCCTCCTGCCACGCACGATCAATCGCGGCCAACCGCCAGTCGAGCGCGTCGGTGGTGCCGGGACGCGGGCACTCGAACGACGGCAGATCATCTGCTGCCCAGTCGAGTCGATGCAACGCGGCGAGATGCTCGATGAACTGTGGGCCGAGTTGTGAACGCAATGCGGGTCCGTACACGGTTCCGAGACCGGATGCGGTCTTGCGGGCATCGCGGGCGCTGGCGGCCCCGGCGACGTAGCCGCAGATCATCGATGGCGCACCCAGCTCTGCCTCATCCTCGGTGACCCAGTGCACGGAGGGAACCGGCACCACACCGTCGACGGCGCGCAGGACCTCGAACTCGCGTCGGCGGGGAGTCTCCACCATGGAGCCGGGTGGGTCCATGCGCAGCACCATCCTGTCGGTGCGCTCCATACCGTCGGGCCGCCACCGCAGATTGAAGACGAACTGTTCCTTCGATGCGCCGCCCGCGAGTCGGCCGATCCCCTCGATGGAGAAGTCACCGTCTACGCGGTTCGCGAGGAACTGGTGCAGCCGTGTGGAAACGGTCGCAATTGCGGGTTGTTCGTGGACGACCGACCCCCGGCGGTCGAGCTTGCGTTTGAGCACGGCGTCGACACTGGCTTCGACCCGTGTCCCGGGTTGCGTCATCGATGTCGTCATGTGTTTCCTCCTGTGGTCAGTGGGTTGTGATGGTCGAGGATGTGGTGGCTCACAGGACGAGTACGGCTTTCGCGACCGCGCCCTGCAGTTGGTCGGTGACCGCACGGTCGATCTCGTCGAAGGAGTATGTGGTGATGATCCGGTCGAAGGGGAATTCGCCGGCTCGATACTGTTCGAGGAGATACGGGATGAACGTCGTGAGATCACTGTCTCCTTCGGTGATTCCGCGGAGCGTAAGGCCGGTGACCATCGCAGGGACGATCGGAACAGCGACGGTGGCCGCGAGGTCGTGCGGGACGCCGACAAAGCCCAGTGTGCCGAGGGGGGCGATGACCCCGATGGCTTGCTCGAGTACGGCGGGGATACCAGTGGTGTCGAAGGCGTAGTCGACGCCGTCGGGCACGATCGCCCGAACCTGCTCGTCCAGCACGCCCAGTGACGGGTCGAGTGCATGTGTCGCACCCAATTCGATCGCGAGTTCTCGACGTCGTTCATCGAGATCACTGACGATGATCGGCGCGCACCCGTCGGATTCGCGCGGCCATCACTGCTGCGAGTCCGACCGGCCCGGTTCCGAGGACGAGAATCGATTCTCCCGCAGCGCAGTTCATGCTGTTCAGTACCGCTCCTGCTCCGGTCTGGATGCCGCAGCCGAGCGGGCCCACCAATTCGAGCGGCACATCGCGATCAACCTTGACGACGTTGCGTTCGGATGCGAGGGCATGCGTGGCGAAGGACGACTGCCCGAAGAAGTCGCCGACGACGGCCTCACCATCCTGTGTGATCGCGGTCGACCCGTCGGCACGGACACCTCCTCCGTAGTTCCGCGCGCCGAACTCGCGACAGTATGCGGGGCGATTATCCGTGCATTGCTTGCATTCTCCACACGACGCGAAGGAGAGTGCGACCCAATCGCCCGGTTCGACCGAGCGCACATCGGGGCCGACCTCGACGACGACGCCACTGCCCTCATGTCCCAAGACCATGGGATAGGGCAGGCCGAAGAATCCGTCGCGAGCGGCGATATCGGTGTGGCACAGGCCAACACCGCGAATCTCGACCAAAACTTCTCTCGGGCCGACATCGGCCAGCTCGACCTTCTCGACGTCAAACGGTCCGCCGGATTCGCGGGCGAGCGCGGCGGTGATGGAACGTGGCATGGTGACTCCTCTTGCCCGACCCCTGCGGGCCCGGCGTTGCGGTGCTTCGTGACGGGTTGATGGTGCTGCTGCTCAGGCAGTCTGGGGACGCATGCGGCCATGGCGGCTGACCCGCTGGGCAAGGAACTCGAGTCCGAGGACGTCGGTGGCTTCGGCGAATCCCACGCGCCCGCGATCCTCGTAGCGGAACAGACTCTGCGCGCTGACGTAGGCCGGACTGAAGCTGTACCAGGGCGCACCGCCAACGGCAGCCCCGTAGAACTCGTGACGCTTCCCGCGAACATCCACTGCCGTAATGTGATTCGAGACGGCCACGAGATCCACGCGCGACGCCTCCACGGTCGCGTCGGTGATGCCGAACATCTCGCCGTCTTCGACGACGTACCCAAAGCGGAAGCCGTCGTACACGATCTCACCGTTACGCATATCCAGTGCCATACCCAGGTGAAGCCCGAATTCCGCACCGAAGGTGACGTGTATCCACGCTGCACCCCGGTTACCGATCTCGGCACGGGGACCCCAGCTCCGATCCATACCGTCATAGCAGTCGACGTCGTAGCTGTGACCGCGAAGCTCGAGGGTGCCGGTGACGTGACCGATCATGTCGTAGTGACCGTTGGCCCACACATCGCCGAGGCCGGTGTCGAGGTCGCCGGCGGACGCGTCCACCAACGGGTTGTGTGACGGGTCGTGGACATCGAACGGTTCATGCAGTCCTTCGAAATTGAGGTCGAAGCGACACTCACCCAAGGCATGCTCGTAGTTGACCCGGAAGTCGCGCGGCGCGTTGGTGGCTTCGAATGCCAGCCCACTCGCCAACTCGAACTTCGAGAAGCGGTCCGGCGCCGGCACGTGCACCTGCGGGTCGGTGAAGTCGATCTCGTGCGGGGCGCAGAACCCGGAGTGCACGACGACCCCGGAGATCGTGGCACCCACGTTGGGGCGGGACAGGACATAGGCGTTGCCCAGGATCCCCGCCTCGGGGACCGAGAAAACGCACACAATCGTCTCGGCCCACGTGTGCTCAGAGGGGTCGCTCTCGTGATAGTCGGTGTCTGCTGCGGTGATCACGGTCTGACACTGCCTTTCTTGGGTATTCGGCTTTCGGCGTTGTTCGGTCGAATGGCATGACCGTAGATCCGGTGACACAGACCACACCAGGATCGACGGGCGATACTCCCCCGCCGCGACATCAAATCCCCCATGGGGGTGACATCCGCGCCACCGCAGGGCTGAAGTTGCCACCTATCTGTCCCGGCGCGTGGTGGAGTATTGCTCGGGAGCGCGCGAAAAGGTACTGTGATGCAAATGGTCAGTCCATAACTGCGATTGGCCGCTTCACAACACGACACAACGAAGGGACACCGACGTCTGATGAGCGAATTCGGCGACATCACCTACGAGGTCGAGAACGGACTGGCCTGGATCACCATCAACCGCCCGGAGCGCTACAACGCGTTCCGCGCCCAGACCGTTGACGAGCTCATCCTCGCGTTCAAGCGTGCCTGGGCCAGCTCGGAGGTCGGCGTCGTTTGCTTGACCGGTGCCGGCGATAAGGCGTTCTGCGCCGGTGGTGACCAGAAGCAACGCATGGAGACCGGCGACTACGGCCCGTCGCAGAGCGGATTGTTCGAGGTCGAGTCGCTGCACCGCGTCATCCGCGACAACCCCAAGCCGGTCATCGCCGCGGTCAACGGCTTGGCCATCGGTGGCGGACATGTGCTGCATGTCCTGTGTGACCTCACCATCGCCGCCGACACCGCCCAGTTCGGTCAGAATGGCCCGCGCGTCGGTTCCTTCGACGCCGGCCTGGGCTCGGGCTACCTCGCCCGCGTCGTGGGCGAGAAGCGGGCCCGCGAGATCTGGTTCATGCTGCGCCGCCTCTCGGCCGAAGAAGCACTCGACTGGGGTCTGGTGAACAAGGTTGTACCGGCCGCCGAACTCCGCAACGAAGTGCGCGCCTGGGCGGATCAGATGCTCGACTTCTCCCCCACCGCTCTCAAGGTGCTCAAGCAGTCACTCAACACCGACACCGAACACTTCGTCAGCGTCGGGCAGATGGCGTACTCCACGCTGGAGATCTTCGGCGAGACCCCCGAAGCCCGCGAGGGCATCACCGCGTTCAACGAGAAGCGCAAGCCCGACTTCACCCCCTACCGCGGGAAGTGACATGCAGTACTCACCAGAGCAGCGGGAGTTCGCGGCGGCGATCCGGGAGTATTGTCGCCGTGAACTCGCCACGGTCGCCCAGCGCGACGCGCTGACCGACGGCGGAACACTCTCCAACAGCCCGCAGGTGCTCGCCGACTTCGCTCGCCACGGATGGCTCGGCGTCTCGCTGCCCGAGGAATTCGGTGGCGGCGGTGCGGGTTTTGTCGACGAATGCATCTTCCTCGAGGAGTCCGCCCGCGGACTCGCCCCAATCACCGGTTATTCCACCGGCTTGACCGCCGCGCAAACCTATGTTCGATGGGGCAACGAGCAGCAGAAGAAGACCATCGTCACCAACCTGGTGGCCGGGCGCCTCGAGGCGATCGCGCTCAGTGAGCCCGGTGCCGGCTCGGATCTGGCCGGGCTTCGGGTCACCGCCCGCCGCGACGGCGACCGGTATCTCCTCAACGGGCAGAAGACCTGGATCTCGGCAGCCCATGTGTCCGAGCACATTCTGGTGCTGGCGCGCGAGGATTCGACGGGCACCAAGCATCAGGGCATGACCCTGTTGATGGTGCCGACGTCGGCACCTGGACTGACCATCCGCGGCATCGAAACCATGGAACCGCGCACCTGCAACGATGTGTTCTTCACCGACGTCGAGGTGCCGGTATCGGCCGTAGTCGGAACACCCTGCAATGCATGGAAACAACTGATGCGCGGACTCGCGATCGAACGCATGATCATCGCCGCCATGAGTATGGGCGCGGCCCGTCGGGCCCTCGACGATGTCATCGCCTACGCGAAGGAACGCGAGCAGTTCGGTCAGTCGATCGCATCGTTCCAGGCGCTACGCCATCGCATCGCCGATCTCGCCACCGACATCGAACTGGCCCGGGTATTCGTCTACGACGTTGCGGCCAAGATCGACGCCGGACTCGAAGACGAACTGTCGCTGCAGAGTTCGATGGCCAAGATGCGCTGCACCGAAGTCGCCAAGAACACCTCACTGGAGGCGATGCAGATGATGGGCGGCTACGGTTACGCCCGCGAATACGGCATGGAAGGCCAAGTCCGACGCGCCCTGGCACCGCCGATCTACGGCGGCACCAACGAAATTCAACGCGAAATCATCGCGAAGAGCGTCGGGCTGTAAACCACCCGATCCCCACCCACGAATGAGGTACCGATGAGCGAGACATACTCTTCGAAACTCCTGGCCGACAAACGCATCCTGATCACCGGAGGCGGCACCGGCCTCGGCCGCGGGGTGGCGCGCCACCTCGTGGAGCACGGCGCCGAAGTGCACCTCTGGGGCCGCCGCGAAACCGTACTCGCCGAGGCGGCGGCCGAGGCATCCGAGCCGCGGCCCGGGTCGGTGCACTTCCACACCGTCGACGTCCGTGAATACGAGAACGTCGATGCGACGATGGGACAGATCTGGTCCGAGCACGGCCCGCTGACCGGCGTCATCAACAACGCGGCCGCCAACTTCATCGCGCAGACCAAAGATCTGAGTCCGCGGGCGTTCTCGGCCATCACCAGCACCGTGATGAACGGCTCCTTCCACACCGCCCACGCCGCCGGCAAGCGATGGATCGCCGACGGCCTGCCTGGCAGTATTCTGTCCACCCTGACCACCTGGGTGTGGACTGGGTCGGCGTTCGTGGTGCCGTCGGCGATGGCCAAGGCCGCCGTGCATTCGATGACAATGTCGCTGGCCGTCGAGTGGGCGAAATACAACATCCGCGTCAATGCCGTTGCCCCCGGCCCGATCCCGACCGACTACGCGTGGGAGATGCTCAACCCCACCGACAAGAGTTCGGTCGGCGCCACCCAGACCGATCAGATCCCCGCCGGTCGCGCCGGCACCATCGAGGAACTCGCCAACCTGACGATGTTCCTGCTGTCGGATGCGTGCGACTATCTGACCGGGCAGTGCATCGCGATGGATGGTGGTCAAATGCTCGCCGGGCCGGGCACATTCGCCGGGTTGACCAGTCTGTCCGATGCCGACTGGCAGCAGATCAAGGAGAGTTCCAAGGCGGCGTCAGAGACGAGTAAGGCGCAGCGCAGCGTGTGAGGCCCTTTCGGCTGATCGCACCCCTCCGCTGGTCGAGTAGTCCGAGCGAGCTTGCGAGCCCGGACGTATCGAGACCGAAACCGACAAGTGATCTCGATGCGCTCGTCGCAAGCTCCTCCCTTACTCGATCAGCGGGAGGGGCCACTCCGCTGATCGCACCCCTCCGCTGGTCGAGTAGTCCGAGCGAGCTTGCGAGCCCGGACGTATCGAGACCACCCGTAGCTCGCACCAAAATATTCCCCGCATCCACCGGCAGCGGCACACCGGTGATGTAGCGGGCTTCGTCGGACGCGAGAAACAGCAGCGCGTTGGAGATGTCGATCGCTTGTACCCACGGGATGGGCGGCACCACCGATGCGCTCGATACCTCGGCGAACTCCTCCTTGTTGGTTCCCACTTTGCCACTCAACAGGTCATCGCCAGTGCAGACGTCCGGTCATCGCGGTCCGTACTTCCTACTTGCCGGATCGTCACGGCAGCCGCGAGCGAGATACGCGCGTGCGCGTCCCCCAGAGATCCACGCCAACCCGGTGGCATCTGAAAAGCAGGCGATATCAGGACAATACGGCAGACAATTGGTTGCCGACCGCGCTGATGGTCTCCGGGTTACCCGGCACTCCCGGCTGCCAATCTCGAGGAGATCGGTGCTGTGGCGCTTGGGGATTACCAACAGGTGGCCGTCGTAGGCGGGGTTGATGTCCATGAAGGCGCTCAGTCGATTTCCCGACGCGACAGGGTGTCGAGTAGGGCCCGATTGATGAACAGACGATCGCGACCGACCTTGACGTCGTCGAGAAGCCCTGCCGCTGACAGCGCAGTGAGCCAGGCGGTGGCCGTCGGACGCGACACACCGCAGCGTTCAACCACCACCGAAATCCGGCAATACGGTTGCTCGAATAGAACATTCAACAGTTCGGCATCCGACCCGCCACGAGTGGCCGCACGCGCTCGATGAGCAAAGGACTCCTGCAGGTCCCGGATCGCGGTGATCTTGCGCAGTGCCGATCGCGACGACACGTCGACTCCGCGCAGCATGTACAGAATCCAGTCGTGCCAGGAACCGTCCGCGGTGACCGCCAACAGCTTTCGGTAGTAGTCATCCTTGGTCTCGATGATGAACCGCGACAGGTAGAGGATCGGCGAGCGAAGCAGGCCGGCCTGACTGAGCATCAGGACATTGAGAATTCGGCCGGCGCGCCCGTTGCCGTCGGCGAACGGGTGGATTGCTTCGAATTGGTAATGGGCGACAGCCATCCGGATCAGAGGGTCGAGGCCGTCGTCGGCGTGGATGAAGGTCTCCCAGTCGGCGAGTTTGCGGGTGATCACATCGACGCCCTCGGGCGGGCTGTAGGTGACGACCCCGGAGGTTGGATGAGCGAGACGGGTACCTGGCAGGTCACGGATGCGCATGTCCCGCCCCTTGATGGTGCTGCAGATGCTGACCGCAGTCGCTGTGGTCAGTGGGCGGTGCAGGGTCGCGTCGAATCCGACGCGGAGCGCGGTGCGATACCGCAACGCCTCCCGGGTTGCCGGGTCTGCTGAGTCGTCGTCATCGAGAAATCGGAAAAGGTCGTCGGTGGTCGTGACGATGTTCTCGATCTCTGAGCTGGCCTGCGCCTCGATCAGCGGAATCGTGTTGATCATGACGGTCGGGTTGGGAATGGAGACGGCTGCTTGATCGAGTTGGGCCAGTGCCCGGTTCGCTGTAATGGCCGCCTTGAGCACCGCGGTGGACTCCACATCCGACGGTTTCGGCGGACGTGGCAACGCGTTGTAGGGTCTATCCGGCTTCCATATGGCCATCTGCGCAGCATCCCAGCCCCACCGGCATATGTAAAGTTTTTGGCGAATTTTTTACATGTCGGCGCTGATGTGTGAAGTTTCTTTACATGTCCCGACGGGGCGCGAGCGACGGCTGATACCGATACGACCGACTGCGTGTCAATGCGAACTCGAAGATCCCGGTCCCCTGCTGCCCGTCGGACGTGAAGGCGCACAGCCGGTCGGTGAGCGCGGAGTCGAGGGTACTGGGGTTGACCGATCCGTCGAACGGGTATCGATCGGACTCGACGTGGTCGACGCCGAGATGTGTGCCGTGGTGGCCGCCGTATCCGCCGCCCGCCATGTAGCCGCCACCGGCGCGGGCGTCGGCCCCCGCTCGGTAGGTCTGTCCGGAGACGGTGTCGACCTCGACAATCCCTTCCACCAGATCACGATTCGCGTCGAAGGTGAGATCGTGGCGGACGTCGGTGATGGTGTCGACGAGGCCGTTCTCGTGCATCACCGCGCCTTCGAGAAGCATCTGGTGATGGTCGCGGGTCTCGACGAGCAGGAAGCCGATCGAAAAGTCGTGGAACTGCGCCTGATACCAGATGTGCAGACCCTGCCCGCCCGACATCGTGCGGACGCCGCGGGAGCGGTCTCGCTGGCCGTACCAGCCGTCGACGGACTGCGTGATGCCGTCGATGGTCAGCGTGCCGTTGTAGTGGCCCGGCTGGAACAGATGATCGAACGAGGTCGGGGTCGCAGAGTCGTTGGCGACGGCGACCGTGCCGAACCACGGCAGTGTCTGCGCACGCCAGGTGACGTCGAACTCGACGCCGATCTCGTTGGGGCCCAACCGGAGACGCCATGCGGTGTTTGGTTCGAGCAGTTCGAAGCGGAAGGGGCCGGCGCCGTCACGGTCGGTGGCGCTGAGCACGCTCGCGTAGCGGAGATTGCGTTGCTCGGTGTCGCTGCTGACGAGCACATATCCGTCGACGGTATCCTTGAGCGGGTAGAACCCGAAGCCCATGATGATCGACGGCGCGGTGCCGTGGCGCGGGTGCAGGTTGAACATGGCGCGGTCGAAGAAACCGGCGGGTAGATCCGTCGCATCGGGTCCGACCAGCGGATCGTGGAAGGTTGTGGTGTCGGTCGGCATCGGATCTCCTTGCTGTCGTTGATCTGTCAGCGTTGTGGCGAGCCTGCGGGGACGAGTCCCGCTGAACGACGCGCATCGTCGAGAAAGCTCTGTACCAGTGCGGGGTCGGCGTAGTACGGGTCCCCGATGCCGTCGACGACACGGCGGCGACTGTATTCGTAGAGCACCGCGAGTTTCCACAGCGCGAGGGTGGTGTACCACTCCAGGTTCGACAGGTCGCGTCCGCTCTGTTGTGCATAGCGGTCGCGGAGTTCGGTGCGGGTCGGGTACCCGTCTTCGAGCATCGCGGTGCCGAGGCCAGCGGTCGGGTTGGGTGGATGACCGGGTTCGGGGACGGTGGCCAGGAAGTAGCCGATGTCCAGTAGCGGGTCGCCGAGGGTGCACAGTTCCCAGTCCAGGACCGCGGCGAGGCGGCCGGGGGCATCGGGTTCCAGGACGACGTTGCCGATGCGGAAGTCGCAGTGCACCAGGGTCGCATCGGATTCGGTGGGTGTGTTGGAGAGCAGCCAGGCGTCGATGTCGGCGAATCCGGCAGGTGCGTCACCGTTCTCGTCGGCGACGAGACGACGCATCCGTGCGACGTGGCGGGCGTTGAACCCTTCGGGTCGGCCGAGGTCGCCCAAACCGATGGCGCGCCAATCGACTGCGTGCAGGGCGGCCAGAGTGTCAACAAGATTCTCGGCGATCGCGCGGCGCTGTGCGGGAACGTCGAGCGGCGCCGGTGTGGCGGTGGTGACAACAGGGCCCGGCGCGAAGGACATGACATACAGCGGAACGTCGATGACCTCACCCTCGTCCGCGGTGGCCAGCACCTCCGGCACTGGTACCGGTGTGTCGCACAGCGCGGACATGATGCGTGCCTCACGCAGCATGTCGTTGGCGCCGGGCGGGATCGGCGGCGGCGGTGGCCGGCGGACGACGGCGGTGTCGGTGCCGTCGGTGACCAGATAGGTGAGGTTCGAGTGTCCGTCGCCGATCCGTTTGGTGGTGATCGGTCCGCGCACGATGTCGCGGGCGGCGAGGAACTCGCGCAACCGTGCGAGATCTGCCTTGCTCCAGTCCCAGTCCACGCCGCTCACCGTCCGGTGAACTGGGGTGCGCGCTTCTCTTTGAACGCAGCGAGCGCTTCGGGCATGTCGTCGGTGCGGGTCAACAGCGCCTGTCCGCGGTTCTCGAGTTCCAACGCGGCTTCATACGAACCGATTTCACTGTTTCGCTGGATTGCACGCTTGGACATACGGACGCCGCCGGGCGAGTTCTGCGCGATGAGCCGGGCCATCGCCATCGCTTCGTCGAGCAGATCGTCGGACGGCACAACCTGATTGACGAGTCCGATCCGCAGCGCTTCGTCGGCCTCGACGATGCGGGCGGTGAACCCGATCTCGGCTGCACGCGCCGGGCCAACCAGACGAGCGAGGTTGAAGGAGGTGCCCAACTCCCCCATGGACAGACCGACCTTCACGAATGCGGCACTCATCTTGGCGGTCGGCGCGGCCAGGCGGATGTCGGCGGCGAGAGCGAGGGCGAACCCGCCGCCGGTGGCCGGCCCGTGGATGGCGGCGATCACCGGGAACGGCAGGTGCCGGATGGATTGGATGCCGCCCGTGGCGGTTTCCTGGAACTTCAAGAACTCCCGCACGCCCATCTTGGTGATGACGTCGATCTCGTCGAGGTCGAAGCCGGCGCAGAAGGCCCGTTCACCGGTGCCGGTGACGATGAGGGTGCGCAATCCGCTGTCCCGCAGCGCCCGTCCTGCGGCCAGGTATTCGTGGAACATCGCGACGGTCTGCGAGTTCATTCGGTCGGGCCGGTTCATCCGCAGGATGCCGATGCCCGGTTCGGCTTCGGTGAAGGTCAGGGTATCGAGGGAGGGGAAGTCGATGCTCATCGGTGGCCTGCTCTGCTCGGTGGGGTGAAAGTCGCGGTCAGTTGCCCTGGAACACCGGCGGGCGCTTCTCCTTGAACGCGGCCAGGGCTTCGGGCATGTCGGAGCTGCGGGTGAGCAGCGCTTGTCCGCGGTTCTCGAGCTCGAGCGCAGCGGCATAGGAGCCGACCTCGAGGTTGGCCTGCAGTGCCCGCTTGGACAGTTGCACTCCGCCAGGGGAGTTCGACACGATCTGCTCGGCGAGACCGAGCGCGTCGGCGACCACGTCGTCGTCGCTGACCCAGTTGACCAGTCCCAGGTCGGCGGCTTCGTCGGCCCCGACGATGCGTCCGGTGAAGCAGATCTCGCTGGTTTTGGCGGGACCGATCAGCCGGGGGAGCAGCCAGGAGGTGCCGAGGTCACCGGCCGAGAGCCCGATGCGGACGAAGGCAGCATTGAATTTCGCTGCGCTGCTGCCGATCCGGATGTCGGCGGCCAGCGCGAGGGAGAATCCGCCGCCGGCGGCGGCGCCGTTGACCGCCGCGATGACCGGTACCCGAATGGAGCGGATCGCCGAGAGTGCTCGCGCGGCGCGTTCCTGTTGATCGAGCATGCCGAGTGCGCCGAGGCTGGGGAGGTTGTCGGCGTCGGCGAGGTCGTAACCCGAGCAGAACGCCTTGCCCGCGCCGGTGATGATGACGACGCGGAGGTCGTCTTCGGTGTCGAGGCCCCAGGCGAGTTGTTCGAGTTCGATGAACATGGTGTTGGTCATCGCGTTGTAGCGGTCGGGCCGGTTGAGGGTGACGACGACGATGCCCGGCTTCACCTCTTCGGCGAGGAATGTCTCGAACCGTTGGTCGAGGGTCTTCATCTGGACTCCTTGTACTCCACGCGGATTGGGGTCAGCGGAACTGCGGCTTGCGTTTGTCGACGAAGGCGCGGATGCCTTCGGCCGCTTCACCGTCTTCGAACAGCGACTGGATCTGCTCGACCTCGAAACGGGCACCCTGATCGAACGGCAGGTCGAAGGCCGCGTCGACAGTCCGGACCACCGACAGTTGCGCCGGCAGCGACGGGCCGAGAAGTTGCTCGGCGAACTCGAGCGCGGCTGCGGTGACATCGCCGTCGGTGAGGCGGTCGACGAGTCCGATGCGGAAGGCCTCGTCGGCGAGCACCTGGCGTGCGGTGAGCATGATGTCGAGGGCACGGCCGCGGCCGACGAGACGCGGGAGTCGTTGGGTGCCGCCCGCACCGGGGATCAGGCCGAGCTTCACCTCTGGGAGCCCGAATCGGCCGTTGGGGCCCGCGACGCGCAGCGTGGCGGCCATCGCGAGTTCGAGGCCGCCGCCGAGGGCGACGCCGTCGATGGCGGCGATGGAGATCCACTGCGATGCGGCGAGGCGGTCGTTGACCTCACGCATCTTGTCGCCGTAGGCGGTGAAGCTCGTCGCGTCGATGGATGACAGGTGTTTGATGTCGGCGCCCGCGGCGAAGAAGCCCGGAATGGCCGAGCTGATGACCATGACCTTGACGTCACCGGCCTTCTCTGCGGCATCCATGGCCAGATGCATACCGTCGAGCAGCGGGATACCCAGCGCGTTCGCCGGGGGGCGTTCGAGCGTGACCGCGGTGATACCCGGGGACACCGCCTTCCAGGTGACCACGTCCTGCGGCTGATCCGCCATTTTCGTCCTCACATTTCGTCTGTTCGTCTGCGCCGACACCTATGCCTGAGCCGACCGAGCTCGCCGGAGTGGCCGTTCAATACACCCAGCGGGGCCGTCCTCCGCCGGCTGAGCAGCCCGGAGCGCTAGCGGAGGGCGTCGTCGAAGCCTTCATTCGACGCTATCGACACCGACACTTCAAGTCAACCATTATTTTGGTATGACCAAAATACCGCAGCGTGACACTCCGCGCCGATACGGTCGCATGCAGCCTGTTGGTACTGATAAATTAGGTACGACCATAAGCACAGAAAGCAGGTAGTGATGGCCGAGTCCAGCGCGGTTGCACGACACCCGGTTCAGCTACAACCGATGCAGGTGCCCAAGGCATCCGACGTCCTGGCCAATGACCTGCGTGAACGCATCCTGCGCGGCGAGTTTCCCGAGGGCACTGCCCTACCGCCGGAACGCGAGCTGGTCACGCAGACCCGGATGAGCCGCACCACGGTGCGTGAGGCGCTGCGGATTCTCGAGGTCCAGGGCCTCGTCGTGATCAAGACCGGTCGCTCCGGTGGCGCGTTTGTTCAGCAACCAGGCGGCGACTCCGTGGCCACGTCGGTCAACCTGCTCATCCGCGGACAGCAACTACGACTGACCGACCTGCTGGAGACGCGTGAGGCCATCGAGCCGGCATGCGCGGGACTGGCGGCGAAGTACCGCAACGACGACGACATCGTCGCGCTCGAAGCGGCGAACACATCGCTCGGCGATCTCGACATCCCGCTCGAACGGTTTCTGCAGGCCAACGTCGACTGGCACATCGGTGTCGCGGTCGCCAGCCACAACGAACTGCTCACCGGATTCATGACCGCACTCTCCACCGCCATCTACAGTTCCACCGAGAACAAGGCGTTCGTCGACGACGAGGTGCGCAAAACCACGTACAAGGCACACAAGACGATCACCGACGCCATCAAGGCCGGTGACTCCGCGGCAGCGACCCGTCGGATGACCAAGCACGTGCACGGATATGCCGAAGCCGTTGTGCAGGTTGAGGAGCGTACGGAGATCGATCTGCGGGAGGGGTGACACAAGCGCTAAAGATGTTTCGGTAATAGGGTGAGTGCTAGTCACAAAGAAAGTCCGGTGTGGTTGAGGAAGCCGTAGCAGAGATCGTGACTGGCGGCGACGCGGTTGAGTCCGGCTTCGGCGGCGATGCGTGCTTCTTCGATGGTGTCGGGACAGAGGTTGCCGAGCTCTGTGGATTTGATGTTGCCCCAGACTTGTTCGATGGCGTTGAGTTCGGGGGCGTAGCCGGGCAGGCGTTCGGTGCGCAGCCAGTGCTTCTGGGTGTCGAGCCAGGCTTTCATCGCCCGGGAGCGGTGCGAGGGTAGGCCGTCCCAGATCACGATCACCGGTACTCCGTTGAAGTGGTCATGCAGGCCGGCAAGGAACTCGATGAGTGTCTCGGTGTTGTAGGACCCGGCGCGCAGACTGTAGGAAAAGGCTGATTCGCTGCGGTCGGGCCGGTAGGCCAGCACGCCGGAGACCGACATGCGTTTCCAGGAAAAGCGATGGTGGAGAACGGGTGTGACGCCGCGTGGCGCCCAGGTCGCGCGGACTGCTGGCAGTAACGAGAAGCCGCTCTCGTCTTGGAAGCAGATCCAGGCGCCCAGGCGCCGCGCTATTCTTTTATGCGTGGCCATTCCTTCTTGCGCCAGGTGACGATAGCGTCTTCGTCTCGTTCGACGGCGCGGCGGGCGGGGCGTTGGCGGGTCCAGCCGAGCCGGTCACGCAGGATCGACCAGGTCTGAGTGCGTGAGTAGTGGACCGAGAACATCCGCTCGATGACCTCGCCGACCCGGTCGAGGGTCCACATGTCGGCAACGAAGCCATTAGCCTTGGGGCCCTTGGTTAGTTCGGTTTCCAACTCCGCGATCTGTTCATCGGTGAGCCACGGCTTGCGGCCGGCTCGGCGTGCGCCGTCGAGCGCGTCGCGCCCACCCTCGGACCAGGCCTTGAACCAGCGCGACACGGTTTGCTGGGACACCTCCAATTCGGCGGCAACCTCGACCTGACGCTTCCCGGCGGCGAACATGTCGGCTGCTCGCATGCGCCGATCCCGTAAAGCGTCGAAATCCCTGTCACCGCTGGATTTCCCGCTCTTCTTCCGTGTTCCACCCCGTGTGGGATTTGATTCCATGCATCAATTATCCAGCAGCTCAACAGGATTAGCGCTGATTGACACACCCTATTACCGAAACCTCTTTAATACGCTTGCCCGAGTGGTTTCGCACGCGTCGGGCTCGCTGCGCTCGCTCGTCGCTGCTCAACCAGCGAAGCCGCTCCCTTTCCGCTGGTTGAGCAAGCCCGGCGACGTGAGCCGAGCGCGTCGAAACCTCTGTGTGTTGGTTGCAGGACAGCTGGTTTCGACGGACGCCGCCTCGGCTAACGCCTCGGGGGCTGCTCAACCAGCGGTAGGGCGGGGGACTCTGCGAGCGGGGCGGCGTATTAACCAGCGGCAGGAACCGAAAGGTACTGGCGCAGGCCGGCCAGGATGTGGCCGTTGATGGCTCGGGTTTCGGCATCGGTGAGTCCCCAAGGTGGGGCGATGAGGTCGAGGTGGTCGAAGCCGTCGGGGATGCGGGCAAGGGCATCGGGGAATTCGGCTGGGGTGCAGGCGATGGCGATGGTGTCGATCATGTCGTCGGTGACCGCGGCGATGACACCCTCGGTATCGCGGGCGCGGGCGGCCTGGCGGATCTGGTCCTGCTCGGCGCTCCAGCCGTGCAGCGCGAAGAGTCGGTCGTAGACGCGCGAGGCCGCGTACTGGCCGATGGCGTAGGCGATCTGCCGTCGGGCCTTGTCCACGTCGTCGTCGATACCGCACATCCGGATGCCCATGATGGTCACGTCCGACGGATCGCGGTCGGCGAGCGCTGCGCCCTTGGCGATCTCCTCGGCAACCGGACCCCGAACATAGTCGGCGGTGTACATCGGGTGTCCGACAAGACCGTCGGCGTGCTGACCGGCGGTGCGCAGCATCAGTTTGTTGACGCCGGCGATCCAGATCGGAATCTCGGGCCGCACGGGCTCGGACACATCCGAGGTGGGCGCGATGTGCAGCTGGTAGAACCGGCCGTCGTGGTCGACCGGGCCCTGGTGCAGGTGCCACAGCTTCTTGAGTACGGTGAGCAACTCGGCCATGCGTTCGGCCGGGGCCTCGCCGCTGACCCCGTGCCAGGCCTCCATCATCTTCGGGGTGCCATTGCCGAGGCCGAGAATGATTCGGCCACCAGACAGTTCGTCGAGGTCGCGCGCTTCGGCCGCCCACATGAGCGGACTGCGGCCGACACCATAGGCGATATTGGTGCCGATCGAGATGGTCTCCGTGCCGGCGGCGAGCATGGCCATCGGTACGGTGGCCGATCGGCTGTAGAGCTCACTGGTCCACACCGCGGCGCAACCGATCTCCTCGGCCTCCCGGGCGAGGTCGACCATAGTGGTGAAGCGCTCGCGTCCCGTGCCCACGCCGAAGGCGTTGACCCCGAATGTCGTCATGTCAGTAATCCTGTCGCGGGTGGTGTGGTTTCGACAACGCTTCCTTCGCTGGCGCTCCGGATGCTGCTCAACCAGCGGGGAAGCGCTGCGTGAGGAGGTGGTTTCGACAACGCTTCCTTCGCTGGCGCTCCGGATGCTGCTCAACCAGCGGGGAAGCGCTGCGTGAGGAGGTGGTTTCGACAACGCTTCCTT
>NZ_JBSFQJ010000005.1:198403-338044 GCF_053588655.1 Gordonia sp. NPDC003424
CGCTGGCGCTCCGGATGCTGCTCAACCAGCGGGGAAGCGCCGCGTGAGGAGGTGGTTTCGATACGCGTCGGCCTCGCAAGCTCGGACGTCGCTACTCAACCAGCGGGTGGGCGGGTGCGACCAGCGGGAAGCCTCAGGCCCCCGACTCATGCCATCGTCAGGCCGCCGCTGACCGACAACGTCTGCCCGGTGATGTAGCCGGTCTCGTCCGAGGCGAAGAAGGCCACGGCCACCGCGATGTCCGACGGCGAGGCGAGTCGCTTCATCGGCACGGCGCGGGTCATGCCGCCGAGGACCTTGTCGGCGTCCTGGCCGGAGTTGTTGGCGAACTTGCGCAGTGCCGGGGTGTCGGTGGGGCCGGGGCACACGGTGTTGACGGTGACACCCTTGGTCGCGACCTCGCGGGCGAGGGTTTTGGTGAAGGCGATGATGCCGCCCTTGGCGCCGGAGTACACGGCTTCCAGCGAGGAGCCGACGCGACCGGCGTCGGAGCCGATGTTGATGACCCGGCCGAAGCCGCGTTCGATCATGCCCGGCACGACGGTGTGGTTCACGCGCAGCGCGCCCTTGAAGTTGATGTCGAGGATCTTGTTCCAGAAGTCCTCGGTGGTGTCGAGGAACTTCATGAAGTCGTCCCAGCCGGCGTTGTTGACCGCGACATCGACCGGACCGAGGTCCTTCTCGATCTGCGCGACAGCGGCCTTCACCGATTCGGTGTCGGTGACGTCGATCGGTACCGCGATGGCCTCTCCCCCGGCGGCCACGATCTCCTTGGCGGTCTGTTGTGCCGCTTCCAGATTCAGGTCGGCGACGGCGACCCGGAAGCCGACCTCTCCGAGTTTGCGGGAGATGCCCTCGCCGATGCCCTGGGCCCCGCCGGTGACGAGTGCGACTCGATGGCTCATAGCTGTTGTGTCCCTTCGGTAGTGATTGCGGTTGTCTAGGAAGCTGCGCGCACCGCGCCGGCGAGTTCGTCGCGGAACTCAGGCGCCGCGATGGCGATGAGTCGTCGGCGACGTTCGCCGAGCGGTTGTCCGCGCAGGTGCGCGATGCCGTGTTCGGTGACGACGCAGTCGACGTCGGCGCGGGCGGTGGTGACGATGCCCTCATCGAGGTTGAACTTGATCGATGATTGCCCGCGCATGGTCGACCGCAGCGCGATGATGGATCGCCGGCCGGTCAGTGCCGCGGCCCGCGCGAAGTCGACCTGTCCGCCGACCGCACCGAGGTAGGTGCCGCGGCTCACCTCTGCGCCGACCTGGCCAGTGAGGTCCACTTCGATCGCGAAGTTGACCGCGACCAGCGACGACAGCTGCGACAAGACCTGTGGCGCATGAGTGTAACTGGTCGGCCGGAACAGCATCGGCAGATCGGAGACACGGGAGTACAGGTCCGCGGAACCCAATGCCGTACCGGCGACCGCCAATCCGACGTCGACCTGTTTGCGGGCGCCGGTGACAACCCCTTTGTCGATGAGCCGCATGACCCCGTCGGTGACCATCCCCGAGTGCACGCCGAGGTCGCGATGACCGGCAAGTGCGTCGAGGACCGCGGTACCCATCGATCCGATACCCACCTGGAGGGTGTCGCCGTCGTCGATCAGTTCGGCGATGTGTGCGGCGATGGCGCGGTCGAGGTCGCCGGGTGGCCGCACCGCCTCTTCTTGGAGGGGACGGTCGGTCTCGACAACCCCGGCGAAGCGTGACACCGGGATTCGCGGTGATCCCGCAAGTGCCGGCATCTGCTGGTTGATCTCGGCGAACAGTAGCGAGGTGTGGTCGACGGCGTTGGCCATGTAGTCCACACCGATTCCGAGTGAGCACATGCCGTCACGGTCGGGCGGCGACACCTGCAACAGGCCGGCGTCGCACGGCAGTCGATGTTCGGCGAACATCCGCGGCAACGCCGAGTAGTGACATGGCACCACTTCGAGTTGGTCGGTATCACCGAGTGCCCGTAGCGCACCGAGTCCGCCGTAGGAGACCATGGTGTCGGCGGGTGAGATCGACTGCGCCAATTGATCATTCCAGCTCAATCCGGTGAACAGTTTGAGCGGTCCGACGGCGGGTGCCTGGGCCAGGAGTTCGTCGACCAGTGGCCGCGGCTCGGCGGCCGCCTGACTCCACCAGACGCCCATGCCCGGCTTCAGCCGACCACCGAAGTCGACCATCTACTCGACCCGTTCGATCAAGGTGCCGGTGCCGAGCCCACCGCCGCAGCACATGGTGACCAGTCCGAGGTGGCTGTCGCGGCGTTCCATCTCCGACAGGATCGACGCGATCAGACGCGACCCGGTGGCGCCGACAGCGTGGCCGAGTGCGATCGCGCCACCGTTGACATTGACGCGATCCTCGTCCGGCTTGAGTTCCCGCTGCCACGCCAGCACCACGGAACTGAATGCCTCGTTGACCTCGAACAGATCGATGTCGTTGACGGTCAACCGGTTACGGTCGAGGATCTTGCGGGTGGCGGGGATGGGTCCGGTCAGCATGATGATCGGGTCGACACCGACGGTGGTCTGGTCGGCGATCCGCGCGCGGATCCGCAGGCCGTGACGCTCGGCGGCCTCTCGGGTACACAGCAGCACAGCGGCGGCGCTGTCGCAGATGGGGCTGGAACTACCGGCGGTGACCCGGCCGTCCGCGCGGAATACGGTCTTGAGTTTGCCGAGGGTGTCCAGCGACGTACCCGGACGCACCGCTTGATCACTCAGGCGTATCTCGCCATCGAGTTCCATCCGGACCATCTCGTTGTCGAATCGTCCGGCGTCGATGGCCGCGGCCGCGAGAGCGTGTGAGCGGACCGCGAACTCGTCCATCTCGGTGCGGGAGATGTTCCACCGGTCGGCGATGAGTTCGGCGCTCTCACCCTGGGTGACGAAGTCGTACTGGGCGCGCAGTTCTGCGGGCCAGGGTTCGCCGTAGAGTTCGCTGATCTTGGCGGGCGAGTTCATCGGGACATGCCCCATGTGCTCTACGCCGCCGGCGATGACCACGTCGTGGACTCCCGAGGAGACCAGTGCCGCAGCAAAGTTCACGGAGGTCTGCGCCGATCCGCAGCGCCGGTCGAGGGTGGTGGCGGGCACCTCCGGCGGGTACCCGGCCTGCAGCCAGGCGTTGCGGCCGATGTTGCGGGACTGCTCGCCGAACGGCGCGGTGCAACCGATGAGCAGGTCCTCGATGACGGCCGGGTCGATGCCGGTGCGCGCCACCAGATCCTGATAGCACGCCGCGAGCATCGCGTTGGGATGGGTGTCGCGGAACCAGCCCTTCTCGGGGTGGGATTTGCCGATCGGGGTGCGCACCGCCTCGGCGATGACGACCTCGCGGCCCGCCTCCACGAACGGACCCGTAATGCGCTGCGCCACGTCAGATCACCGTCCCGCCGTCGACCGGAAGAACCTGTCCGGTGATGTAGGCCGCCGCGGGCGATGCGAGGAACACGAACGTGGGGGCGATCTCGTCGGGATAGGCCCAGCGTCCCAGCGGAATCCGCGCGAGGGTTTTCTCGGCGAGTTTCTCGTTGCTGCGGATGTTCTCGGTCATCGCGGTCGCCGCCAGCGGCGCAACAGCATTCACCGTCACCGACTGTTTGGCGAGTTCGCGGGCAAGGGATTTGGTGAAGCCGACAATGGCCGCCTTGGCCGCACCGTAGTTCGCCTGGCCGATGGTGCCGGTGAGCCCGGCCGCCGAGGTGACGTTGATGATGCGTCCGGTGCCGTCGGAGGGCAGATACTCCAGTGCGGCGTGACTGCAGTGGTAGGTGCCCATCAGGTGGGTGTCGATCACGGCCCGGAACCTGCCCTCGTCCATCTTCGGGAACATGGCGGGCTTGATGACGCCGGCGTTGTTGACCAGGATGTGCAGCGTGCCGTCGCCGAGACGTGCGGCCGCGGCGACGGCGTCACGGGCGTTGTCGGCGTCGCAGACGTCGAGGGCAAAGGGTTCGGCCACACCACCGTTCGCGGTGATCCGGTCGGCGACCTCGGCTGCCGCGTCCTTGTTGATGTCGGTGACGAGCACACGGGCGCCGGCCGCGGCGAACGCTTCGGCGACCGCCGCGCCGACGCCGCCACCGGCGCCGGTGACCAGCGCGGTGCGGCCGTCGAGTCCGAACACCTGAATGCCGTGCGGGACAGAGGATGATGTGGTCATCAGTAGCTCCTGGGAAGGCCGAGGACGTGCGAGCCGAGGTAGTTGAGGATCATTTCCTGGCTGATCGGTGCGATACGGGTCAGTCGCGCTTCGCGGAAGTAACGGGCGACGTTGTATTCCTCGGAGTAACCCATGCCGCCGTGGGTCTGCAGCGCGCGGTCGGCGGCGTCGAATCCGGCGTCGGCACACAGGTACTTGGCGGTGTTCGCCTCACGGCCACAGGGCTTTCCGTTGTCGTAGAGCCAGGTGGCCTTGCGCAACATGAGTTCTGCCGCGTCGAGGCGGGCCAGCGAGTCGGCGAGCGGGAACTGGATGCCCTGGTTCTTGCCGATGGGGCGGCCGAAGACCTCACGGTCGTTGCCGTAGCGGACGGCGGCACGCATCGCGGCGCGGCCGATGCCGAGTGCTTCGGCAGCGACGAGGCAGCGTTCCGGATTGAGGCCGTCGAGGATGTAGGTGAAGCCCTTGCCCTCCTCGCCGACGCGGTCCTCGACGGGGATCTCCAGGCCGTCGATGAACAGCTCGTTGGAGGTGACGGCGTTGCGGCCCATCTTCTTGATCGGCCGGATGTCGACCTTGCTGCGGTCGAGATCGGTCAGGAACAGCGTCATGCCGTCGGTCTTGCGGGGCGACTCGTCGAACTTCTGCGTGCGGGTCAGGAGCAGGACCTTCTCCGACTCGACGGCCTTGGAGATCCACACCTTGCGTCCGTTGACGATGTACTTGTCGCCCTCGCGCTTGGCGAAGGTGGTGATCTTGGTGGTGTCGAGTCCGGCGCCGGGTTCGGTGACCCCGAAGCAGACGTGCAGGTCGCCGCTGACGATGCGCGGCAGGGTGCGCTGCTTGAGTTCCTCGCTGCCGTGCACGATGACCGGGTGCATGCCGAAGATCGACAGATGCAAGGAGCTGGCGCCGTTCATCCCGGCACCGGATGCGGCGATCTGCTCGAGGATGATCGACGCCTCGGTGATGCCGTAGCCGTGGCCGCCGTACTCCTCCGGGGTGGTGATCCCGAGCCAGCCACCTTCGGCGAAGGCGTTGTAGAACTCGGTCGGGAACTCGTGCTTCTCGTCCTTCTCCTGCCAGTACTGATCGTCGAACTTGGCCGCCAGCTCGGCGACCGCGTCACGAATCGTGATCTGGTCATCTGTCAGTTCGAAATCCACGTCGGTGCTCCATCTCTCCGGTCAGACAACTATACCAATGGACTGACCAAATAATGCAAGGGTTTGCTTTAGGTGTTTTCGCTCGCGGTGTCGAGCAGGGCGGCCGCGATCCGTTCGTTCCAAGTCGAGGGGGTGCCGAACAGGGTGCGGTCGAACTTGGCACGCTTGTAGAACAGGTGCAGGTCGTGTTCCCAGGTGTAGCCGATGGCGCCGTGCACGGTCAGCGCCGAATCGGCAAGATCGGCGACGGCCTTTGTGACCTGTGCCTTGGCCACGGCGGCGATGGTCGGCGCATTCTCCAGGCCCGCGTCGACGGCCGCGGCCGCGTACAGCGCGATGGAGAACGACGCCTCGACGGTCACCAACATCTGCGCGCAGGCGTGTTTGACGGCCTGGAACCCACCGATGAGTTGGCCGAATTGCTTGCGCTGCTTGCTGTACTCGACGGCCAGGTCGAGCATGCGTTCGGCAGCGCCGAGGGCATCGGCGGCGACGAGGACGGCGGCTCGGATCGCGGCGTCCTCGAGCGCTGACCCTGCCACTAGCTCGGTGATCGGGGCGTCGGTGAAGGTCACGGCACCGGCCGACCGGGATCGGTCGAGGAGGTTCTCGGTCGTCACCGTGGCGTCAGCAGCCGCAACCCGCGCCACCGCCAGGCCGTCGGGCCCGATGACCGGCACCAGGTACACGTCGGCATCGGCGGCGCCGAGGACGTGCTCGAAGGTTCCGGTCAGGCGTGCGCCGTCGGTGGCAACCGGTGACCAGGACGGTATACGGTCGGCGCGGATGGTCACCGCGAACTGGCGCTCGCCGTCGAGTTGGGCGGAGAGTTCGTCGTCGGTCAGCAGCGGCGCGGCGAGCGCGGCGGCCAACCACCGTGAATCGGGGACGGCGGCCCGCCCGAATTCGCGTGCAGCCAAGGCCAGTTCGAGGGCTCCCCCGCCCTGCCCGCCGGCTTCTTCGGCGTAGCCGACGCCCCACCAGCCTTCACCGATCAAGGCTTCGGTGAAGGTAGCAGCGTCACTCGCGTGCAGCTCACGGACGGTGTCAGTGGGGAATTTCGTGGAGATCCACTCCCGCAACGACGTTGCGAACAGTTCTTGTTCGTCGGACAGTTCCCAGTGCATACTTCGCTCCTCAGCTCACGCCCGCGCCGTGCACGACGTCGCGGATGGCGTCGACGGCTTCCGGGTTCTCAGCGCTCGACAGATCGCCCGGGTCGGTGCCGATGGCGGCGGCCCGCACCGCCCGCCGGAGGATCTTCGCCGACCGCGTCTTGGGCAGCGCGTCGACGGTCCACACCTTGGCCGGAGCGAAGGGTTTGCCGACGCCGGTCGCGACCAGCTGGCGCAACTCCTCGGAGACGCCCTCGGTGTCTGCGCCGGGCCGGGGAACCCAGAACGCCCACACGGTTTCCCCCTTCTTCGGGTCCGGCACACCGACCGCTGCCGCCTCGGCAACCGCGGGATGAGTGGTCAGCACGGACTCCACCTCGGCGGGTGCGAGGCGCTTGCCGGCGACGTTCATGACATCGTCGGAGCGGCCCAGGATGTACCACTGACCGTCGTCGTCGATCAGGGCGTAGTCGCCGTGACACCACATGCCGGGGAAGGTCGACCAGTAGGACTCGAGATAGCGCTCGCGGTCGTGCCACACCCCGCGGGTCATCGCCGGCCACGGCTGTCGGCATACGAGTTCACCGATGCTGCCGCGCAACGGTTTTCCGCTGTTGTCGACGACGTCGACATCCATGCCGAGCGACGGCCCACCCAACGAGCAACTCGGGATCGGCTCCACCGGATACGGCGCCAGGAACGAGCCGCCGACCTCGGTGCCGCCGGAGAAGTTGATGACCGGGACGCGGGCACCGAACACGTTGTCGGCCAACCAGTTATACGAGTCCGGATCCCACGGTTCGCCGGTGGACCCGAGGACGTGCACCGAGGACAGGTCCCGGTTCGCGATCTCCTGCAGCGGGGTCGACTTCAACGCCCGGATCAGCGTCGGCGACACCCCCAGCATCGTGATCTGATGACGCGCCACCAGATCCCACAGCCGACACGCGTCGGGGACATCGGGTGAGCCCTCATACAGCAGCAGCGTGGCGCCGTTGGCGTGAGTACCGAACGCGGCCAGCGGGCCCATCACCCATCCCATGTCGGTGATCCAGCAGAACGTGTCACCGGCGTTGATGTCGAAGGAGTAGGCGACCTCGGTAGCGACCTTGATGGTGAAGCCGGTGTGCGTGTGCACCGCGCCCTTGGGTTTTCCCGTCGTGCCCGATGTGTAGCCCAGCATCAGAGTCTGCATCGCGGGAAAGGGCTGGACCTCATGCGGTGCGCGGTCGGCGCCGGCGAGGCTGTCCCAGGTCACGGTCGCCACGTCGCCATCGCCGAGATCGACAGTGCCACCGACATTGTCGACAGCGATGACCGACCGCACCGACGGTGTCTGCGGCAACGCCTTGGCCAGCTCACCGATCATGTCCACGGTGCGGCCACGGCGGATCGTGCCGTCCGCCACCACGATCGCGGTCACCTCGGCGTCGTTGAGACGCGACGCGATCGCCGGTGCAGCGAACCCGGAGAACAACGGCACCAGAATCGCGCCGATACCCGCTGCGGCATAACACGCGATCACGGCTTCGGGGATCATCGGCAGATAGATACCGACCGCGTCACCCTCGCCGACACCCAACTCGATCAACCCGGCCGCAACACGACCCACCTGATCCGCCAACTCGCCGTAGGTCAGCGTGCGGACCGAACCGTCCTCGGCCTCATGCACAATCGCCGGCTCGTCCGCCCGCTCGGCAAGCCACCGCGTGATGCACGCATCCACCGCGTTGAACGTGCCGCCGACGAACCAATCCGGAAACTCGACACCGCCGGAGGTGTCGAGGACCTTCTCATACGGCGTGGCGAACGGGATACCGAGGTCTGTGATGGCTGCGTCCCAATACCATTCGATGTCCTCGGTGGAACGACGCCGCAGTTCGCCGATCGAGTCGATGCCGTGAGCGCGACCCAGACGCAGGACGTTGGCGTTCTCCAGGTAGTCGGTGCTCGGAGTCCACACATAGGTACTCATCATGTCTCCGTTCAGCTTCGGGGCATCCCGAGCACACGCTCGGCAGCGATATTGCGTTGAATGAAGGTCGAGCCACCGGCGATGGCGGTGCCGCGAGCCTGATAGGCCAGGCGCAGCCAGCGTTGCTGGTCGGCATCGAAGTCGGTGTCATCGTCGTTGGCGGAAAGTCCGAATTGTCCACCGAAATCGGACAGTTCCAGACCGAAGTCGGCGATGTCCTCGACGAGTGGGCAGAAGTACAGTTTGCCGATCGAGGTGACCGGGCCCGGCGGTTGTCCGGAGGCGGCACCGGTGATCACGCGCTGACCGATCAGGTAGTGCGTGAGTGCGCGGCCGTAGAGGTCGGCAATGCGTTGGCGGATTGCGGTTTTCGACGCCAGTGGGGTGCCGTCGTCGGCGGTGCTGCGCTTGATCTGAGCGACGAGGTCGACGACGGCCCGGGTCGTGTTGACGCGGCCGGTCGCGATGCCGACGCGCTCGAAAGCCAAGGTGCCCATGGCGACCTTCCAACCGCCATCGACCTCACCGACGACGTTGGCGTCGGGCACGAAGACGTCGTCGAGGAAGACCTCGTTGAACTCGGCCTCACCGAGCATGTGTTCAAGGGGGCGGACGGTGACGCCGTCGGAGTTCATCGGCAGCAGGAAGTAGGTGATGCCCTTGTGACGGTCGCCGCCACCGGTGCGGGCGAGCAGGATGGCGTTGTCGGCGATCTGTGCCCTCGATGTCCAGATCTTCTGCCCCTGGATGCGCCAGCCGCCGTCGACCTTGGTGGCCTTGGTGCGCAGCGACGCCAGGTCGGAGCCGGATTCCGGTTCGGAGAACAGTTGGCACCAGATCTCGTCGCCGGTGAGGATCGGCTGCAGGTAGCGTTGCTTCTGCTCGTCATTGCCGAACGCGACGATGGTCGGGCCGGCGAAGTCCTCGCCGATGATGTTGAGCCGATCGGGTGCGCCAGCCCGGTCCATCTCCTCGTTGAAGATGGCCTTGACCTTCGCGTCCGCGCCGGCACCGCCGAATTCCTTCGGCCACGACAACCCGGCGAATCCGGCGTCGAACAGCTTCCGCTGCCATACCGACCAGAACCCTCGCTTGTCCTCGAGTCGCGTCGGCTCGGGCCAGGGCAGGGTGGGCAGGGCCTCGGTCAGCCAGTCGCGGACACGGGTCCGGAACTGTGCTTCGTCCGGCGAGTCGCTCAGATCCATCAGGAACCTCCACATCGTTACGGACCAACGTTACAATAGGTCAGACCAAAAAATCTAGGGAGGTTTCGATGACGAGCTCATCCGTCGAGACGATACCGGTCGGGACCGTTCTCGACGTCGTATCGTTCGAGGTAGAGGCGGGTAAGGTGCGTGAGTTCGCTCGGGCGACACATGCCGCCGATCCGGTGCACACCGATCCCGAAGTGGCAGCTGCGGCCGGTTTCGAATCGATTCCGGCGACCCCGACGCATGTGGTGGTGGCGGGTCATCACCGCGACCAGGCCGGGTTCGTGTCCGCGCTGGGCCTGGCGATCGAACGCGTGGTGGTCGGTTCGGTGGAGTGGGAGTACGCACGCCCACTGGTCGTGGGTGATCGGCTGACCGGGACGCGCCGAGTGGTCGACGACACCACCCGTGACGGCAAGCGCGGCGGGACCATGCGGCTGGTCACGCTGGAAACCTCGTGGGTCGACGATGCCGGTGACACCGTCGTGACCCAGCGTGAAGTGCTCATCGAAAGGGGCGCATGATGATTCGCACACCGATCGCTCTGACCGCCGGCCAGGAACTCGAGCCGCGGGACATCGGCCCGATCACCCAGACCGACATCGTCCGATTCGCCGGTGCCGGAGGCGATTTCAATCCCCTGCACCACGACGCCGCCTACGCCCAGCGCGCCGGACTACCGGGTGTGATCTCGATGGGCCAGATGCAGGCCGGGATGCTCGCGGCGTTCGCGTCCGACCTGGTCGGTGTGGAGAATGTGCGCGCTTTCTCGGTCCGGTTCGTCTCTCCCCTGGCGATCGGTGAGACGCTGCAGCTCGGCGGGCGGGTGGAGAGTGTCGACGAAGGAGTTGCGGAGTTGGTGATACAGGCGACTGTCGAGGATCGGGTGGTCGTGTCGGGGACGGCGAGGGTACACGTGCCGGCATGACCACATGGCCGATCGCGCCATTCGCTGATTGAGCAGCCACGTGCGAACGAAGTGAGGGTGTGACTGCCGTCGACGGACTCCGTAGGATGGAGAGCGCAGACCTCCCCACCTGTGGATACGGAGGTCTCGCTGTTGCTGGCATTTTTGGATTCCTTTTCGCGGAGGCGTCATGACGAAGAGGCTCATTGACCTGGACGACGACCTGCTGGCTGCCGCCCGGGCGGAACTGAGGACGACAGGCGTCTCCGACACTGTGCGTGCTGCGCTGCGGCACACCGTGACTTCCTCGGCGCGGACCCGTCAGATTGCCTGGCTGCGCGAGGGCGGCCTCGAGGGGATGTCCTCATCCGAGAATCGCGGTGATGTGTGGCGTTGATCGTGCTCTTCGAATTCCGTAGTGTTCCAAGGGCGAGACTCCCCCACTCCCGTGGATAAGGGAGTCTCGCTGTTTCTGGTCCAGTTTCACGCGCCACCTTCGCTGATCGAGTAGGGAGAAGCGTGCGACGACCGTTCCTCTCCGCTGATCGAGTAGGGAGGAGCTTGCGACGACCGTATCGAGATCACGTGCGAGCGGTCTCGATACGCCCACGCTTCGCTGCGCTCGGTGGCGACTACTCGACAAGCGGTGGGTGGCTTCGCGAAATCACGCAGTCAGGGATGCGAACTCACGGCACCAACACAATCTTGCCGAACTCACCACCGGCTTCGAGACAGCGATGGGCCTCGGCGGCCTCGCCGAGCGGAAACGACTGAGCGGTCGTAGGCGGCGCAACCTTCCCCGACGAGACGATATCCAGCAGCCCACGAAAGTCTTCCGGCCCACCCATCGTCGTACCGAGAAGGCTGTACTGCCCGAAGAAGAACTTCCGGACGTCGATGTCGACGTGTTCGGCGACGTTGGCGCCGAGCACGACGAGCCGCCCACCCGGCCGGAGCGCACCCAGTGAACGATCCCACAGACCGACCGGGTCGAGGATGACGTCGAATCCGATTCCGTTGGGCGAGAGCTTCTTTGCCGCATCCGGCCAGTCGTTCTCGGTGTGTAGGACACCGCCGTCGGCACCGGCGGCCTGCGCCCGTCCCAGCTTCTCCCCCGACGACGCCGTCACGTAGGTGTGGGCACCGATGGCCGAGGCCAACGACATAGCCATCGTCGAGATTCCGCCTCCGGCGCCGATGATCAGCAAGGATTCGCCGGCACGCAGACCTGCACGGCTGACGAGGGCCCGGTAGGAGGTCACCCCCACCAGCGGCAGGGCGGCCGCCTGCTCCCAGGTGAACCCAACCGGCTTGGACGCCAGACATTCCTCGGGAACACTGACGTATTCGGCGTACGTGCCCGGCCGGTGATCACCCAGGATCTCGAACCCGGGAGCGGGCGCGTCGGTACTCTCGCCCCAGAACAGCGACGGCAGGATGACGACCTCCTCGCCGGTGTCCGTGCGTATTCCGGCACCGTCGGCACCTGGCGTATGCGGCAGCGGCGACTTGTATTGGCCCCGGCGCACCAAGACATCGTGCCAATTGAGTGCGCTGGCTCGCAGTTTCACGGTCACCCAGCCCGGCCGCGCCGTCGGCTCGTCGACCTCGGCGGGCACCAGCACGTCGGGCTCCCCGAACTCCGCCATGACGATGGCCTTCATAGCTGTCTCCGTTGGACGATCACCGTGGCCAGCGCACACGGCTTGCCCGAGAAGTTCTCCGCTGTCACCCGGACCACCGCCAACGACCGTCCCCGATGCTGGACGTCGGACCGGAAGATGACGATATTGCGGGCATCTCCGGGCCGGACGTAGGCGATATCGATACTGGTGGCGCGGAATTCGTCGCCGCCCCCGACGGCTGCCAGCGCCGCGCGTTCGCTGCCGATGATCAACACACCGCCGTGGACATCGCCTTTCCCGTTGGGCGCGAACATCGTCGGCGCCATCTCCACCACACCCGCCGCGTTCTGACGAAAGCCCAACGCGTCACGCACCGTAACGTCCGACGGCGGCGGAGTGTGGGGCACATCCGGACCAGTAGGTGCGGCATCGACGGGAATGAGATGCGAGCGCTGCGTGACGAGCGCGATGACCTCGCCGTCAGCGGTGCTGACCGATCCGCGGGTGGCGGCGCCACCTGGGTGGCGGGCAACCAATTCGCCCGTCACCACCATCGGTGGACCGTCCGTGGGCGGATCGGCGAGGAAGTCGACACGGATGCCGAGACTCACCGGCCACCAACCATCAGGCCGTCCGGCAGCGACGACATACCCCGTCACATCATCGAGCGGCACACCGAGCGCTCCACGGTTGCCCGTCATCGGATCCTGCAGCCACGGACCCGACGCCATCGACAACTCGGCGCTCACCGGACTCAGCCGTACCGCATTCACCCGCAGTAGCGCCTCCGCGCCGGACACCACGAAATCGGTTGGGCTGATCTCGACCATCGGCTCAGGCATCGAGACCTCCCGCCGCCGCATCGTCATCGACGAAGCGAGCGAGCCAACTCTCGAGTCGCGTCACGTCACCGCCGTTCACCGAAAACCAGCCCCACGGGCCCCCCGGAGCCGAATCCAGTTCGGCCAGAACCACTTGACCGCCGATCGGGGTGACCGGAAGATCTGGTGATCGACCGTTACCGCGGCGGGTAGCCGATTGCGTTCTCGCATACGGTCATAAACTCCGGTGATCGCGAGTTCCGTTCGCGCATAGTCCTCGATGATGGCTTCGGCCTCGACGCCCGCGAGGGCAAGTATGGTGGCGACGACGATGCCGGTGCGGTCCTTGCCCGCCGCGCAATGAACCAACGTCGAACCGGACAGACTGAACGCGTTGATCGCCGCGGCCACCCGACCGGCCGCCTGGCCCATAACGTCGCGATACACATCGATCAGTGGTCGTTCCACTGTCCGGTCGAGTCGGGCCCCGGAGAACAGCGGCGTGCTGATGCGCTCAACATCCGCCGGCCAGTCGTTTCCGGCCTTGACGGCTTCCCCCTGCGCGCGCAGATCGATCACCACCGACGGCGGCCAACGCACGTCGCCGCCGGGATGGTCGTCGCCCGGGTAGGGCGCGTCGCTGCGGAGCAGGACGTCCGATCGAGTGCGCCCGCCGCCTGCGACCGGTAGGCCACCGAGGTCACGCAGGTTGACGACCGTCCGCAATCGATATGCCTGTGCCGCGTCCGTCATCCATTCGCCCCTTCGGTTCGGCCACCGACCGGCGATCACCGACTCGGCTATTTGGTCTTACCATAACATCAAACAAGGACAAACCCAGTGGCCACGACGAACACTCGGGCAGCTGAAGCCAGCCAACGTCCGCATGGTTCCGGCTCGGAAGTGGCATCGGCAGGCGTACGGCTTCTCTCGTTATCTGTTCAGGTTGAGCTGAGCGCGCTTCCTCAGACCGCACCTGCCGCAGTCGGTTGCTGCAACTCGTCGGCCACCTGCTTGCGCAGCACATGCTTCTGGATCTTGCCGGTCGCCGTCATCGGCAGCGCATCGATCACGATCACTCGCTCAGGAGTCTTCTGGATGGCAACATCGCGGTCGGTGAGGTAGGTCCGCAGCTCTTCGACGGTGGGCGCGGCATGCCCCTCCTTGGGCACGACGTAGCAGCACACCTTCTCCCCCAACGTTTCGTCGGGCATGCCGACCACTGCCAGCGCGAGCAAATCAGGGTGACTCGCCAGCTTGTCCTCGACCTCGCGGACGCTGATGTTCATCCCGCCGCGGATGATGATGTCCTTGGTGCGGCCGGTGACCCGGACGAAGCCGTCGGCGTCCATCACGCCGAGGTCGCCGGACCGCGAAAAGCCCTCTGGGGTGAACAGTTCCGCGGTGTCATCGGGTCGGTTCAGATATTCGATCATGTGCGACGGCCCGCGGTAGGCGATGTCCCCTTCGGTGCCGCGGGTGGCCTCGTAGCCGTCCGGTCCGAGGACCTTCACCTCGGCGCCCGGCAGGGCGGCGCCGTCGGAGTTGACCGCGCGCTCTGGGGCGTCGTCCACGGTGCATGTTGTGGTGCAGAGGTTTTCACTGCGCCCATACAGCGAAAGGATCGATGCGGTGGGTAGTTGCGCCTTGGCGTTCTGCACCACCGCGGACGGGATCGGCGAGCCGGCGCATGTCCAGACCCGCAGCGACGACAGGTTGGCCTTGGGATTCTGTTCCGCGGCGGCGATCAGAGTCTGGAGGAAGACCGTGGCCGTCACCGCGGAGGTGCAGCCGTACTTCTCGATCTCGACCAGTCCTTGGGCGGGATTCCAGTCGGCCATGAAATGTGTTGCGGCGCCCACGCGTAACGGCAGCAGGACGCTGGTGACCAGGCCGGTGGTGTGGGTGACCGGCGACGGCCCGAATTGCACGTCGTTTTCGGTGTGCCCGAACGCGACCGCCAGCGCACGCGCACCCGACATGTAGGTGTTGAAGGTGTGCAGGCACCCCTTCGGGCGCGACGTCGTGCCCGAGGTGTAGACGATGACGTAAGGGTCGTCGGGATGTGCACGGAAGTCGAGTTCGGCGTCGACCTCGTCCGACGTGACGTCGTCGACGACGAAGTCCTCGAGCACATCGATGTTGCGTGACCGCAGTCCGTCGCGCGCCTCCTCGGGTGCACGCACGGCGATGATCGTCTCCAGCGCGGAGTCGCGTCGGATGTCGTCGAACATCGACACGTAGTCGAAACCCTTGAACTCGACGGGCGCGATGGCCGCGGTGATCGAGGCGTCACCGACGACATGGGCCACCTCGTCGCGGCGGTAGATGGGCATGATCGGCACCATCACCGCACCGATGCGGGTCAGCGCGGCAGCGACGATGACGAAGGCCTCCCAGTTCGGCAACTGCACCGCCACCCGGTCACCCGCCGACAGTCCACGACGATGGAATCCCAAAGCGAGACGCTGCGAGGTGTCGCGGACCTCGGCAAACGTGAAAGCGTTGATGCCGTCGGTGACGAACACCTTGTCGGGCCGCGCTTGCGCTTGGGTGCGCAGCAACTCGGTGAAGTTCTCATCCGCCCACTGGCCCGACGCGTAGTACTCGTCGATCTGCTCCTGCGAATACCGGCCCACATTGCGTTCGCTGGTCATCCTGCCATCCTCTGTATCCCAGATCACAACTTCTTGTCTGAATATTAGAATGGTCGGACCGAATGGCGCAAGGGGTTGGGGTGAGTTTGGGTGTCCGGTTTGTCGGGGTGCCCGCTTCGACTCGCCGTCTCGGCTAGCGCCTCGCCAACTGCTCAACGGGCGTGGGGAGTCGACCACCCGCTCGTTGAGCGCGACGAGCGAGCGCAGCGAGCCCGACGCTGGTCGAAACGCCTTTCGACAAGCTCAAGGGGCGGTTTGAGGACCTGGGCCCGGCCCTCACACCGCCCCGGCGGCCGTGGGTTGGTTGAGTTCGGCGGCGACTTGCTTACGCAGCACATGCTTCTGGATCTTGCCCGTCGCCGTCATCGGCAGCGCGTCGATCGCGATGACGCGTTCGGGTGTCTTCTGGATCGCGACACCACGGTCGGTGAGGTAGGTGCGGAGTTCGTCGACGGTAGGGGCCGCGTGGCCTTCCTTGGGGACGACGTAGCAGCACACCTTCTCGCCGAGCTTCTCGTCGGGCATGCCGACGACGGCCAGTTCCAGCAGATCCGGATGCGTCGCGAGCTTGTCCTCGACCTCGCGCACACTGATGTTCATCCCGCCGCGGATCACGATGTCCTTGGTACGGCCGGTGACCCGGACAAAACCATCCGCATCCATGACACCGAGATCGCCGGACCGCGAAAAGCCCTCTGAGGTGAACAGTTCGGCGGTTTCGTCGGGCCGGTTCAGGTATTCGAGCATGTGCGACGGCCCGCGATAGGCAATGTCGCCCTCGGTGCCGCGGGGGACCTCGAAACCATCTGGTCCGACGACGGCAACCTCCGCGCCGGGCAGTGCCGCGCCGTCGGAGGTGATGGCGTGATGCGGGTCGTCGCCGATGGTGCAGGTGGTGGTGGTCAGGTTCTCGCTGCGTCCGTAGAGCGAAAGGATGCTCGCCGTCGGTAGTTTCGCCTTTGCCTTCTCCACTACGGCCGCCGGGATCGGCGAACCCGCGCATGTCCACATCCGTAGGCACGACAGGTCGGCACTCGGATCGACCTCGGCGGCAGACACCAGCGTCTGCAAGAAGGTGGTGGCGGTAACCGCTGCGGTACACCCGAACTTCTGCACCTCGATCAGCCCCTGCGCGGGACTCCACTCGGCCATCACGTGCGTGGCTGCACCGGCCAACAGCGGGATCAGCACACTGGTGACCAGGCCGGTGGTGTGGGTGATGGGCGACGGTCCGAACTGCACATCACCCTCGGTGTGGCCGAAGGCGATGGTCAGCGCCCTGGCACCGGCCGCATAGGTGTTGAAGGTGTGCACGCACCCCTTGGGCCGCGAGGTGGTGCCGGAGGTGTACACGATGACGTACGGATCATCCGGGTGCGCGCGGAAGTCCAGCTCGGCGTCGATCTCGGCCGCATCGACACCGTCGACGAGCACGTCCTCGAACACGTCGATGCCGCGGGCGGCCAACGATTGCCGAGCCTCACCGGGTGCTCGCACCGCGACAATCGATTCCAGGGTCGCCGAATCGCGACGGATCTCGTCGAACATCGACACGTAGTCGAATCCCTTGAACTCCGCCGGTGCGATCGCCATCCGGACCGCCGCGTCAGAGATCACGTGCGACACTTCGTCTTTACGGTAGATCGGCATGATCGGCACCATCACCGCGCCGATCCGGGCCAGCGCGGCGGCCACGACCACGAAGGCAGCCCAGTTGGGTAGCTGCACCGCCACCCGATCTCCCTCCGCCAGGCCGCGGCGGTGCAGGCCGAGCGCCAGTCGCTGCGAGCTGTCGTACAGTTCGGCGAAGGTCAACGCATGCGTGCCGTCGGTGACGAAAACCTTGTTCGGGTTGCGTTCGGCTCGCGAGCGCAAGAGCTCGGTGAAGTTCTCGTCGGCCCACTGGCCCGACGCGTAGTACTGCTCGATCTGTTCCTGGGTGTACCTGCCGAGATTGCGCTCGATGCTCATGCTTCCGCCTTCCTCACACTCGAGATATGTCCAATTATTAGAATGGTCGTACCGAAAAGGCAAGAGGCGGGTAGGCTCGCTCACTGAGATCACCCGAAAGGGTGATAGGCGTCCGCCATTGGTGGGATTTTCATTGGTCAGACCCAAAGATTGATTGCGCCGACCGTCCGACGTGGCAATCCTGGGACGTGACCCCATTCACATCCGGGCGCAGACTGCAGCAGTGTCAGACAGGAGCAACATGTCCACCATCGACTATTCCGAGCTCTACATCGGCGGATCCTGGCAATCGCCGGCGACCGCGGATCTCATCGAGGTGCGGTCCCCGGCCACCGAGGAGGCCATCGGGTCCGTACCCGCCAGCTCCCGCCAGGACATCGATCGCGCCGTCGCCGCCGCCCGATCCGCCTTCGACGATCCCAATGGCTGGTCGACGTGGCATCCCAAACAGCGCGCCGAGGTGCTCGAGCGATTCGCCACCGAACTCGAATCGCGATCCGCCGAGACCTCACGCCGTGTCACCATCCAGAACGGCATGCCCATCTGGCTGGCCGAGCAGTTCGAGGGTGGATTCCCGCCGATTCTGTTGCGCTACTTCAGCGACATGATGGTCAACTCGGCCGAGGTCGACTCCCGTCCGGGCATGCTCGGCGGCACCGCCCTGGTCTCCCGTAAGCCGATCGGCGTCGTCGGGGCCATCGTGCCGTGGAATGTGCCGCAGGCGATCACCTTCCTCAAGCTCGCCCCCGCCTTGGCGGCCGGATGCACGGTGGTCCTCAAACCCGCCGAGGAGACGGTGCTCGACGCGTTCCTGATGGCCGAGGCGGCGCATGCGGCCGGCCTCCCCGACGGCGTCCTGAACGTGGTTCCCGGAGGACGTGAGATCGGTGCGTACCTCGTCGAACACCCCGACATCGACAAGGTCTCCTTCACCGGGTCCACCGCGGCCGGCCGCTCCATCGCCGAAACCTGCGGACGACTACTCCGGCCGGTCACGCTGGAACTGGGCGGCAAGTCGGCGGCCATCCTGCTCGACGACGTCGACCTGTCGGCGTCGATGGAATCGCTGTTCGCCGCCACCCTGCTCAACAACGGCCAGATCTGCTGGCTCAACACCCGGGTGCTGGCCCCGCAGTCGCGCTACGACGAGATCGTCGACGCGGTCACCGGATTGGCGGCGTCGCTGGATGTCGGCGATCCGCTCGACCCGGCCACCAAGGTCGGTCCGCTCGTCTCGGCACGGCAGCGTGACCGGGTCGAGGGCTACATCGCCAAGGGCAAAGCGGAGGGCGCACGCCTGACCACCGGCGGCGGCCGCCCGTCAATCGACGCCGGGTACTTCGTCGAACCGACCGTGTTCGCCGATCTCGACAACACCGCGACCATTGCGCGGGAGGAGATCTTCGGACCGGTGCTCTCGATCATCCCGTTCCGCGACGAGGCCGAAGCGCTGGCCATCGCCAACGACAGCGAGTACGGACTCGGCGGCTCGGTCTGGTCGTCGGACGTCGAACGGGCGTCCGCTCTGGCGAGCAAGGTCCGCTCCGGCACCGTCGGCGTCAACCACTACTCCAACGATCCGGTGGCGCCGTTCGGCGGCATCAAGAACAGCGGGATGGGCCGCGAACTGGGACCGGAGGGACTGCACTCCTTCCAGCACCTGCACACCGTCTACCTGCCGCCGGCGGGCTGATCGAAGGGTCGTCGAACTCCGTGTACACTGTGCGCCAGGTCACAGCCGGTGGTGAGAGAAGGTCGTCGATGCCGGAGACAACGGAAGCACAGGCCCGCGCCCTGCGCGCGTTCCTGGGCAATCTCCGTGCCGCCGATCTCGATGATTTCGCCGCCACCGCTGCGCAATCGGCATGCACCGATCTGGGTTTCAGCAAGGCCATGCTCTCGTGGGTCAGCGGCCCCACCTGGAGCCCGAACTCGGTGTATGTCTCACCGCAGCTCGACCCGGAGTTCGACGACCTGATCAATGCAGTCGACGGATCGGCGGTTCCACTGCTCCGCGCGCCGCGCGAAGCGGACTTGGTGCGCTACCGTCGGCCGTTCATCTTGAACAAGCGGGAATACCGCGATTCGTATCGCCCGCTGATCGATCTCTCCGATCCCGTCGCGTACGCGGCGGCACCCATCGTCGCGTCCGGCCGGACCGTGGCGATCCTGCATGTGGATCGGCATGCGGACAGCCTGGGTGACGACGATCTGACGCTGCTGACCCGCGGCGCGCATCTGTGCGGATTGAGTTATGCGACACTGGCCTGCCGACGCCAGCTGCTCCGCCAACGAACCGTGGTGCGCTCGGCGCTGAGTGCGATGTCCTCGATGCCTCTGGGAGAAGGCGCGGAACATGCAGAGCAGCAACAGATCACAACGACGACAAGCGACGATTCATTGACCGACCGCGAGGAGTCCGTCCTGCGACTACTCGCCACCGGGGCGTCGAACCGGTCCATCGCCGAGCAGCTCTACATCTCCGACGGAACAGTGAAATCCCACGTGCGCCACATCTTCCGCAAGATCGGGGTGGAAACGCGCGCACAGGCGACCGCGCACTTTCGGGCCCGCTCGGCGCCGATACCAGTGGTGATGTGAGCGGCGACAATCCCGCAGCCCGGCTCGACACCGCCCTCGCTGCAGCGGCGCGTGCAGTCGACGAGTCGAATCTCGCCGAGATACTGGTCGGGCAAGCCGCGGTGCTGACAGGCGCTGACGCGGCCACGGTGATCGAAGTCCTCGAACGCGACGTGCGAACCGTGGCACAAGTGGGCAACTCCAGTGCGCCGCCGATCGACGATCTGGGCGCGGACGAGGTTCGTGCGGCATGCGCATCAGGGCAGTCGCCGGTATCGGTGACGTCACCCAGCGGCTGGCCGGCAACGGTTTTCGTCATACCGGCGAAACTCGACACGGTTCTGTGCCTGGTGGTCCCGGGACGGTTCACCGGGCGCATCATCGACGAGGTCGCGCTCCTCACCGACGTCGCCGGTGCGACAATCGACCGTCTCCACGCCGAACGTGAGCTGCGCCGGCACTCCGACCGGGTACGGCAACTCGGTGCCGACCTCATGGGGCTCGCCGACTCCACCACAATCGGGGAGGCTCCCGCTCCACCAGATCCCGATATCGCTGCCACCACAGCCGAACTCACCGACCGGGAGCGTGAGATCCTCGAGATCGTGACGACCGGCGCGTCCAACGCCCAGATTGCCGCGCAGCTGACAGTGTCGGTGGAGACGGTGAAGACCCACGTCAAACACATCCTTCGGAAGCTCAACGCCGCCAACCGCTCTGAACTGATCGCAGCGTTCGGCGGCGGTCCACAGGCTACAGGCTCGAATCGACCACCTGGACGTGGATCTCATCCTGATCCTCGATGATGAGTTGGCACGAGAGGCGCGAGTTCGGCTGCGCTCCATCGAGAAACTCGACGAGTTCGGTCTCCTCATCGGTCGGCTCGGGGAACAAGGCCTGAGCGTCGGCGGGTAGATATACGTGGCAGGTCGCGCACGAGCAACTGCCGCCGCATTCGGCGACAATGCCTGGCAGGTTGTTGCGGACGGAACCGTCCATCACGCTTTGGCCGACAGGGACGTCGACAGTCGACGTTTCGCCGTTGGGGAGATGGTAGGTGACCTTGGCCATGGGATTCTCCAATGTGCTCTGAGTTGCTTGCGTGTGCAGTCGATTGTGATCAGCAATGACGTTGCGATCATCCCCAGAACGGGGTAGTCGCGCCTCCCGTCAGAGGTAAGTCTCCTCGAATCACCGTTGATGTCAGCACTATCCGACGCAATATCCCTCCGATGGCCACCCCCTCCCCCACCTCAGGGTGACGAGCATCACCCCAATGTTCGCGAGACTTGTTGAGTCACAGCCACCTACCGCAGGAGTGTTCCATGACCTCGACGATCCAGCCCGACGCGAACACCACGATCCCCGATCACATAGCTCAGCAGATCGTGCTCCCCGAAGGCCACCGCGACGACGCCAAGCTGTTCGAGGCTTACCGCTGGCTGCGAGAGAACAACCCGCTCGGCGTCGCTCGGGTCGACGGATTCGATCCGGTGTATCTGGTGAGCAAGCATGCCGACATCATGGAGATCGAGCGGCAACCCGACATCTTCACCAGCGCCGGCGGCGAGAACAAGGGCGCCTACAACCCGATCCTCGCCAATCAGGCCGGCGATGCGTTCACCAAGTCGATCAACAACGGAAGTCTGCGCATCCTGGAAACGCTGACCTACCTGGATCCGCCCGAGCACACAGTGATCAAAGACATTGCCGCCGACTGGTTCCGCCCCAACAACCTCAAGCAGTGGGAGGACACCATCCGCGTGTTGGCCCGCGAATCGGTGGATCGGCTCCTCGAGACCGACGGCAACATCGACTTCGTGAAGGACTTCGCCCTGCAGTACCCGCTGCACGTCATCATGAGTCTGTTCGGCGTTCCGGAATCCGACGAGCCGCGGATGATGGCACTGACCCAGGAGTTCTTCGGCACCGCCGATCCCGACGCCGCCCGCGCCGACATCGAACCGCTCAACCCCGACGCCGCTGCCAAGCAATGGGTCGCGACGATCCAGGACTTCTACGCGTATTTCGATGCACTGCTGGAGGATCGGCGCGCCAACCCGACCGGCGATCTGGCGTCGATCATCTCGATCGCCAAGGATGCCGACGGCGAGTATTTCCCGAAAGAGGTTGCCTACGGTTACTTCATCGCGATCGCCACCGCCGGTCACGACACCACCTCGTCGACCATGGCGGGAGGCATTCAGGCCATCGCCCAGACGCCCGGCCTGCTCGAACGTCTCAAGGGTGATCTGTCGTTGGTGCCCAACCTGATCAACGAGTCCCTGCGGTGGGCGTCGCCGGTCAAGCACTTCATGCGCACGGCCCTGGCTCCCTACACACTTCGCGGTGTTGACCTCCAACCCGGCGATCGCTTCATGCTCCTGTACCAGTCGGGCAACCGTGATGCCGAGGTGTTCACCGACCCGGATGTGTTCAACATCGACCGTCGGCCCAACAAGCACATCGCCTTCGGCTACGGCCCGCACATGTGCATCGGCCAGCATCTGGCCAAGCTCGAGCTGAAAGTCCTGTTCGAGACCCTCCTGCCGCACGTCGACGCCATTGAACTGACCGGCGATGCCCGCTACATCCAGACGAACTTCGTCGGCGGCCTCAAGAACATGCCGGTACATCTGACATTGAGCCGCAAGTGACCGAGACGTCGAACGGTTCGGTCGTCATCGTCGGTGCCGGACACGGCGGGGCCGGATTGGCTGCGGTACTGCGGCAATCCGGCTTTGCCGGGTCCATCACGCTTCTCGGCGACGAGCCACATACGCCCTACCATCGGCCGCCCCTGTCGAAGAAATTCGACAGTGCCGCAGTGGAGCAACCGCTGCGGCCACGGGAGTTCTACGCCGACAACGGGATCGATCTGCGGCTCGGTGTGCGGGTAACCGAGATCGATCGGGATCGCTGCACCGTCATCACCGATGACAGCAGCGAGATCGCCTACGACACTCTGGTATTGGCCACCGGATCGTCACCGATCGCACTACCCGGGGTGGATCCCGACTGTGCCGGTGTGCTGACGCTGCGCACCCTCGATGACGCGACCACACTTGGCCGATCGCTGTCCCGGGGTGGTGCCCTCGCCATCGTCGGCGGCGGCTACGTCGGCATGGAGGTCGCCGCCGTCGCCCGCAGTCAGGGCGTTGAGGTGACCGTGGTCGAACGCGAAGAACGGATCTTGGCTCGCGTGGCCGGCCCCGAACTGTCGTCTATGCTCACCGCCTATCACCGGGAACGCGGAACCACAATCGTGACCGGCCGTTCGGTTTCCGGAATCCGCACGGTCGGCACCGAACTCACGGGCGTATGCCTCGACGACGGTCAGATCATCGATTGCGACACGGTGCTCGTCGGCATCGGCGCCATACCGACGGATGGGCTCGCCGTCGCAGCCGGACTCACCTGTGACGGCGGGATCATCACCGACGAGGACGGCCGGACGAGCGATCCGCACATCTTCGCCATCGGCGACGTCGCGCGGCGACCTGTCGCCGGCCACAATGGGCTGCGTCGACTGGAATCGATCCCCGCCGCAACCGAACACGCCACGCGCGTGGCCGCGGCCATCGTCGGTAAGCAGCAAGGCCACCACGAGGTGCCGTGGTTCTGGTCGGATCAGTACGATCTCAAGCTGAAGATCGCCGGCCTCGGCTCCCCCGACGATCGTGTGGTCACCCGGCGGCACCCGACCGGTGATGCGGTCTCGTTCTTCCACTTCGGGCCCGACGGCAACGTCGTCGCGGTCGAGGCCGTCAACGCCAACGGCGACTTCATGGCCGGGAAGAAGGTCATTGCCGCAGCCACGGTGATCGATCCCGAGGCCGTCGCCGATCCGTCGATTCCATTGAAGGAGATCATCTCTGGTGCGCGATCGTTGACCCACAAATGATCTCGATGCGTCTCCCCTGTCGCTGGTCGAGTAAGGGAGGAGCTTGCGACGACCGCATCGAGACCGACGCGCACATGATCTCGATGCGCTCGTCGCTAGCGCTCCTCACTTACTCGATCAGCGGAAAAGGAACGCCTGCGAGCCCCTATCCGCTGGTCGAGTAAGCCCGCGAGCTTGCGAGCGAGCGCATCGAGACCACAACCCGCACCCGACATCAACAACCAAAGGAGAAACCCATGAAATCCACCGCCGCACTTCTCACCGGCATCGGCAGCGACTTCGAGATCGCCGAAATCGACATCGACGGCCCCAAGGCCGGGGAAGTACTCGTCAAGATCGCCGCAGTTGGCCTGTGCCACACCGACCTTGCCGTCCGCGACGGCGTGCTGCCGATGGAGTTCCCCGGCGTCGTCGGCCACGAGGGCGCCGGCACGGTGATCGCCGTCGGCGACGACGTCACCAAGGTGGCCGTCGGCGACAAGGTCAGCTTGACCTTCAACAGCTGCGGCCACTGCCGCACCTGCACAACCGGTCGCCAATCCTATTGCGAGAACTTCACTCCGGAGAACTACGGCGGCGTCCGCGCCGACGGCAGCAAACCACTCAGCAAGGATGGACAACCCGTCGGCGGCATGTTCTTCGGCCAATCGTCCTTCGGGTCGGTCGCACTCGCCAACGAACGCAACACCGTCAAGATCGACGCCGACATTCCGTTCGAGCTCCTCGCCCCACTCGGCTGCGGAGTGCAGACCGGAGTCGGGGCGGTCACCCGCTCATTGAAAGCGGAAAAGGGTTCGGCCATCACGATTGCCGGCGGCGGTTCGGTCGGGCTGTCCGCGGTCATGGGAGCGGTGCTGCAGGGATGCGCGACGATCGTCGTCATCGAGCCCACCGAAGCACGCCGCACGCTGGCCCAGGAGCTCGGTGCCACCCATGCGATCAATCCGGCGGACGGCGATGTCGCCGAACAGATCCGCGCCATTGTCGAACGTGGCGTCGACTACGTCATCGACACCACCGGCATCCCCGCCGTCGTCGAAAGCCTCATTGGCGCAACGGCGGTCAAGGGCACGGTCGGCCTGATCGGCGTGCCCGCCGACCCGACCGGCGCCATCTCGTTGAACATCATCGCCGCACTCACCCTCGGCCTGACGGTCACCGGCATCATCGAAGGCGACTCCGTGCCCGGCGAATTCATTCCTGAACTTGTCGACCACCACCTCAACGGACGGTTGCCGCTGGACAAGTTGGTGACCACTTTCCCGTTCGCGGAGATCAACTCGGCGGTCAAGGTGCAGCACGATGGCGGTGTGGTGAAGCCGGTCTTGGTGTTCGACTGATCGCCGCGCGCGGACTGACCCCGACGTTTGTGGTCGACGCCCACGTGCCCACCTCGATCCCAGTGTGCTTCCCGGGAACGAGGTGGGCACCCGGGCTTCGTCCATACGAGGTCGCGCCCGGACAGCCATGCCACAACCGTGTCCGACGCTCACTCCAAGAGCTGCTCGCGCAACCGGAACTTCTGGATCTTCCCCGACGGCGTGAGGGGGAACGTACCCACCAGCCGCCACACCGAGGGCACCTTGTGTCGGGCGAGACGCTCGTTACAGTGCCCGGCCAGCTCCTCCTCGGTGGGTGCCCCCTCGTCGGCGACGCGGACGAATGCCGCGACCTGCTCACCCCACTTCTCGTCCGGAACGCCGACGACCGCAGCATCCAGCACACCCGGATGAGTGCACAACACCTCCTCGATCTCCCGTGGTGAAATGTTCTCCCCACCGCGAATGATCATGTCTTTCAACCGCCCCACGATCCGGAGGTACCCGTTCTCGTCCATGGTGCCGAGGTCGCCGTAGTGCAGCCAGCCGTCGGCTCGTAGGCTTCGGTCATCGGGTCGGTTGAGATAGCCGGCCATCGTCGTCGGTCCACGAGAACAGATCTCGCCCACCGTTCCTACCGGCACGATCTCCCCGGTCACCGGATCGACGATCTTGGACTCGGTGTGCGGCAGGGCCCTGCCGATCGTCTCCACCTGCTCGGACACGTCACCGTCGGGGTTGGTCTGGGTGGATGGTCCGCCGGTTTCGGTCTGCCCGAACGTGATCGAGAACTTGCACCCGAAGACCGACTTCACTCGGCGCACCAGGTCCGCCGACGCGGTGGACCCGCCGGTCAACACGATCTGCAACGACGACAGGTCACGTCGTGCACAGTCGGGATGCTCGAGCATCGCGATCTGCATGGTCGGCACCGCGAGCAGTGCGGTGGCACGATGCTGCTCGACGAGCTCGAGGACGCGGCCCGGGTCGAAGCTCGGCAGGATGACCTGGGTGCCGACCGAGCTGATGGTGCCGAGAGTGACTGTGCCGCAGGAGCCGATGTGAAAGGTGGGCATCGGGTTGACATAGACGCACCCGTCCTCGAGACCGGCCCGGCGAGCAACGAGGTTGGCGGAGTTCACCATTGCGCGATGTGAGATGAGGACGCCCTTGGGTGCCCCGGTCGTGCCCGAGGTGTACTGCACCATCGCGACATCGTCTTGAGCGACGCTCGGCAACACTACCGTCGGCCCGGTGGTGTGTTCATCGATCCAACTCGCCAACTCCGGCGCCGACAACAGCTGGTCGATCTCTCCCACCGCCTTCTCGGCCAAGGCTCGTAGATCTCGGCCCCGATGTTCACCGCCGTGCAGCAACGCGACACAACCCGCGTCGCGGAGCACGTACTCGAGTTCGCCGTAGGTGTAGGCGGGATTGATGGTGACCAGCTGGGCGCCGGCGAGCGCGGCGGCTTGTTGGGCGATGAGCCACTCGGGGCTGTTGGCGGCCCAGATACCCAGTCGCACTCCGGAACCGAACTCGTTGCGCATGGCCGCGGCGCATCGCTCCGCCGTGTCGAGCAACTGGCGGTAGGTCCAGGTGCGCGTCGATCCGGGCGCACCGTCGATGATGGCGAGTCGATCCGGCGCGGCATCGGCGGCGCGCCGCAGGAGGTCGCCGACGGTGCCGGGTAGCAACGGGGTTTCCGTCGTCGCCGGGCGATACGACAGCCCCGGTACGTCGATGGCGATGCTCATGGTGATTACCTTCCGCTTGCGATCAGGGAGCGTACTGACGGCCGAACACCGACCGCGCGACGACGAGCTTGGCGATCTGCGCTGTGCCGTCCGCGATTTCGAAGCCCATGGCATCACGGAGGCGTTGCGCCTGCGGATTGTCGGCCGACCACGCGGCATGACCGAAGGTCAGCAGCGCCTGATGGATGGCCTCCACTGCAGCTTTGGTTGCCCACCACTTGACCATGGCGGCCTGCGCGGTGTGATCGAGTCCCTGGTCTTTGCGCCAGAGCGCTTCATAACAGAGATGCCGGGCCCCGGCGACATAGGTCAGATGCTCGACAAGCGGGAATGCCACCCCTTGCCGGGTACTGATGGGTGCGCCGAAGGTTTCCCGCTCCTTGGCGTAGGCGATCGCGTCGTCGAGTGCGGCGCCGGCGGTGCCGAGGGCGAGGAGACCGATGATGGCACGCGAGTACTCGAAACCCTGCATCACCGCGACGAAACCGGTGCCCTCGGCACCCACCATCTGGTCCGGCGTCACGGGCAGACCGTCGAAGAACAGCGAGCATCGGCCGGCCGCCCGGTTGGCGATGTCATCGATCCGAACCTTCGACACCGCTGGATGATTCAGCGGCACATAGAAGGCGCTGACCCCGCGTGCACCCGGCCCACCGGTGCGAGCGAACACCACGGCGTGATCGGCATCCTCGGTCAACGAGATCGAAGTCTTCTCACCGACGATCTCCCAACCGCCGTCGGCGACCGGTTTGGCCTGCAGTTCGATGTTGGCGGCATCGGAGCCGTGGCCGGGTTCGGTCAGCGCGAGCGTCGGGATGACCTCACCGGAGACGATCGGCGGAAGCCATTGGGCCTGTTGCACTTCGGTGGCTGCGGACAAGAAGATGTCGCAGACCAACGCGGTGGAGAGCAACGCGTAACCGGCGTTGATATTCGACCGGGCGACCTCTTCGGCGGCGATACCGACGGTGACCGCATCGGCCTCGGCACCTCCGAAACGTTCCGGGACACGTAGGCCGAACAGGCCGATGGCGGCCATGTCGGTGAACACTGACGGTGTCATCCGCCCGGTTCGATCATCGGTCTGATAGTGCGGGGCGAGAACCTTCTCGGAGAACTTGCGAATCTCCTGCCGAAACATCTCTTGGTCCTCGGACAGTGAAAAATCCATGAGTGGAATACCTTTCGGTCAGATCAGCTAAGGGAGGCCGACGGCAGCCCGTTGGCTGAACGGTCGCGGAGTGTACGCCGCAGAATCTTGCCGCTGGTGGTCTTCGGGAGGTCGTCGAGGATCTCGATCGCGCTGGGCCGTTTGTAGGCGGCGAGGATCTTGCCGACGAACGCACTGAGTTCCTCCGGTGTGACCGATCCGGCTTCCTTGAGCGACACATAGGCTTTCACCGTTTCACCGCGGTACTCGTCGGGTACTCCGACGACGGCGGCCTCCAGCACGGCGGGATGCTCGTAGAGCGCATCCTCGACCTCGCGGGGCCAGACCTTGAACCCGGAACAGTTGATCAGGTCCTTCTTGCGGTCGACGAGGAAGAGCCATCCCTCGTCGTCGACGACTCCGATGTCCCCGGAATAGAGCCATCCGTCGCGGATCGTCGCCGCGGTCGCGTCGGGCCGGTTCCAGTATCCGCTGATTACCCCCGGACTCGACATGACCACTTCACCGGCCTGACCGGCGGGCAGGTCGTTACCTTCGTCGTCGACGATGCGCACCGACGTTCCCGGCGTGGGTAGTCCGACCGCAAGGGCGCCGGTCGTTGGATCGACCGGTGGGCGCATCCCCTTCGGCGTCAGGTGCGTCGCCGCGGTGGCCTCGGTCATGCCGTAGGCACCGAGAAGCTGTTGCCCGGTGCGTTCTTCGAAGGATCGGGCCGACGCCGGCGAGATCGGCGCGCCGCCACTATAGACCCGGTCGAAGCCGGCGAAATCGTCCTTGGCGAAGGTCGGTTCCTGCAGAAGCCCGATGTAGGCGGTGATCGGACCGACGGCGAACGTCGGCCGATACTCTCGAATACTGTCGAGCATCACGGAGGGATGGAACCGGTAGCTCAGCACGAGTGGGCAGTGGGAGATGAGCGCCGGCACGAGCTGCACCATCAGCCCGGTGATGTGGAACAACGGCGCGAGCGCGAGAATTCGGCTGTCCGAACCGATTTCAGCGACCGTACAGGTGGCGCGGGCGACGGCGAGCGCGTTGGCATGGCTGCACTTGGCGCCTTTGGGTGCACCGGTGGTGCCGGAGGTGTAGCAGAGGAAAGCCACGTCCTCAGGAGCCGAATCATATTCAGGCGGTGCGGCACCTCGGTGCCGGGAAATCAGGTCGTCGAAGTCGGTGACATCAGTACCGACGTCGATCGATTCGTCAGCAAGGAGACGGGCGTCGTTCCGGCTCTGCATACCGCGCGGTGCGGCGGTGATCACGTGTCGGACCGGGGTGGCATCGACGACGTCGCGGGCCACGTCCCGCCACAAAGTGGCCAGGGCCACCAGAACGGTTGCACCACAATCATTCAACTGGTGTTCGAGTTCGCCGGACCGGAGCATCGGGTTCATCGGGACGAGGATCGCACCGAGTTTCCAGGCGGCCAGCATCGTGATGACGTACTGGGGCATGTTCTGCATGTAGGCGGCCACCCGGTCTTGCGGTCCGACGCCACGTTCGCGAAGGCCGACGGCCACCGCATCGGATAGCTCGTCGACCTCGGCGACGGTCAGCGATCGGTCGAAGTAGACGAGTTGCACCGAGTCCGGGAAGTGTCGGGCGTTGTCACGGAACACCGTGAGCGCTGTGGTGGGGTTGGCAGTGTTCATCACATGTCCTTGGTCGTCGAATACATCCTGTTACCGACACGCACGCCGAGGTCGACGAGGTCATCGGGGAGGGATAGGAAGGGGCCGTCGTCGTCGGATGCCAGGGCCGGGCGGATGGTCGGTACCTGGCGTGGGGCGGCGAAGATCGCGTCGAGATCCGTCGCACCGTGCAGTTCGAGGAACGTGCAGTACTGCGGTGGCAGCAACGGCGTGGTGGTGTCGTCGGCCGCGCGTAGAGCGTCGTCGCTGCTCACCCAGCGATCGGTGGTTGATTCCCGCGAGACACCCAGGACCTGTTGTTCGGTCGGGCATCGCGCGGCGAGGAACCAGGTGTGGAATCGGCGTGGCTCGAACTCGGGAGTCACCCAGATCGACCACGCCCGAAGCCAATCCGAGCGGAGCGAGAGGTTCCGGCGCGCGAGGAATTCGGCCAGGCTGATGCGGTGCTGCGCGAGTTCGTCACGGTCTGCCCGCCAGTCGTCGGAGTCGATCGTGGTCAACTCGGTTCCGTCGGTAGGCGATGCGAGGAGGTATCCCGATTCCTCGAAGGTCTCGCGGACTGCGGCCACCACCACCGCTGCGGCGTCGGCCGGGTCGGTACCGAGGTCGACAGCCCAGGTGTCGGCCGTGGCGCCCACCCAGGATCGGACGGGCTCGTGGTCGCCGGGATCGATCCGACCGCCGGGAAACGCCGGTATCCCACCCGCGAAAGCCATTGTCGTCGCTCTCATCTGGATGTACGCCTGCAGGCCGGTCGGGGCTTGGCGCAGGAGTACCACCGAGGCGGCGGGAGCAGGTTCCGGGTTGTCGGTGCTCGATGCCGGGGGTAGTCCGGCGAGTATGTCGCCGAGTCGGATTCGTGGGTCCATTGGTCCTCCACTTCGGGGGCCGGGTCACCGGCTGATCGCCCTGCCACCCGGGCGATAAGTCCGAAAGTGGGTCTTGCGGATCGAGTGATCTGAGCTACAGTGTGACCATGACATTAGACACTAGGACTGACTCAGTCAATGTTTCCGTAAATAATGGAATCGCGACCATGACCATGGATCGCCCGGAGCGACGCAATGCGTGGGATGACACTCTCGGGGCGGGTCTCGAGCAGGCATTCACCTCCCTGTCGGTCGATGACGACGTCCGCTGCATCGTGCTGACCGGTGCCGGCAGCGCCTTCTGTTCGGGAGCCGACCTCGCTACCGGATTCCCGACGCTGCCGTCCGGGCACGATGATCTGACCGGCACACTGCGGCGACGATTCCACCCGGGATTCCTCGCGATGCTCGACACGCCGAAACCGGTCATCGCCGCGGTCAACGGCCCCGCCATCGGCGCCGGCGCCTGCCTGGCCCTGGCCGCCGACATCGCCATCGTCGACACCAGTTCCGCCTACCTTCAATTCCGTTTCAGCGCAATTGGATTGATGCCCGATGTCGGCGGCACCGCCTTGCTTGCCGGAGCGGTTGGACCGGCGCGGGCGGTGGAGATCTTCATGCTCGCCGAGAAGCTCGACGCCGCGCGGTGCCTCGAGTTGAACCTGGTGTCACGGACCAGCTCCGATCTGATGGCGGACACATTCGCCTTGGCCGAGCGGCTGGCCACCGGACCGACCGCTGCATACGGAACCACCAAGAAGGCGGTGCGGGCGTGGTCGCGCGAGCAGATGGCCGGGCAACTGGAACTCGAGGCCGCGCTGCAGCAGACCTTGATCGCCACGGCGGATTGGAAGGAGGGTCGCGCGGCATTCCTGGAGCACCGCGAACCCCGATTCACGGGGCGCTGACGCGCGATCGCGCATGAGAAGATGACGAGCGTGTCGACAGCGCCCGAGGATCAGAGCCCCACCGGTCAGGTGGCTGCGCGGCGCCTTCGTGCCGCCCCACCGACCCCGGGTACCGCGCAGGCCACACTGCTGAACATCCTGGGCGACATTGTCCACCCCGCCGACACCCCCGTCCCCACATCGGCGTTTCTGGAAGGCATGGGCGGTCTCGGATACACCGAACCCGCTATCCGCCAGGCGATCTCGCGGTGTGCCGGTGCGGGCTGGATCTACAAGGAAAAGAACGGGCGAGTCACCAGGTGGCGGTTGACCGGGTCCGGTGTTCGGTTGGTCGAGGAAGGCATCGCGGGCGTCGAGCGACTGTCGGACCCGCACGACGGCTGGAATGGCACGTGGCAGATCATCATCGTCACGATTCCGAACGAGAAACGATCGGTCCGCGATCGCGTCTACCGCGCCCTCCGCTGGGACGGGTTCGGGAATCCGCTGCCATCGGTGTGGATATCCCCGTATCTCGGGCATCATCGGCGGACACGTGCCGCGCTCGAAGAATCAGATCTGGGTCAGTCGACGCTGGCGTTCGTCGGCAAGGCCGATGATCTCGGTCTGTCCGTCGAGAACATGGTGGCCAGGGCCTGGGACCTCCCCGCCCTCGACTCCCTCTACGCTGCTCTCGTCGAGAGGTTCGATGCGATGCGTCCCGGCTCTGAGGCCGAGCAGTTCAACGCCCTCCTCGAACTCGATGAGGAACTACAGCAACTCCTGGTGACCGACCCGCACATCCCGAGTTCGCTGACCCCGGGGTGGGCCGGCCGCGAATCAGCGAAAGTGCTGCTGCGGCAACGACAGATGTGGCACGTGGCGGCCATCCGCCACTGGCAGTCGGTGGTGACGCGGCATACCGCGTAAACGACGGCCCGATCGGATCTCGCCAGGGCTTCCTTCCCAGGCCGCCACCTCGATCTCAGGTTGCATCCTGGGCACGAGGTAGCAGCCTGTGAACGAACGACGGTGACGAAGTCAGTACGAAGCGCCCGCCAGCGCCAGCACCCGCTGGGCCTGTTTCAGATGTGGGAGGTCGAGCATTCTTCCGTCCAACGCAACGGTTCCCACGTCGGCAGAGAATGCCTCGACGACCCTCAGCGCGTACTCGACCTCATCCGATGTCGGCGTGAACGCGGCATTGATGGTGTCCACCTGCCCCGGGTGGATCGCGATGCGCCCGCTGAAACCCTCGGCCCGCGCCCGACGCGAGGACTCTGCCAGACCCACGTCGTCGCGGATGTCGACGTACAGCGTCTCCACCGCTTCGACATTCGCGGCGCGCGCACCCATCAGCATCAGCGAACGGACCAGCTGATAGGTGTTGGCCCACCGACCATCCTCCCCGAGGTTCGTCGACGCCCCCAGGGCCGCACTCAGATCTTCGGCACCCCAGGTCAGCCCATACAGGCGTGAGATCGAGGCGTCGGCAAACTCACCCAGGTGGAACGGGGCAGCAGCAGTTTCGGTGGCCACGGGGAGCAGCCGGATCGAGCCCGCCTCGACGTCGTGGGCCGACTCCAGCGCTTCCAGATAGTGGTGCACCCGCAGCACATCGGCCGGCCCGTCGATCTTGGGGATCATGACACCCGCCAGGCCCGCGACGGTGACCGCCGCGAGGTCGGCCAACGCATGTTCGGTATCGATCGGGTTGATCCGCACCCACAGTTGCGGCCCGGCGGCGCCGCCGTATGCGCCGATGAACTCCGAAACCATCTGCCGAGCAACCGGTTTACGGGAGGAGCTGACCGCGTCTTCGAGGTCGAGGATGACCGCATCGGCCGTCGAGTCGGCGACCTTGGACAGCTTCTTCTCGCTGTCGCCGGGCACGAACAGGAACGACCGGATCGGCGCGCTCATTCCTGCGGCTTCTTCCGCTGCAGGCCACTGCGTTTGCACGAGGCGACCAGTTCGTCGTGCTGGTTGTAGGCCTGGTGCAGGAAGGTCACGATCCCCTGGTCGGGCCGAGACTTGGAGTCCCGCAACTCGATCACCTCGGTGACGACGTGGATGGTGTCGCCGTGGAACAACGGCTTCGGGAACCGGACCTCGTCCCAGCCGAGGTTGGCGACCGCGGTCCCGAGCGTGGTGTCGCCGACCGAGATGCCGACCATGAGCCCCAAGGTGAAGGCACTGTTGACGATGCGCTGACCGAAGGGTGTGCCCTTCATGTACTCCTCGTCGAGATGCAGGAGCGCGGGGTTGTGCGTCATCGCGGTGAACAGCACGTTGTCCGTCTCGGTCACCGTCCTGCGGATCGGATGCTCGAACCTCTGCCCCACCGACAACTCGTCGAACCACACGCCAGCCACGACCGTACCTCCTACAGACGACAATGCGCTAATGGTACGACCAAATATACGATGGGGTCAATGGCGGCCAACCAGGCAGCGGCCCGCGTGCGGCTACCCCATCACGAGAAGCGCTCGGCCAGCCACGGTCCGATGTGGGCGGCGGCGAGTTCCGCGCCGGTCGGCTCACCGGGCGCGATGGGACCACCGAAATGCGTGCCGGCGACCCGGACATGGTGTTTGTCGCGCGCGCCGAAGGCGTCCACCATCGCGCAGGCATCGGCGGGGAAACACGCCGCATCACCGGTCAGCTCGACGAAGAGCGTCGGCGTCACGACACCCGTTGCGCAGCGCAGGAAGTCGGCGTTGCTGGTGTTCGCCGACCAGGTGGACAGCCACGCATCCGGAGTGGACAACCGACCGAACCCGACGAGGCCGTAATCGGTGAGATCGGGCCGGCGGCCGAACAGGGAGCCGTACGGACGGTCGTTGGGATCCAGGCTCGGGTCGACGAACCGAAGATCGGCATCGGTTCGGTAGACGGTGATGATCCGCGGAGCCAGCGCGGCGCGGCGATCCCTGACGTCGTTGCCCGCCGTGAACCGGGCGCGCGCAGCGTTCGACTGCTCGGCCAGTTCCCGCGCCTGATCGTCGATCCGACGGATCCGCGCAGCCTGCGCCGCACGATAGCGCTCCACGAATTCTGATGCGTACGAGGAACTCTCCGGCGGCTCCGCGAACCCGTTCGCCGGCTCGAACGCGCTGAGCGCAGGGTCGAGCGACAGCGGATCGTGTTCGTCGGTCACCGACGGGTCGATCAGCCGCTCGAGCAACCTGCCCTGTCCGGGATGTGGCGCCATGAAGACCGCGCCATCCGGGTATGGCATGTCGGCGGCGTCGAGCTTCGACGGTCGCCCGGCCGGCGTCCGGAGTATCCGGTCCGACGGCGCCAGCGCCGATTGCTGGTGATAGAACGCGAACAACGTCCCGCCACCGGAATGGCCCAGGGTCACCACGTTGTCGAAACCGCTGTCGCGCAGGAAGACCTGCCCGGCGGCGACGTCGAGCAGCGCCTGCTCGTGGATCAGCGCGATGTCCTGATTGACCGACCGCGCACCCTGGGTCCACACCGCGAAACCGAATCGGAGTAGCTCCGGCACCAGGACGTGATGCGTCAGATCCTGACGCGGGTGCATCAGCGTGACGACGGTCCGGGCTCCCGGCGTCCGGCGCAGCACACCGGAGATCTGGGCGCCGTCGGACGTCGTCAGTTGATGCACGGATGTCGTCACCGCGTCCGGTTCGGCTGCGGCGTCGATGTAGCGTCCCGCGCCGAGCCGGTCCGACTCCCCGCTCATCCCGCGTCGACCCATTCGGCGTCCGGCTGGGTGTGGTCGGTCGCCACCCCTCCACCGCCCACGCTGGCCTCGACCCGCAGAGCATCCTTGTCCCACTGCGTGATCGACGACGACATCAGTCCGGCAACGCTGGAGTACCACACCGCGTGACGGCACCCGGTGGCCCGGCGGTCGATGACGATGTCCACGTTCGACGTGAGCCGGAAGTACGGGCCGAGCCGGTCGACGGTCACCGTCTCGGCTTCGTCGGCGACCGTCACGATCGGCGTGTTCTCCGGGACGTCGAGGATGAAGACGGTGGTCATCGGGCCGCTCCTTCGCCGGCGGCGAGCGCGTCGCGCACGTCTTGCCATTGGGCGGCGCGCTCGACGATCAGTTCGGCCTTGCGCGCCAACAACATTCCCATGTCGTGCCCAGGCTGTGCGGCGACGTCGAGGAGAGCGTCGATCGTGATGTTTGCATCCAGATCCTCCTGCGGGGTCACCGGCCGCAGAGCGCGAGTCACCTCGATCATGTAGCCGTTGGGGTCATGGGTGTAGATCGACTCGATGGTCTCGTGTTGGATCTGCATCTCGACGGGCCACTCGCTGGCATCGAGGCGTCGACGATACTCCATCAACTCCTCCTCGTTGTCGACGTGGATCGCAAGGTGTCGCGAGCGGATGAACCACTCCGGCGTGCCCTCGGGAAAGGTCGAGTAGGAGTCGCCGACCGGGAAACCCTCGGGCCTGGCGAAGTCGAAGTAGTAGAAGAACGCGAGACGGTCGTCGTTGCCGATGTCGAAGAAGAAGTGGATGAAATCCGGGTGCTTCTCCTTGCCCCAGCCGGCGGCACAGATCGAGTGGACGACGGGAAAACCCATCACGTCGCGGTAGAAGCGAACGGTGCCGACGGGATCGAAGGTGGGATAGGCGACGTGGTCGACGCCGCGGGCGATGTGCTCGTTCTGGATGTCGGACATTGCGGAACTCCTTGATCTGCAGAGGAAATGGGTCAGTCGACGGCCTCGGCAAGGACCCCGCCGCGCAGCAGGCTGCCGGCGCCGGGGATGGTCACCGGAAGATCGAGACCGCGCAGGATGCTGTAGGCGCCGGCCGTCGCAGCGGACAGGACAGGAAGGCCGAACTCGTCTTCGGCAGGCTGGACCAGCTCGAGCGAGGGCATCTGGACACAACACGAGATCACGAGCGCATCGGCATCGGCGAGGCGGAGCGAACGAGCCGCCTGCATGACCCGGTCGCCCGCGATACAGCCGACCTCGGTGTTGTCCTGGACTTCGAGGGCACGCCAGTCGATCACCTCGAAGCCCTCGTTCGCGAGATAGTCGACGACGGTCTGCGCCAACGGCTTCATGTACGGCATGACGAGGGCGACCTTCTTGGCGCCGAGTGCGGTGAGCGCCTCCACCAGCGCGCCGGCACTCGAGCGGACCTTCGCCTCGGCGCCGCCCATGGCCAGTTGCTCGGCGATGAGCCCCTCCACCCGCGCGTGCTCCCGGAGGCCACCGGCCATGACGGCGACCAGGCAGGCGTAGAGGATCACCTCCGGGTCGGCGTCGGCCAACTCGATGATCGCGCGCTCCCGTTGGGCGTTCATCGCAGCGAGTCCCTCCGGCGAGACATGTTGCATGCGCAGACGACTCGAGTGGAACGAGAACTCGGCGTCCGGGTGCCGGCGCAGTAGCGCCGGCAGCTCCGTTTCGACGGTGACGTTTGAACTGGGGACAGCGAGGCCGAGGCGGTGGATGCTCATCGGGCTCCTTTCGAATGACGGGAGAGTCTCGGAACCGAGTGTGACGCCGAGTAGCCAAACTCGACATTCGAGACGATTATTCAACGTCCATGTCGAATCGTCAACATACCCCCATGGCGGCGACTGACGCGGAGCCGCAAACCGCAAGCAGCAAGAGGGTGTTGACATAATTAGACGGCATGTTGAATACTCAACGTCGACGTCAACGTGTGATGCCGGTCTCGATTCACGCAAGAGACGACTGGCTGCACTGACAAAATCCCTGCAATCGGCAGGACCCTCTCAACGAAGGAGCAACCGCTCATGTCCTATGTGATCGGCGTCGACGTCGGCGGCACATTCACCGATGCCGTACTCGACGACAACGCGGGCAACATCGTGGCCGCGAAGTCCCCGTCCACGCCACCGGACTACTCGGTCGGGGTCATGAACGTGCTCGAATTGCTTGCCGAGCAGGTGGGGCAAAGCCTCGAGGAGATGCTCGCCGACACCCACCACATCGCGCACGGCACCACGTCGTCGCTCAACGCGCTGGTGACGGGCAACGTCCCGCCGGTCGGCTTCCTGACCACCGCCGGCCACCGCGACTCGATCTACATCATGAACGTCGAGGGCCGCTACCTCGGCCGCTCCCCCGACCAGTTGCAGAACGTCCAGGGCCAGGAGAAGGACCACGCACTCCTGCCCAAGAAGCGCGCGCTCGAAGTGATCGAGCGCATCGACCGCGACGGCAATATCGTTGTCGCACTTGATGAGAGCGCCACCCGCGATGCCATCCGTCAGCTGGTCGACCAGGATGTCGAGGCGATAGCCGTCTCGCTGCTCTGGTCGTTCCGCAATCCCGTCCACGAACGTCGCGTCCGCGAATTGGTCCACGAGATCGACCCCGACATGTTCGTCGCCCTGTCCAGTGAGGTCAGCCCGCGAATCCGCGAATTCTCCCGCAGCGCGACCACCATCATGAGCGCCCAGATCGGCCCCGGCCTGCGCGACTATCTGGGCGAACTCGAGGGCCGGCTGCGCGAGCACAAGCTCGCCGGCCCTTTGCTGGTGATGCAGAGCAACGGCGGCGCCGTGGCCGCGGCCGAGGCGCCCAGGACCGCCATCAGCACCGTCGGCTCGGTCCTGACCGGCGGCGTGATCGGCTCCCTGTCGCTGTCCAAACAACTCGGCCATCGCAACGTCATCGCCACCGACGTCGGCGGCACCACGTTCCTGGCCGGCCTGATCGTCGACGGCGAGCCGGTGCGCTCGACCACCACGATCATCAATCACCACCCGATCAACGTTCCGACCCTCGAGGTGCACGCGATCGGTTCCGGCGGCGGTGCCATCGCCTGGATCGACAACGGCGGCAACCTGCAGATCGGTCCGCACAGCGCTCAGTCGGTGCCCGGACCGGCCTGCTACGGCCAGGGCGGCGCCGAGCCGACCAACGCCGACGCCAACCTGGTGCTCGGCATCCTTCCCGAGGGGGGCCTGCTCGGCGGTAAGAAGGCGCTCGACAAGGAACTCGCCCGCCAGGCCATCCGCACCCGCATCGCCGAGCCGCTCGGGCTCAGTGTCGAGGAGGCGGCCGCCGCGATCTATGCCGTACAGAATTCGCAGACCGGCGACCTGCTGCGCAAGACCGTCGTCGAGGCGGGCCACGACCCGCGCGACTTCATCGTCTACGCCTTCGGCGGTTCCGGTCCGGCCCACTGTGCACGGTATGCGGCAGCGGTCGGCGTCGACCAGGTCGTCGTACCGCTGGGCCAGGTGGCCTCGGCGTTCTCCGCCTACGGTCTAGCGTCGTCGGACGTCGTGCTGGCCGTCGAACTGTCCGACCCCGCCGCCATCCCGCTCGATCCGAAGCAGGCCGAGCGCAACTTCATGCAGTTGGAACACCAGGCGCTCGAGGCCATCGGCCGCCAGGGACTGACGTTCGCCGAGGTCACCATCGAGCGCGAGGTCGACATGCGCTTCACTGCGCAGCTGGCCGAGATCGCGGTGCCCATCCCCAACGGGCACCTCGACGAGCCGACGCTGGGCGGCGCGGCCGACTGGTTCGACCGTCGCTACGCCGAGCTGTACGGCGAGGGCACGGGCTTCCGCGGTGCCGGCATCCAGGCCATCACGTATCGAGTGCGGGTGACCGGCGTGCTGCCGTTCTCCCCCGAGCTGCCTCCACTGGATCACGCGGAGAGCCCGGATCCCTCCGCGGCGAAGACGGGCACCCGCCCGGTGTGCCTCGACGGCCGCCTCGGCTTCGTCGACACTGACATCTACGACTACCGCGAACTGCGCGCCGGTCATGTCATCGCAGGCCCGGCGATCATCGAGGTCCCCACCACGACGGTCGTCGTCCCTCACGACACCACCGGCACCATCGACGCCCTCGGCAATCTGACCATCCTCCCGAGCTAGGAGCACCCATCCCATGGCCATGTACATCCCCGGATCGGAAGCGTTCGTCAGTCGCCCGATCGACCCCGAGGCCTTCCGGTCCGAACTCCCCGATTCGCTCGCCGTGCACACCGTGGGCGACGACCAGATCGACGCGCTCGATCCGCTGACCTACGAGGTGGTCCGCCACCGGCTGTGGTCGGTCACCGACGAGATGGGCGAGACCCTCAAGCGTATGTCGGGTTCTCCGATCGTCACCGACGCGAACGACTTCGACTTCGCCATCGGCGACGAACTGGGCCAAGAAGTTCAGGTCGGTCTCTACAACACGATGCTCGCCGGCGCCGTCGACCTCGCCATCTACTGGACGCTGGCGAACCGAGAGGTCCGCGAGGGCGACATGTTCCTGTGCAACGACCCGTGGGTGGGCGGCGGCCTGCACCAGAACGACGTCATCGTCTTCCAGCCGATCTTCGTTGCCGGCGAGCTGTTCGCCTGGACCAGCGCGGTCTGCCACGAGCCCGACCTGGGCGGCGTGGGCCTGGGTTCGTTCTCGCCGGCGGCTGAGGACGTCTTCTCCGAGTCGGTACCGACGCCACCGATCCGCATCGTGCGTGACTTCGAACTGCAGGACGACGTCGCCGACGTCTGGGTCCGCCGATCGCGTGTCCCCCTGCTGGTCGGACTGGACCTGCGCGCCAAGGTCGGCGCAAACACCATCGGCCGCAACCGATTGCAGGCCGTCGTCGATCAGTACGGCGCCGACACCGTCAAGGCCGTCATGAAGCGGATGATGAACGACGCCGAATCGCGTGTCCGGGACAAGCTCCGCAAGGCTCCCGACGGCACGTGGAGCGCCACCGGCTACCAGGACCAGTCGCACGAAGGCGACCGCGGCGTGCACAAGATCTGTCTCACGATGACCAAGACCGACGGCCACCTGACCTTCGACTTCACCGGCACCGATCCGCAGGCCGGCGTCATCAACTGCACCTACGCCGGCATGCGCGGCGGCGCCATGCTCGCCATGCTCCCGATCCTCGCAAAGGACATCCCCTGGTCGGCGGGCGGGATCATGCGGTGCTTCGACATCATCTCCGAGGAGGGCACGATCAACAACGCGACCTTCCCGGCGGCGGTGGCTCGCGGTCCGATCGGCCCGGCCTGGCTGACCGGTTCGCTGATCGGCGAATGCCTGTCGCAGATGCTCGACCGGACCGTGGAGCTCGGCGACTCGGTGCAGGCGGCGTCGTGCGGCACGCACGACACCGCGGTGCTCGCCGGACTCGACGAGCGCGGCGACGCGCAGAATCCGTTCATCAACATCGTCATGGACGTCATGGCGGCGGGCTATGGCGCCCGGCCCAACGCCGACGGCATGGACACCGGCGGGCTCAACTGCATTCCGATGGGCCGCATCCCGGACGTCGAGATGACCGAGTACCTGTACCCCCTGATGACACTGTGGCGCAGGGAGGAGCCCGACACCGGCGGCCCAGGCCGTCAGCGCGGCGGCGTGAGCGGCTCCAGCGCGATGATTCCTTATGGCACAAGCGTTCCCATGGGCCTGGTGGTCGCCTCCTCGGGCAAGGGCGTCGCACAGAACAACGGTCTGTCCGGCGGCTACCCGGGCAACACCGCACTCGGCGTCGTCGTGCGCGGGACGTCGGCCAAGGAGGCGTTCGCGGCCGGACGCATCCCGACGCATCTGGAGGATCTCGGCGGCGACACCGAGATCCGCGCCTGCTACGAGTCGTCGTTCCTGACCCCCGACGACGTCTTCTACATGAACTGGCAGGGCGGTGGCGGCTACGGCGATCCGTTGCTGCGCGATCCGTCGGACGTGGTCCGCGACTACCACGCCGGCAAGGTCACCGCGGCGGGCGCCCGCGAGCAGTACGGCGTCGTCATCAGCGGTGACAACGTCGACGAGGCGGCCACCGCCACGGCTCGCGCCCAGATCCGCGAGGCGCGACACGCGGCGGCCGGCGACCTCCCCGAGTCGGGTCCGAAGGTCGACCTCTCGAAGGCCGCGCGGCTGGACGACAACCTCGTCGAGGTCGCCACGGGTGACGGCATCACCATCGGCTGCCGCCATTGCGGGCGCCACCTCGGTGACGACCGCGACCAACTGCTCGCCCTGGCCAAACTCGACGCACCGGCCGCCGCCGCGGGTCCGCAGGTCACGTCGGCGCCGGAGAACTACGTCGACGACGACATCGTCTTCCGCCAGATGTTCTGCCCCGGCTGCTGGACCGCGGTGTACTCGGGTCTGGTTCCGGCCAGCCATCCCGATCACGCCCTCGATATCGGCCGACTGCTGCCCGCCAGTGGCGCACACCGCTGACCGGTCGTGGCCGACGACCGACGAGACAAGGATATTGGTGTGACGCAGGACTTTTGGGGCGACCGCCGGGTGTTGCCGCAAGAAGAGTTGCGTGCTCGCTATCGTGCCGCCGGCGAGTGGAGCGAGGACCCGCTCACCCGCCGGCTGCACGAGAGTGCGCAGCGCTTCGCCGATCGGCCCGCCGTGATCACGGCGTCGACCGAGTACTCCTATGAGGAACTCGATCGGCGTACCGATCGGATCGCTGCCGGGCTGGCCCGGTTGGGTCTTCGGCCGCGGGATCCGGTGATCTTCCAGGTGACCAACCGCGCCGAGACGGTCTTGGCCTGGTACGGCTGCCTCAAGGCGGGTCTGATCCCGGTGGCAACCCTCGCCGCGCACCGCATGCACGAGATCGGGCACATCAGCCGTGCGGTCGGCGCACGAGCGCATGTGGTGGAGGCGAACACGAAGTTCGATCTAGTCGCCTTCGCCGGTGAGGTGCGCGAGAAGTGCCCGACGATGGAGATCACCCTCACGGTCGGTGAGGAGTCGGCCGCCGACGGTCGATACCGCATCGAGGATCTGGGCGCAGACATCGATCCGGCGCAGGCGCGCCGACTCGTCGAGGACATCGAGAGCGGGATCGATCCACTGGACGTCGCGGTGTTCCAGCTGTCGGGCGGCACCACCGGAGTGCCCAAGGTGATCCCGCGACTGCACGCCGAGTACTGGGACAACGCCCGGCTCTATGCCGAGCGGCTGGGCTGGACATCGGAAGACAAAGTCGCGCACCTGATTCCGCTCACCCACAACGCGGGCGTGTCGTGCGCACTGCACGCCGCCCATGCCGTCGGTGCGGCGCTGGTGCTGGCCGACCCGGCTCCGATTCCCGCATTCGAGCTGATGGCGCGGGTCGGGGCCACCGTCGCCCTGTTCGGGCACGGGCACTACCAGGCGCTCATGCTCGACGAGTTCGCACCGGCGCGCGAGTCGTTGCGCAGGTCGGTGCTGTCCGGGGCCAAAGTGCCCGAGGCCCTCTTCCAGCGGGTCGACGACGACGTCCGCTGGGCAGGGCAGATGTTCGGCATGGGTGAGGGCATGTTCCTGGCGTCCCCACTGGACTCGCCGCGGCTCGCCCGGCTGACGACCGTCGGCACGCCCATCGCGCAGACCGACGAGTACCGGATCCTCGATCCGCAGTCGGAAACCGAACTGCCCGACGGCATGGTCGGAGAGCTCGCCTGTCGCGGGCCTTACACCATCAGCGGCTACTTCGACGCACCCGAGCACAACGCCCGCGCCTTCACCTCCGATGGCTTCTACCGCACCGGCGACCTCGCGGCGGTGCAGGTCATCGATGGCGGCCGATATGTGTCGATCGAGGGCCGGATGAAGGACGTGATCAACCGCGGCGGGGAGAAGGTCAACGCCGAAGAGGTGGAGAAGCTGCTGCTGAGCCATCCGAGCGTGGCCGACGTCGCCGTCGTCGGTATGCCCGATCCACGGCTGGGCGAGAAGACCTGCGCATACCTCGTCGCGGCGGACGGCCGCGAGTTGTCGATGGCCGAGGTGCAGCAGTACTTCGACGCGCTGGGTGTCGCGAAATTCAAATGGCCGGAACGGCTGGTGTGGGTGTCCGAGCTGCCCCGGACCAACGTCGGCAAGGTCAACAAGGTGACGTTGCGGGCGGATATCAACGAGAAGATCGGAACCAACAGATGAAACTCGACTCCATCGCGGTTATCGGCGGCGGTCCGGGCGGACTGTACGCCGCGCGACTGCTCAAGCGCAGCCATCCGGACGCCGAGGTCACGGTCTACGAGCAAGGCGAGCCGGACAAGACGTTCGGCTTCGGTGTCGGGCTGGCGTCACGGACCCAGCGCAATCTGAACGACGCCGACCCTGACTCGCTGGCCGAGATCATCGCCGTCGCCCATCCGCACGACATGTCGATGCGCGTCGGCGACGACGAGGCGCGGCTGGCCCACGGCGCGCTGCTCGGTGTGGGCCGGGCAACGCTGCTGGCTGTGCTGCAGCGACACGCCGAAGCCGCAGGATGCAAGCTCATCTACGGCGACCGGCGCACGGACGCCGACGTCGAGGCGGACCTCATCGTCGCCGCCGACGGTATCAACAGTGCGGTCCGGACTCGCCACGCCGACGAACTCGGGGTGCGGATCGAGACCGGGAAGGGGCTGTACCTCTGGTGCGGCACCGATTTCGCGCTCCCGGCCGCGGTCTTCACGCCGGTCACCACCGAGCACGGCACCTTCGTCGCGCATGCCTACCCATACGCCGCCGACCGCAGCACCTTCCTGATCGAGACCGACGACGAGACGTGGCGCAACGCCGGCTTCGACGTCAGCACCGAACAGACCGGCCCGGCCGACAGCGACGAGACCTCGCTGCGTTACCTCTCCGCGGCATTCGCGAAAGAGCTCGACGGCCACCAGCTGATCGGTAATCGTACCCGCTGGATGCGTTTTCGCACCATCTCGTGCGACCGCTGGTACACGGGCAACGTGGCGCTCCTCGGCGACGCGGTGCACACCGCGCACTACTCGATCGGTTCCGGCACCAAGCTGGCGATGGAGGACGCGATCGCGCTCGACGACGCGCTCAACGAGTGCGGCACCCTCCCAGAGGCGTTGGCGCAGTATGAAACCCGGCGACGGCCCGACGCCGAGTACCTGCAGGGCATTGCCGCACGCAGCATGGGGTGGTGGGAGTCGTTCGACACCCGGATGGCACTCCCGGTGGATCAGCTGATGATCAACTACATGACGCGCGCCGGAAAGGTGTCCCTTGCGCGCTTCGCGGACTCCGCTCCGGACGTGGCGCGTCGTGGGCTGGCCGACTACGCCGGCGTCGACGTCGAGCAGGTTCCGGGTTCGGCGGACGTGGTCGAGTGGGTGCTCAGCCGGCCGCTGACCCGCAATGGGCACAGGTTTGCCGACCGTCGTGTCGACGCCGAGCTTGCCGCCGATCTTGCCGCGGCGACGGTCGACGTCGACGTCGAGCTGGAGTGGGCCGAGGATGCTGATCGCGTGATCGGCGATCTCGCCGATGCGGAAACCACCTGGCTACGTGGGAACTCCGACCGGGATTCGGTGCTCACCCGATTGGCGCTGGCAGGCCGACTCTGCGACACCGGTTCCGGGCTGGTCGTCGTCGAGGTCCCGGAGAGTGCGTCCGAGGATGCTGCGGCCGCACTGGCCGCCGGCCGCGTGGACCTGGTTCATCTGACCTGAGGGCCTACGCTTCTGCTATGACCGACGCACGGGAAGTCACCGCTGGGCGCTCGACTGCGCGGCGTGAACTGGTCGAACGGCAGATTCTTGATCAGGCGTTCGCGCTCTTCGCCTCGAAGGGTTATGCCCGGACGACGCTGCAGGACATCGCGGCGGCGACCGGGCTGACCCGACCGGCGCTCTATCACTACATCTCGAACAAGGACGAGCTCATCGAGAAGCTCATCGCCGAGATCGCCGGGCATTCGGCGGAAGTGCTGCACAGGATCAACGCCGATTCCGCGGACCCGCCCGACGTCCGGCTGCGGGCGATGTGTCGTGCGATGGCCGAACAGACCATGTCCGGCCCCGACCGGTTCCGGTTGTTGATCTCCTCGGAGAACGACCTGCCGCCGGCCGTCGTCGACTCCTACCGCGAGCGTCGTCGCGCCGTGCTGCGCGAGTTGATCGAGGTGATCGACGAAGGCCAGGTTGCGCGGATCTTCCGCCCCTGCGACTCGCGCGTCGCAGCACTCGGCATCATCGGCATGCTCAACTGGATCGCCTGGTGGTATCACCCCGGCGACCGCGACGACGAGGACCGCATCGCCGCTCAACTCGCCGACATGGCGATACGCACGGTGATCGACCCGGATCCGGCCGCCGAGCCGACCGGTGGCCCGCTGCGCATCATCGAATCGGTCAGAGAGCAACTCGCCGAACTCGAGCAGGCGTTATCTGATGACCTGTGAACGCCTTTCCCTACTGACGACACTGCAGGAGACGGGCCCGAATGGTCACCGACTCTCCCGACGACCGCCGCGATGACCTGCCCCACCACATAGAACGGGTCCGCGTCGAGTATGCGGACTCGGACATGGGCGGCTACGCGCACGCGTCCAACGCTCTTCTCTGGGCCGAGCGCGCCGAACACGCCCTGCTCCGAACCCTGGGCCTCGAGCCGACCTTTCCGCGTCGTCGAGTCGAGATCGACTACCCCGCGCCTGCGGCCCACGGCGACGCCATCGACGTCTGGATCGACATCTCCGCTGCGGGAACCACCTCGGTCACTTTCACCTGGGCAGGCGTGTGCGGTCGCACCACGTGCTTTGCCGGACGAACGGTGGCGGTCATGGCCGTCAACGGTGAGCCGGCATCGGTAGCGTCCGCGCTTTCGGAGTTCTTCGGCGAGAAGCAACGGCGCACGTGACCGGCTGTGTGACACACACCCTTGGCCTCACCCTCCCGGAGGTCAAGGGCGCGCAAGACGATCCGGACTTCTCACGTCGAGGATGGTCGCCGATCTCATCGACCGAACCCGAGAACGGATCGCCGACGAACGTCAGCTCCTGGCCCGGATGCAGCCGACTATCTGGAGCACGACTACGAATCATGCAGGTGCTCAAGGAGATTCCCATGAGGCCACATGGGTGTTCTCACCGCTCTCACCCGAGGATGCCGGCCACACAGTCGCGGCCACGGCCGCCACGGTTCTTGCATCGGGCCCATCCCCGAGCCGAGCGCGCCTCATTCCCCCAAACGCGTTCGGTCCCAAGCGCATGGCCTCATGCCTCGGCATCTCGGGCCAGGGCTCCAGGGACTACCAGCGATGTGCGCCGATGGTGCAGTTCAGCGTCCGGTGCCCCACCAGATCCCCGACGACCCGCCATGGGCGATGGTGGCGCGTCCCGGTCCACACAGGTTCCGAGCACCAGCAATCGGGTCGGCCGCTCGGTGTAGAGGACTTCCGCCCGCACCGCGGTCCCACCGTCTCGCAGACGACCGATTGACCGCGCAACGTCAAGGACTTCCGCAAGTTCCAGGTCGGTCCCTGTCCGCAATGATTGAGATTCAAGCCATGCAACTCGCACCCATGTCTCGGTGAGATCGGTCAGTGGCGACGCCGAGATCGACGCTATTCGGAGGATTCCGGCCAGGTACGGTTGGAGTGCTGAGTGCGCCATCAGTGAGAGCCGGCCCGATCTGTCGTCGTGGACATCAATGTCGTTGACTCCATTGACAGTTATCAACATGACAGCTCCTCAGACAATGCCTGCCTCGTGTAGCTCCGCAATGTCCTGGTCGGTCAGACCCAGATCGGCAAGTACTTCGTTGGTGTGCTCGCCCAATTCCGCTCCGGACCAGCGGATTCGTCCCGGAGTTTCGGAGAGCTTCGGGAATACGTTCTGCATGGCGACATCGCCGAGTTCGGGATGGGGCACTCGTGCGATGGCTTCTCGTGCTTGAAAGTGTTTGTCGTCCAGCATATCTGCGGCTCGATAGATCCTTCCCGCCGGCACCCCCGCTGCGTCCAGGTCTGCCAGCAGCGCCTCAGCGTTGAGCGTGGCTGTCCACTCGCCGATGAGCGCGTCGAGTTCGCCCTGGTTGCTGCCGCGTGCGTTGTGGTCACGATAGCGTTCGTCGTCGGCGAGTTCGGGACGGCTCATGAGCTTGGCAAGACGCCGAAACACGGTGTCTTGGTTGGCCGCGATGAGGATGTCAGCGCCGTCGGCCGTCGGGTACACGTTGCTGGGAGCGACATTGGGAAGGACCGCACCGGTTCGTTCACGCTGATACCCAACGCTATCCCACTCGCTGACGAGCGACTCGGTCATGGCGAGCACTGCCTCATAGATGGCCGAGTCCACGACTTGTCCGCGCCCGGTGTGTTCACGGGCCCGCAGAGCTGCCAATGCGCCCAGTGCGGCATAGACCGCGGCGAGGGAGTCTCCGATGCTGATGCCCGTACGTGAGGGCGGGCGATCGGGATCGCCGGTGATGTAGCGTAAACCTCCCATCGCCTCCCCGATCGCGCCGTATCCCGCGCGCGAGGAGTACGGCCCAGTCTGGCCAAAACCGGTGACACGCACGATGATCAGCCGCGGATTGATCTGCCAGAGCGACTCCGGAGAGAGTCCCCACCGTTCGAGCGTACCGGGGCGGAAGTTCTCGAGCAGCACGTCGGCACCATCCAGAAGTCGACGGACAATGTTCTGTCCCTCAGCGGTTCTCAGGTCCACGGTGACCGATTTCTTGTTGCGCGCGACAATGGGCCACCAGAGCGACTTGCCACCGGATTTCGCGCGACCCCATTCCCGTAGCGGATCGCCGACGTTCGGGGGTTCGATCTTGATCACCTCGGCACCGAAGTCGCCGAGCAGTTGACCGCAGAAAGGTCCGGCAAGTAGTTGGCCCATCTCGACGACGCGGATGCCGTCGAGCGCGGCGCGGGTCGATGTCAGCATCGGAGTCCGGCCTCGACGAGCAGTGGCATGACCTTCTCGCCGAACTGGGCGAGTTCTCGCTCGTAGTCGAGGAATCCGACGATCACGCCGTCCATGCCGGTGGCCGATAGCGCGCCCAGTTCGTCGACGACCTGTTCGGGGGTTCCGATGATCGGGTAGCCGCCGTAGCCGAGGATGAATCGTTCTTGGAATTGGCGCAATTGCGACGCATACGACTCGCTCTGCATCCCGAGGATCGACATCAGGTTGTTGGCGCCTTCCCTGTCGCCGGCGTCGATGATCGCTTCCTTGACCTCGTTTGCCTCAGCTTCGGTGTCGCGACAGATGACGAACGCGTAGGTCATCAACCCGATCTGGCGGTGATACTCCGTTCGCGCGAGCTCTCGGACGGTTGTCGCATAGGAGGATGCGTTCTCAAGGGTGTCGACAGTCGCGAAGTTGAAGTCAACGTGCTTGGCCGAGAACGCCATTCCGGCCGGCGAATTGCCCGCGTTGACGAGGACCGGACCTGGCCGCTGCACGGGCTTGGGTTGAGCCTGCGCCTCCCGGACCGTGAAGTACTCTCCCTCGAAGTCGAAGGCGTCGGGCTCGGTCCACAGATGTTTGACGACGCTCATCCATTCATCGCCGAAGGCGTAGCGGTCGTCGTGCTGTCGTTGGCTGCCGCCGAACATCTCCATTCCGGGACGAACCAGCCCATCACTGCGTTGAGTCCGAACCTTCCGCCGGAGATGTGGTCGATGGTCGCTGCCATTTTGGCAGCGACGACGGGGTGAACGGTCGGAACGTGAGTCGTCGCGAAGATCATGATGTTCTCCGTGGCTTCGGCGAGACCGGCGGCCCAGGTGTAGGTTTCCAGGCATTCACCGTTGAAGTCGATGGCGCCGCCGAAGCCTCGCCACCGCGCTACCGGAACGGTGAGTTCGAAGCCGAGCCGGTCAGCTGCCAGCGTGATCGCGGTGTTCTGCTCCCACGTCGGACGGAATGTGGTCTCCGCCTCGGTCATCGTGAGACCGTTGCTGACGTTCGTGCCGAACAAACCGAGCTTCAGTTTCTGCTGGTTGTAGAGGGGGACGTGCTGGGCGCGGTACTCGGCGACCTCATCGTTGCGAGTGTCGTTGGTCAGTGTCATGTCAGATTTCCAATCGTTGAAGAGGTTACAGCCCAAGGGCTTTGATCGCCGCTTCGGCCACGGTCATGTCGTCGGTGTAGTGACCACCGCTGATGCCCAGTGCGCCGACAAGGTCGCCGTCGATGTGGATCGGGTAGCCGCCCCCGAAGGTCACCAGCCTCGGGACGGTGGGGATGCCGGCGGCCAGCGGCGGATCACTCTTGATGAACTCATGCCACTGATCGGTGGAGATGCCGAAAGACGAAGCGGTCCAGGCTTTGTCCTGAGCGAGCTGAAGGCTGAGCAAGGGAGCGCCATCCATGCGGAGAAATCCCTGGAGATTGCCCGCGGTGTCGGTCACCGCGATCGACATGGGCTTTCCGTGTTCAGATGCGGCGGCCACCGCCGCCTGGATCAGCTCGGTGACTGCCTGCGCGGTCAGCGATTGATGGGTGATGGTATTCGACATCGATTTACTCCTCGTGGTCAGACGAGCGACCAGCCGCCGTCGGCGGTGATCACGGAACCGGTCATGAAGGTGGACTCGTCGCTGGCGAGATACAGTGCGAGGCTGACGATTTCCTCGGGCCGGCCGAGCCGTCCCAGGACGGCGCCGTCGGCGAACTCTTGCATGACGGACTCTACGGCGGGCTTGCCCGGAAGCGTGCCGATGAAGTTTCGTGGCATCGGGGTGTCGATGACTCCCGGGCAGATGGCGTTGACGCGAATGTCGAGGTTCGCGAGATCGACTGCGGCGCACTTCGTGAACATGGCGACCCCCGCTTTCGCGGCACCGTACGCCGACATGTTGGCGAACACGGTCAGACCACCGACCGAGGACACATTGATGATCGAGGCACCCCGGTTCGCCATCAGTGGTGCCAGAGCTTTGGTGAGGAGGAAGACGCTCTTCAGGTTGACGCACTGAACGTGGTCCCACTGCTCCTCGGTGGTTTCTGTGAGCGGGCTGCCGAGAATGATCCCATGGTTCGCATAGAGGACATCCAACGCTCCGAACGCGTCCGCGACCGCGTCACGGAGTGCGTCGACGCCGTCGCTGTCGGCGAGGTCTGACGCGACGAAAGTGACATCAAGCCCTTTGTCGCGCAATGATTTCTGGAGGTCGGCGCCGACGGCGACGTCGAGATCGGTCGCGATGACGCGCGCTCCCTCCTCCGCGAAGGTCTGGCAGGCCACCTGCCCCTGACCTCCATTTGCCCCGGTGATGAGGACCCTCTTCTCGTGCAGACGTGACATGGTTGTTCCTTTGCGTTGTGGGTGCTTGTTACTGTCGTGCTCTTGCCGGTCGGGAATTGCTCAGGGAATCAAGGGGATACGTCATTGAGAAGTCGGGCGTAGCTGCCACGATGGAAGATCAGCGGGTCGTCGTCGGAACCCACCGCGCCCATTGCCGACACGTGAGCGACGACAATCTGGTGGTCACCGCCGGGGTGGATCTGTGCGACCGCGCAGTCGAACCACGCGACAGCGGCGGCCAGTACGGGCGAACCAGAGGGCGCCGGATTCCATTGAACCTCGTTGAACTTGTCGATGCCCGACGTTGCGAACTGTGAGCTCAACGCCTGGGCCGTGGCACCGAGAACGTTGACGCAGAACCGCTCGCCGGGAGCGATCCGCGGCCATGTGGTGGATGTGTTCGACGGGCAGATGGTGATCAGCGGCGGCTCGAGCGAGAGCGCCGAGAACGACTGGCAGGTGAACCCTGCCGGACCCTGCTCCGTGATCGCTGACACCACGGTGAGGCCAGTGGCGAATCGGCTCAGCACGTCGCGGAACTCTCTGGGCCGCTGCGGGTTATGGGTTTGGAGTACTGGAGAACGAACTTCGACATTGTGGGTCATTGTCACTCCTTCTGTGGAATGCCGGGTCGGCTCGGACTGAGGTGGAGCCGTGTCCTCGTCGGTGCACACCAGTCTGTGTCGGTGGTCATAACTGAGCTATCCGTCACACGCACATCGCTTATCCCGATCGCGAATGATCCCAATGCCATTGGGACCCGACTCTCGACTGCATCCGAGAGCGCGTGATTACCTGACGGCAGTTGGCGCGCAGCTGAGCGTGCACGTAATCGAAAGGTGCCCAACGTGAACGACGTGTCAGTAGTGGAGGTGTCACCGCGAGACGGACTGCAGAACGAGGACGTCCACCTCTCGGTGGCCGAACGGGTGGACCTCATCACACGGCTTGTCGAGGCGGGAGCCTCTCGCATCGAGGCGGTGTCATTCGCGCACCCGCGTCTCGTGCCGGCGATGGCCGGAGCAGAAGCTGTCATGGCCGCCGTACCTCGTCGACCGGGCGTGTCGTATGCGGGCCTGGTGCTAAACCGCCGGGGACTTGAGCGTGCAATGGACTGCGGCATCGACGAGGTCAACGTCGTCGTGTGCGCCAGCGACTTGTTCAGCCGCCGTAATCAGAACGTCAGCGCGGAGGACGCCATGGCGGCCGCACAGGATGTTGTCGCCCGCGCCCGAACCGCAGGTCTCTTCACGACGGTCACCATCGCCACGGCGTTTGGCTGTGTGCTCGAGGGAGAGATTCACCGCGAGCGTGTTGCGTCGCTCGCCGCGGCCGCCGCGGATGTGCACACGGACGAACTGTGCTTGGCCGACAGCGTCGGCGTTGGTGTACCCGACCAGGTACTAGATCTCGTGTCCGCCGTGGCGCCTCTGTGGTCCCCGGACCGACTCCGGTTCCATTTCCACAACACGCGCAACACCGGATATGCGAATGCTGTCGCCGCGTTGGACGCCGGAATCCGAACCCTGGATGCGAGCGCGGGTGGCATCGGCGGCTGCCCGTTCGCGCCGAATGCCACGGGCAACATCGCCACCGAGGACCTGCTGTACCTACTGGACCGCAGCGGTTACCGCACTGGCTGGGATGCGGAAGCGCTACCGGACATCGCCGACTTTCTCGCCACTCACCTGGCCCACCCCGTTCCGAGCCTGATGCCCAAGGCGGGAGGTTTCCCACACCTCAGCCGTCAAGGCTGAGACTGTCCAGAAAGCGAACGAAAAGCGTGCCGGACCTCCGCCGCCATGGACATGGCAGCCGGTGAATGCCCATGATGGGGGTGAATCACCATGTGACTGCAGTCACAGGCGCGCGAGGATGGGCGATGAGCACAAAGACAAGTGAGACGATTCGAGCACGACTCCCCCTGCTCGAAGCAACTGACCTCGAGGATGCTCGCGCCCACATCGAGAACGTCTACATCCCGCACCAGCTCGTCACCCACGACGGACCCCAACTCGGGTTCAAGATGGCCCACTTCGAGACCTCCCGGATCACATTCGGGCACGTCACCTACGGCGCCGACAGCGAGTTAGTCTGCCCGGCAATGGAATCCTGCTACCACGTCAATCTGACCCTGACCGGCAACACTCAGATCCGGCAGGGCGGTCGGGCCGCGATCACGAGTGGTCGCTCATCCGGCGGAGCATTCAATCCTGACGATGCGTATCAGGTCCGATGGAGTCCGGACGCGATCCAGTACTGTCTCAAGCTGCCAGATCGCTCGCTCAACGAGCAGCTCACAGCCATCCTCGGACAACCATGCGGCCGGCTGCGCTTCGACCTCACCTTCGATCTTCTCGGCGAGCAAGGTCGGAGCCTGCTGGCCGCCGTCACACACCCGCGCAACCAGTACGCGAGTATCGATGCGGCCGGCAGCGTGGCCGCCCGCACCGCGCTGAGTCAGCTCGAGTCGTACGTGCTGACCCAGATGCTGCTCACCACGCGCCACAACTTCAGTGATGTACTGCACGCAGAGCAGCCCGGCTCAGGCCGAAACTATGTCCGACAAGCCGCTCAACTGCTGGAAGGCCGGGCGGCAGAGCCCTGGACCGTCGTGGACCTGGCCCGTGAGGTCCACATCGGTGCTCGCGCGCTTCAGGTCGGGTTCCGGAAGGAACTGGGTGTCAGCCCGATGGAGTACCTGCGCGAAGTTCGCTTGCGGCGAGTGCGGGACGATCTGCTCAGCAACACCGACGAACACGTCAGCGACATCGCGACACGATGGGGCTTCTACCACCTCGGGCGCTTCTCTCAGCTCTACCGCGAGCGATTCGGCACGCTGCCGTCGCAGACAATGCAACTCACTGGGCACCGGCGCAAGTAGGCAGGCCTCCGTACCACCGCCACCGGACATGGATCGACCCGAACAATGGCACGCGTGTGAGGTCCGCACCGCAGAATCCCGCGCCCCTGCTGGTCTCCCACGTCCACGGCGAGCCTTGCGACCGGATCAGAGGTCTGCGGACGCGGAGGTACTCGCGCAAGTGGGGCGACGAATAGTCGACGATCCGCAAGCGATGGGGAGTCTGGCGCTGCGCGTCGCGGTGTCTGCACGTAGATGTTCCACCGTGCACCAACCAGCAATCGGCGCCGCGGTGGCTCGACGCGCGCGAAGGCGATGCGTGAGGAACTACTCAGCCAGCGTGCAGTCGTCCGGCATCGAATGGCGTCGCGGTGTCGCTGTTCCAGTACTTTCAGGCGGTCAGTGCGCTGACCCGACGGTGACGTTCCGGACACCGGAACGTCGGGCACAACCCGAGGTTCCGACCGACAAGGCGTCCTCCTGCGGTGGGCTCTCCGTGTGATGGCTCCACATCAGACCTTTGATCCTGCGCGGTTGCTGCGACTGACTGGCCGCGAATGAGTGTTTGGTCACCGCGGGGAGGCCCCGGTCAGCGCATCACGGACAAAGCTCTGGGCGTTCTTGACGACCTTTTCCACGCTCCCTCGTCGGGGATTCCACCATTCTGCGGCCCAGTTCAGTGATCCGAGGACGAGCATCTGCGTGATGTAGAGGTCGAGATCTTGACGGATGGTTCCATCGTCGTAAGCGTTGCGGATCAACTGTCGCCACACCCGTCCGTATTTGGCCTCTTCGGCCACTTGGCGTTTGCGGATGTGATCGGGGACCTGACCCGAGTTGCGGATCGATGCCGTCGTGTAGGCGGAGATCTCCAGTTCGTGGCGCAGGTGTGCTTCCACGGCGACGAGGATGCGTTCGAGCGAGTCTGTGCCGTCCGGGAGTTCGTCGAGGATGGCAACCACATGTTCGCGCATGTCGGCGATGCCCACCCACATGACCTCCTCGATGAGGTTCTCGCGGGAGTCGAAGTAGTAGTAGATCGCGGGCGCCTGTACCTCGGCAACCTCGGCGACATCGGTCAACCGCATGCCCGCGTAGCCTTTGCGGCTCAACACCACGGCCGCGGCATCGAGGATGCGGGCCCGTGTACGCGCGGACTTCGCTGCTGGTCCGTCGCTGGAGTTCGCGGCGGCCCGAGATTTGGTCTTCTGTGACGCCATGGCCGGATTCTAATTCATCCTCAACACACTGTGCGGTGGGCGCGCTTGCACGGTGGTCATCGGCCGGCGGCGGTCAGGGTCTGAGATTTGGCCTTGCGGGTCTCGGCGAAAGCGAGCGCCTCGGTCCACGAGGCACTCTTCTTGATCATCACTCGGTACTTCATGATCACCGACTGGCCGTTGACCGTGAGCGCGCCGATGAGCCGATCGCCGCGTCGATAGAGCGCTACCCATGCCGTGTCGCCAGTCGGATCTCCATCAACCAGCAGAACCTCGTCGGCGTCGGGCGATCCGACGAACTGGATGCGGACGTCGTACCAGTCCGACCAGAAGTACGGCACCGTGCCATAGGGGGTGGCGTTATCCGGGTCCAGTGCGTTGCGTGCCGCGGCGGCACCTTGTTCGGCGGCCGCGGTCCAGTTCTCCATGCGCTGACGTTCTCCGAGCACCGGATTGAACCAGTTGGCGACATCTCCGGCGGCATAGACGCCAGGCACACCGGTCCAGAGTGTCTCGTCGCAGACGATGCCGTTGTCCAACGGGACACCCGAGTCGGCGAGCCAGTCGGTGGCGGGGGTGACCCCGACCCCCACCACGACCAGATCTGCCTCGATGACGCTCCCGTCGGCCAGCACGACACGTTCGACCCGACCGTCCCCAGCGATCTCCGATACTCCGACGCCACAACGCAATTCGGTGCCGTTGAGTTCGTGCAGGGACGCGATCGCCTGACCCATCTCGTCTCCCGCTGCCCGGACCAAGGGGGTGGGGAGTGCTTCGACGACGGTCACTTCCACGCCGCGTTTCTGCGCGCCGGAGGCAACTTCGGATCCGATGAACCCGGCTCCGATCACAACGGTTCGCGCACCGCCGGTCAGCGCGGTGCGCACCGCTATCGCGTCGTCGAGGGTTCGCAGCATGTGCACCCCGGCGAGGTTCTCGGTTCCGGGGAGTACTCGGGGTGTGGAGCCGGTGGCGATCACCAGTGCGTCATAGTCGATCCGTCGATCACCTACGATCACCTTCCGGGCAACCGTATCCAAACCCGTTGCCGCCGAGCCCAAGACTAGATCCACGGCGAGATCGTCGCGTAACTTCTGCTCATCGCGGAAGAATGGTGCGGGCAGATCCTCTGAACCCGGCTCGAGGAACGCCTTGGACAGCGGCGGCCGATCGTAGGGTAGGTGCCCTTCGGCACCGATCAGAGTGATCGAGCCGGCGAATCCAGCCTTCCGTGCCGCTTCGACCGCGCGGAGACCGGCGAGCGAGGCGCCGACGACGACGAGTTTCTCGATGGCCATGGGTTTCTCGATTCCTCTCGGTCTGTCAGTCGCGGATGAGGCGGAGGGCTTCGGTGGGGCAGCCGGCAACGGCTTCCTCGACCGACTGGACTTCGTCGGGATCGACATCCTCTTTGAGTAGCACCAGTTCTCCGTCGTCGTTGACCTCGAACAACTCGGGTGCGAGCGACTCGCAGATACCGAGTCCGGTGCACTTGGCGAAATCGACGATCACCTTCATGATGAGAGCTCCTCAGGTGTGGTGGTAGTGGTGAATCACGATGATGGGCGGGGGTATTCGCGGGTGATCTCGCTGACGACGAGTTCGGCGGTCTCCGCGCAGGCGGTGGTCCCGCCGTTGGCATACTCTTTGACCGCGTCGCCGACGTTCCACAGACCCGCGATGTCAGTGGTGTGCGGGAGGTCAAAACCGGCGACCGCACGCTGCGGTGGCCATCCGTCGCGGGTGATGGTGGTGGACAGGATGCGGGCCCGGCCGTCGAATCCGGGGATCGTGTCGCGCAGGTCGGCAAGCAGCAGTTCGGTTTCGGCGGTTTCGTCGAAGTCGCCCGTGGCCGGCTCGGGTACCGAGGTGCCGACGTAGAGGTGCCAACCGTCCGGCGCCATCTCCGGGCACGTGTCGGTGAAGTTCGCGACATACGCGATGCGACGACTCTTGGCAAAGCTGAGCATGCCGGGTGCCTCGATCAGGCGCTCCTGGCTGGCGAAGTTCACGGAGATCATGGCGCACGGGCGGTTGCGTTGTTCGACGAGGCTGACGTACGCGGCCGGGAAGGCCTCGCGCCCGGCGAGGTCGAGCGTTGCGTACGGTCCGATGTCGCTCACCACGACGGGCGCGGTCACCGCCGTTCCGGCTCCGTCCCGGACGACAGTCACGCCGGTGACCGCTCCGTCCTGGGTGGTGATACCGGTGATTTCGGCCGACAGCCACAGATCTCCGCCGTGGGCGACGAAGGCTTCGGCGAGGTCGTTCCAGAGACCGATGGTGCCCCCGGGGTGGAAGCCGAAACGCTTGAAAGCGCTCTTGCGGGTGAAGTAGGTCAGAAATACTCGGGCCGGGAGTTCTTCGGACCCCACGGCGAACACCGATGCGCACATGTTGCGGAAGATGCCGTGTACGCCTTCGTTTTTCGTGTATTTGCGGACCCAGTCGGCAGTCGACAGTTCGTCTTCGGGAAGGCCGGAGTCATTGCGTGCGGCGCCGATACCCTTGACGAGTTTGGCGCCCTGACGGGTCAGTTTGCCCAGCAGCATGCCCCAACCGCCACCGGTGACGTCGACATCTTTACCGCCGATGCGGTACAGGATAGGGGGCGAGGGTTCGCGGATCTCGAACTTGGCGCCGACCTCTTCGCAGGTTTGCTGGGTGATCCCGCCGACCTCGATGACGATGGCGCCGTCGTTGACCTTGAACCCGTCGATCTCGGTGGTTGAGGCCCGCCCGCCGACCTTGTCGAGGCGCTCGACGACCAGGGTGCGGTAGCCGCTCTTGGCCAATCGCGCGGCGGTGAACAGTCCGCCGGCACCGGCGCCGATCACGATGGCGTCGTAGTCAGGGTTGCTGGTCATGAAAATCCTCCAAATATCAAGGGAATTGACACCTCCCAATGGGAGTCAGTAGGAGCGGGGCAGGTCGAGGGAAGTCTGGGCGACGAAGTTGAGGACCATCTCCCGACTGACCGGCGCGGTACGCATGAGGCGGGTCACGAACCACAGATCCGATAGGCCGTACTCCTGGGCGAGTCCGTTACCGCCGTGTACTTGAATGGCCTGGTCGAGCGCCTTCAAGGCGGCTTCCGACGCGGCGAACTTCGCGATGTTGGCCGCTTCTCCGACACCCGGAGAGTCGTTGTCGGCCAGTTCCGCCGAGTGCCGGGTGGCCAGTCGCGATACCTCGACGTTGACGTGCGCCTCGGCCAATGGGTGTGATACTCCCTGGTGGGCTCCGATGGGTGTCGACCACACCTTCCGGTTTCGTGCGTAATCGCTGGCCTTTTCGATCGCGTACCGGCCGACACCGCCGCAGATCGCGCCGACCAGGATGCGCTCGGGATTGAGGCCGCTGAATACTTGCCGCAGTCCCTGTCCGGCCTCACCGACGAGTGCCTCGGGTCCGACGCGCACCTCGTCGAGGAACACCATGAACTGCTTGTCCGGGGACACGATCGAGGTGGGGATCTGTTGAATCGTCAAACCCGGCGCATCGGTTGGGATGACGAAGATCGACAACGCATTTCGGCCGTCGGTGGACTTCTCGGCGTCGCGGGTGATCAGCAGCACGGCATCGCATTGATCGATCGCGGAAATGTAGTACTTCTGTCCGGAGATGACCCAGCCGGCACCATCGCGCCGGGCGGTGGTCGTGATGTTGTGGCTGTTGGAACCGGCGTCGGGTTCGGTCAGCCCGAACGCCATCTTGCGGGTGCCGTCGGCGAGTCCGGGCAGCCAGTCCTGTTTCATCTCTTCGCCGGCGTGTGCGGCCAGGATGCTGCCACAGATCGCTGGGGAGATGACCCAGATGAGCATGGGCATGCCGTTTGCGGAGAGTTCCTCAACGACCACCACGGCCTCGGCCATACCACCTCCCCCGCCGCCGTACTCCTCGGGCAGGTGAACGCCGAGAAGACCGGCCTTGCCGAGTTCGGCCCAGAGCTCGTCGATGTGTCCACCGCTCCGGGCCCGTTCCAGAAAGTATTGCGGGCCGAAGTGTTTCGCGATCGCCCCGACGCTCTCACGGATGGCGCGGTGCTCGTCGGAGTCGTGAATGAGACCTGTCATGGATGCTTACCTGCCTTCGAAAGTGGGTCGGGTCTTATCGAGAAACGCAGCGATCGCGTGTTGTGCGTCATGGGTGTTTCCGGTGAACCGGACGCCTTCGGATTCCGCCCGGAGTTGTTCTCCCAGACCGCGGTCCCACGTCTCCCGCAGCAATTGGCGTTGGCGGCCAAAGGCTTTGGTCGGCCCTTCGGCCAGTCGGGTGGCTTTCTCGAGCGCGTGTGCGCGGAGCCGCTCAGCCGGAACGACCTCGGCGACGAGTCCCCATTGTTCGGCGAGGGCCGCGTCGAGGCGAAGATTCTCGATGTACATGCGTCGGGCGCGCGCCGCGCCAATGATGCGCGGCAGATGCCAGGTGCCGCCACCGTCGCCGGAGAGCCCGATACCGCTGAACGCAGTAGAAAAGATGGTGCCTTCGGCGGCGACGACGATGTCGGCGGCATAGACGAATCCCAGCCCCCCACCGGCGACGGAGCCGTGTGCGGCGGCGACGATGGGTGCGTCGATGCGGTCGAGAATGCGGAAGGCCTCGTGGAACGGGCTGGTCATCCGTTCAGCGAGGTCACCGAATCCGCCGGGGGCGGCCGAGGTGAAGTAGTCGATGTCCCCGCCGACTGTCAGGGCCGGTCCGTTGCCGGCGATCAACACAGCGCGCACGGCAGGGTCGGCGGCGATCGCGCGCGCCACGGTGAGGGTCTCTTCACCCATCCGTAGATCGATGGCGTTGCGCTGGTCGGGGCGATTGAGAATGACCTGAGCGACGCCGTCGGCCACCGAGTAATCGATCGTTTCCAGGTCATCCACCGTGGGGCCGGGATACGCCGGGACAGCACCCGTCGCACCGTCGAGGGCGGCGTGCCAGGCCGCGGTGTCGGTCAGCTGGTGCAGCGCACTGATGCGGCCGTCGGTGACTGTCAGGATGTGCACGAAGGCGGCGTCGAGAGTACGGCCGGTGGGCCGGCACGTGCCGCGATAGGTTCCGGTGACCTGCAAGCGGTCGCCGGAGAGGACGTCGAACGATTCGGGTTCGGCCTGTGCACGAAATGTTGCGCCGAGACGAAACCAGAAGTCGCGCATCATCGACTCGGGTCCGTGGTAGGTCCCGCCCAGTCCCAGCGGCAGGCCCGCCGCGGTCACTCCGACGAAATCGGCGGTGAGCATCGCTGCGATTGCCTCGGTGTCCCCCGAGGCAAGGGCGCGGTACAACGAGCGCGCGGTGTCCGCGCTCGCGGTGAGGGTGTCAGGCATGTTTTTAATTTAACCTCAAATAGAAACTATTGCAAGAGTCGATTTGACAGAGAGCTTGTTGGGTCACCGCGTCCGGTCTGTCCCGACCACGGACACGAACGACACGCAGGCTCCCGGCCGCCCGCCGAGATTGTGGGTGAGCACGGTGTGCGGGTCGGCGAGCTGTCGTTCCCCGGCGTCGCCGCGCAGCTGCAGCCACGCCTCATAGAGCATCCGTAGTCCACTGGCGCCCACCGGATGTCCGAACGACTTGAGTCCGCCGTCGATGTTGACCGGGAGGCGGCCGTCGGCATCGAAATCGCCGGCGAGGGATTCCTTCCACGCTTGCCCTCGTTCGGAGAAGCCGAGGTCTTCCATGAGGACCAGCTCGGTGGGCGTGAAGCAGTCATGGACCTCGGCGAAGGATATCTGCGTGCTGGGATCGGTGATGCCGGCCTGGTGATAGGCATCCGCCGCGGAACGCACCACCTCGGGGAAGGTAGTGAAGTCATAGGCGGGATCCACAGCACCTCGACCGGGTCCGGCGGCCAGCGCAAGCGCTTGGACGAAGATCGGCCGGTCGGTGTAGGTGTACGCGTCTTCGGCTCGGACGATAATCGCGCATGCCGCGCCATCGGAGACGCCCGAACAGTCGAAGACGCCGAGTCGGCCGGCCACGGTGGGAGCAGCGGCGATTTTTTCCTTGGCGACCTCGGATCGGAACTGAGCTTTCGGATTGCGTGCCCCGTTGCGGTGGTTCTTCCACGCGACGTGGGTCATCGCGTCGCGCATCTCGGCCGGATCGACCCCGTATTTCGCGCAGTATGCGGGGTCGAGCAACGAGAACGCGGCCGGCGCTGTGACCGATTGTTCGGGCGCAGTGCCATCACCGGGCGGATCGGCACGCAAGAGACCGGAGAAACCGGAGTCCTTCAGCTTTTCAACACCGACCGCCATCACCCGGTCATACGCGCCGGACGCCACCGCATAGCAAGCGTTCCGAAATGCCTCTGAACCGGTCGCACAGTAGTTTTCGACGCGGGTCACCGGTTTGTAGTCGATACCGAGTGCGCGGCTGAGCGTGAGCCCCGACTGCCCGGAACCGAGGGTACCGAGCCAGAACGCATCGATATCGGCCAGTGGCACATCAGCACTCGACAGGGCCTCACCCACCGCGCTGATCAGCATGTCCTCGGTCGAGGATGTCCACAGCTCACCGAACTGTGTGCAGCCCATCGCGACGATGGCGACCTTGTTGGCGATTCCGGCGCTGGTCATGACTTGTCCTCGATCGTGATGTCAACGCGCTGTCGCGCTTTCCAGAAGTAGTTGCGCACTCCACCGGCGGTGAACAGGCAGCGGAAGACGAGATCGACCTCGACGCCGACAGCGAGGAGATCCTCGCGCGCGTCGGCAACCTCGAAGGTGGTCCGGCCGCCGCCGGCAAAGTCCACGACCACATCCACCACCGGCGGTGACGGCGAGTAGGCCAACCGGTCCACGGTGTAGGTGGCGATACGCCCGTGCGATCCGGCCAAGGGTACGACGGTCATATCGTCGACCGCACCGCAGGACCGGCACACCCGCATAGGCGGAAGATGAGTGAATCCACAAGCAGTACAGCGACTTCCGTTGAGCCCGAACTTCCAACCCGCCGCCCGGGACGACGGCGATGCCGCCGGGACGTCGGGTTCGGGTCGTCGTGGGGGCTCGACGTCGAGCAGCCCGCGCCACGACAAATAGGTTGGGTAGCTCACGGTGCGCCCGGCACCGACGGTCGAGGCGATCGGCGCGGCCTGCCGGCCCTCGACGAGCGCATCGGTGGTGCGCAGGACGATGGCGTCGGCTCCGTCGACCGCGGAGATCAGCACGATCGTCTCGTCCGGCGCAGCGGTGTCGAGAATGGCCGCCAGACCCAGAAGCGGGTCCGCTGCACCGGCGAAACCGATCGGTGATCCCTGCGTCGACGTGGTGCCCTTGACCAGCGTCGCCGCGCGTTTGGTCACTGCGGTGTTCGGGCACGTGAGCACGACGTGATCGGCCTCGGTCACTCCGGCATCGTCGAGGGCAGTCGCGACCGCTTCCCGGATGAGCGGCGCGTATCGCTCGAATCCGAAGCGTTCCTCCCAGGTCTGACCATAGGGTGCGGTCGCCGGGCGCCACCGATCGAGAAACTCTTCGGTCACCGATGCGTATGCGAGTACCTCCGCGATGGCCGGAGAGCTGCCGCGCGGGTCACCGATCAGCACCGCGGCCGCAGCATCGGAGCCGCTGCGCTCGTCCGCGGAGCCGGGACGCCCGGTGCGCACATCAGCCGCCGTGATGAGGGTCTCGCCACCGCTCAACGCCCTCCGAATGCCCGCGACGGTCGATCGGCCGGTGCCGATCGTGTCGTAGGCGGCAGCGACGCGATCCAGACCTAGTGCGGCGTGCACGGTGGTTGCATTGGTCTTGTCGAGATACGGCGGGGAGCTGGTCACGAAGGCCAACTCCCGCACCCTACTCGCCATCGACTCGGACCTGTCGAGGACTGCGCCGGCGGCAGCGACTGCCATGGTCACGGCGTCTTCGTCATACGAGGCGACAATGCGGTCGGCGTTGCCCCGCCCGCGTGGATCGACCCGCCATCCCGGGACATAGGTGGCGTAGCCCAGAATCGCGTTGGTCATGTCGGGCGTTTCTCCTTGCCAATCAACTCCGATCACGCCAGCGGTCGGCGGACGGATCCAGTAATTCGGTCAGGTGACCTTCGTCGAGCCAGATGATGGTTTCCAGTTCGAGAGGATCGAGGTACCGGACACGACCGGTGCGAAGATCCTCCAGACGCAGCCGGGTGGAATTGCCGTGAGTGTCGACATTGACCGACACCTCCGCGAACTCGCTGCCGACGACCGGACCAACGCCCGGCACGTCGAACGGACCTCGATCATTCATCTCAATACCCATATCGCCACCGCCTCAGATGAGGAATGCCATGGTCGGGATGGGCTTCTCGTTGTCCACCAGAACGACCTTCTTGTACACCAGGCGGATCTCTTCGTCGATATGGCGCAGTCGATAGGTGGTGCGGCCACCCCACAGTTGGTTCTCGCGCTGTCGGGACTCGTACGCCAGGAAGTTCGCACCGACCTCGAGATCTACACCTCCGGAGGGGTTTTCCCGGCCACCGAGGAGTTCGATATTGCCGATGATGCGTCGCAGGTCCGACGGCGGTGCCTGTGCGTAGCGTTTGCCGGTCTTGACCTGCTTCATGCGCGTCGAGATGCGATTGCGGTTGTCGTAGATGACCGCGACGTGTGTCTGCGGATCGACGTCGGCTCCGCCGGACGGCACCCAGTAGAGCGCGTCGTCGGTCCAGAGGGCTTCCCAGTTGTCGTAGTCGTTCTCGTCGGCCAGACGGGCTTCCCGGTACAGGAACTGGGCGACTTCACTGTAGGACCAACCCGTCGGAACCGGACCCAATGGTGCTGCAGTGGATGATTTTTGGGCTGCAGTGGTCATGTCAGGCCTCCATCAAGGTCCGGTAGTGCTTCCAGAATCCGCGCATCCCGGTTTCGTCGGTGGCCGCACCGATGGTGAAGCCGTTCTCGTCGACGCCTTCGCGCACGAGGCCCCTCCGTACATCGAGCCATTCCGGGTCGAGCATCTCGACACCACACTGATTGCGCTCGTACATCTCGGTGTCGTCGGCGAGCAACATGCCGGCCGGTCCGACCGAGCCGATCGACTGGGAGATCATGCGGCGGTTGAGTTCTTCGCCGCCGCGCAGCTGTACGGCCGTGGCGTACTGGATGCACTCCCCCACCGCGATCGGCTGAATGTTGAACACCTGGATCTCGGCGATGAACAAGTTGGGGAAGATCATCACATGCGGGGCGCCCTCGATCATGCGCCGTTCGGCGTCGTCCCCGTAGGCATCGCGCATGGCCGACACGTACTTCGGCACGCGGTCCGGCGTGGTCCCGAACCAGCGCATCGGTTCGGCGAAGCCACGGAACTCCGGTCGCAGATCGTTTTCACTGTGGCCGTTGCCCAGGGCGCGGGTAACCGCCGTGGACGCGTCACGGTAGAGCGCACCGATCGGGCTGCCGGTCACTCCGAAGATCGAGCCGTGCACGAATTGCGGGTGATATCCATCGGTTTCGTTCTCGGCCAGGAACTTCCAGTTCGCGCGAGTCAAGTGCGCCAGCCAACCGGCGTCGAGGGCGACCTCGCCGTCCGGTGACAGTCCTGCCAGTCGGTCGATCTCGCCAGCGGCGGCACCGAGGTGCTCTTCGAGCGACGGCCCGTCCTCGGCCATCGACCCGAAGACGAATCCCCGATAGCTCGCGACGCGCGGCACCTTGCCCATGCCCAGCTTGAGGAGTTTCTTGCCGCCGTATCCCTTGTTGTACGGATAGCCCAGCAGCTCACCGGAATTGCGGTAGGTCCAGCCGTGATAGGGGCAGCGGAAGGAGCTGGAGTTGCCCTGTGCGTCGTCACAGACCTGCAGACCGCGATGTGCGCAGCGATTGAGCAACAGGTGCACCTGACCGTCACGATCACGGGTCATCAGCACGTCCTGCGTGGCGAGCTTCTTGCGCACGTAGTCGTTGGGCTCGGGCACTTCGCTCTCGTGGCCGACGAATACCCAGGTGGTGAACCAGATTCTCTTCAACTCTTCGGCGAAGATCGCCGAATTGGTGTAAAGCGAGCCGTGCACCTGTTCGGGTCGGATCAGGTGCGCCACGGGGCTGTCGGCGCTCGCATCGGGGACGACCGCAGTCATGTCCAATCCCTTCTGTCATTTAATTGCAATTAGATTAATATACTCAGGCGGATTTCGACACCAGGTCGACGAGGCGGAATTTCTGGATCTTTCCGGTCGGTGTCGTGGGAAGTTGGTCGGGATCGAGGAAGACCACGCGTTTGGGTACCTTGAATCGCGCGAGATGCTGTTTGCAGTGTGCGAGGATCGCTTCTTCGCTGATCTTCTCGCCCGGCGCCGGAACGATGACCAGGCAACCGATTTCACCCCATCGATCATCCATCACGCCGATGGCGAAGGCCTGGCTCACGGCGTCCATGCGTGCGACGAGATCTTCGACCTCCTTGGGCATGACGAGTTCGCCGCCGCTCTTGTAGAGCTCTTTGCTGCGTCCGGTGACCTCGAGGTATCCATCGGGCCGGACGCGTCCGAGATCACCCGAGAACAGGATCCCGTCGTCGTTGAGCGCCGTGGCGGTCTCGTCGGGTTTGTTCCAGTAACCGAGCATCGTGGTCGGCCCGTGCGATACGAGTTCACCGGTCTCACCTGCGGGCAATGGCTCTTTGGTCAGCGGGTCAACCGTGGAGTACACGCAGAGGTCGTCGGTGCCGGCCACACTGGCGCTGCCGGCGGCTTTGGGTCGTCCGGCGGTGGTGGAGGTGAGGACATGGTCATCTTCGGGTCGGGTGAGAGTCATCGCGCCGCCGCATTCGGTCATGCCATAACCGGTGACGATCTCGCTCACCCCGAAGAGCTCTTCGACTTTCTCCCACAACCAGATCGGGGCGGGTGCAGAGCCGCAGAGGATAGCCGACAGTGAACTCAGGTCGTAGTTGTCACGGGTGGGGCATTCGACCATGGCGACCGCCATCGTCGGGACACAGAGAATGTCGTCGGCGCGGTGGCGTTCGATGCCGGCGAGGTATCCCTCGGCGGAGAAGGTGGTCTGTAGGATGACGGCCCCGCCGACCATCATCGCCGATAGGATGCCTTCGACATAGCCGAACATGTGATAGCACGGCAGCGAGAACAGGATTCGCCTGCCGTCGTCGTAGGCGCGGGTCAACGCCGAGGCATAGCCGGTGCGCAGCACGGCATCATGGGTGACGACAACGCCTTTCGGTGAGCCAGTACTTCCCGAGGTGTAGAGCATGTCACCGATGTCGGTGGGTGTGTGCTCGGCATGCGCGGATGCACCCGCGTGAGCGCGGCCGAGTTCGGACAGTGCCGAGTAGGTCATCGCGCCGGCGCGGGAACGCCCGTCGGTGGAGAGCGTGATCACCTGGCGCAACACGCCGATCGACGGCGTGGTCTCCCAGCCTGGTGTCAGCGTGTCGAGCATGCCGAGGTGGTCGAGGTTCGCGAATCCCGTCATCGTCAGCAGGACTGAACACTCCGACTGTTGCAGCACATAGCCGAGTTCCTCGGTGCGGTAGAGGAAGTTGAACGGGATGGCGATCGCGCCGGCACGGGCAATGGCGAACTTGAACGGTACGAACTCCGGATAATTGGCCATGAGCATGCCCACCCGGTCACCAGGTTTGACGCCGAGTGCCACCAGGCCATCGGCCAGGATGCGAGCCTGCTCGGCCACCTCACGGTAGGTCAGAGTTGTGTCGTCGGTGATCACCAGCGACCGGTCACCGTGCTCGGTGGCGCAGTCGTCGAGGAATCCGTCGAGTGTCCGTGGTGTCCAGGTCGGGAACCGGTCGCGCAGTGCGCTGCGGCGTTCGTCGATGGTCTTCATTTCGTCTCCGGGGTGATGTCGCGTAGCTGGGCGTTGGTGATCTGATCGCGAATGGCGAACTTACGGATTTTGCCGGTCGGGGTGATCGGGAACTCGTCGGCGAGAAACCACCGCGTCGGCACCATGAACGGTGAAAGACGCTGGCGTGCATGCTCGATAAGCTCGGTCGCCAGGTCATCGGACGCCGGACCGTTCAGGATGAGTACGGCCGCGACGATTTCGCCCCACCGGTCGTCGGGGACGCCGACGACGGTGGCCGACATGATGTCCGGATGGTCGAGCAGCGCATTCTCGACGGCGGTGGGTGAGATGTTCTCGCCGCCCCGGATGATGAGCTCTTTGAGCCGTCCGGTGACGGTCAGATAGCCCCGCTCGTCCATACTGCCGAGGTCACCCATATGGACGAACCCGTCACGGTCGACAGTCGACGCGGTGGCGTCCGGGTCGTGCAGATACTCGATGAGTTGTTGGTAACCGCGAGCACAGATCTCCCCCGAGACGCCGATCGGTACCACATCACCGGTGACGGGATCGATGATCTTGCAATCCACCTGGGGCAGTGGATGACCGACCGTATGGAGCTGGTCGACCCGGGAGTCGTCCGGGCGGGTAGCGGTGAGGACGGGGGCAAGCTCAGTCTGTCCGAACAGGTTGATGACGGTGGCGCCGAAAATCTCCTCGGCGCTCTCGATCATCGGCGCTGGCACGTTGGCGGCACCGCCCATCACCACATCGAGCTCCGGGGCGGGCTTGTCGTAGGCGGCCTGCACCTGCAGCAGCGCCCCGAGAATCGCCGGCACATAGAACAGGATGTCGGCCTGTTCGTCGCGCAAGACCTGGAGGACCGGCGCGGGCGCGAACTGTTCGATGAGGATTTCGGTACCGCCCAACCACAATGGGCCCAGCGTGCCGATGACACAGGCCGCGGTGTGGAACATCGGCAGTGGGTTGACCCCGACCGCACCCGGTTGCGCGCCAACGGCCTCCATCGTCAGCTTGGCGACGTTCACCAGCGAACGATGGCGCAGCAGCACACCTTTCGGGTTGCCGGTGGTACCGGAGGTGTACTGCAGCATGACCGGGGCGTCGGGGTCGGTGGGTGCTGCCGCGATGACCGCGGCATCGGCTCGCGATGGCTTCCACTGTTCGGTGTCGGACAGGCTGACGGTGGTCAGCTCGGGGTGTATCTCACGCAACTGAGAGACGACCTCGGTCAGGTTGTAGTCGCGACTCGTATCTGCATGCAGCAGCACCGAACTGCCGGAATGGCGGATGGCATAGTCCAGTTCATGGAGGCGTAACACCGGGTTGAGCGCGACCAAGGTGACACCGGCGAGGGCGGCGCCATACTCGATGATCGGCCACTCGACGACATTCGGCGCCCAGAACGCGACGAGGTCGCCTGGCCGCGCCAGCCGCGCGAGTCCGGTGGCGACTCGCGAAGCCTCATCGAGGAGTTCGGCGTAGGTGAGTCGAGCAGGTGCGCCGGTGCCGTGCCGGTTTCCGACGAGCGCGGTCCGCTCGGGATGTTCGGCTGCTCGACGCTGCAGAAGTCCACCGACGGTGATCTCTTCGAGTGGCACGGACGTATCCGCGGGAAGATACGACTCTGTGAGGGGCGGTTGGGTGATCTGGGATGTGGTCATGCAGGGCTCCTCGGTGGTGCGGGGCTGAATCACGGGGCGTGGCCGAAGCGCGCGGGGCGCTTCTCGGTGAATGCGGCGACGCCTTCGGCGAAGTCGTCGCTGTCGAAGAGTCGGATCTGATGCGCGATCTCGAGGTCGAGTTCTTCCGGCGTCTGGGGCTGCGGGTCGGCCAGCATCGATTTGATGACGCCGTAGGCCTCGAGCGGACCTGCGGCCAGCGTGTGGGCATCCTCCAGTGCGGCTGAGAGCGCGGTTCCGGCAGGCACGACGTGATCGATGAGTCCCATCGCGAGGGCTTCGGCGGCATCGACCGGGCGCGGCATCAGCAACAGTTGACGAGCTCGGGCCGGACCGACCCGAGCGGGCAGGCTGGCGAAGATCCCCATGTCGCCGGCGAGACCGACACCGGTGAACGCCGTGGACACTCGTGTCGTGTCGCCGGCGACGATCCGATCGCACGCCAGGGCCAACGAGGCGCCGGCGCCATAAACGGCGCCCTCGACCGCGGCCACCACCGGCTTGGAGGTGGCCCACATGGCCCGGATCACCCGCTGCGCGGCCTCAGCCCGCGGACGCGCCTGTTCGGGCGGCATCCGCTTCATGGTCGAGATGTCCCCGCCTGCACAGAACACCGCGCCGGCGCCAGTGAGCACGATGGCGCGCACCGAAGAACTCGCGTCAGCGTCTTCAAGGATCTCCGCCAATTCGATACGCAGCGGGATGTCAATCGCGTTGCGGCGCTCGGGGCGGTTGAGTGTGACCACTCGGACTGCCCCGTGGTCCTGGCTCAGCACCGTCGGCACCGTCTGCGTTGAGGTCATGAGCCGATGAACTTCGGCGCGCGGCGTTCGATGACCGCGGCCAGTCCCTCACGGGAGTCTGCGGTCCCGGACAGCTCGGAGACGACGCGCGCCTCCTCACCGAGTCGGGCCTCGATCGGCGAGCCAATACCATCCCACACCAGTCGCTTGGTCGCAGCCACGGCCAGCGGTGCCATGTCGGCGAGCTGACGTGCCAGTTCGCCGATCCGGTCGGTCAGAGTGTCGTCGTCGACGACCTCACTGACGAGTCCGATATCCAGAGCGTCGGACGCGGTGAGGGTCGGATTGAGCAGCAGGATCTCGAGAGCCTTACGCAATCCGACCAACTGGGCCAGGGTCACTGTCGCACCGCCATCGGGGGCCATGCCGACGCGCGCCGCGCCGGAGAAGAACTTGGCCGATCGTGCGGCGATGACGATGTCGGATGCGCAGATGAGCCCCAATCCCCCACCGCCTGCGGCGAATCCGTGGATGCCGGCGATCACCGGGGTCTTGAGTCGCAGCAGGGACGCGGTTGCGATCTGCAGCCAGGCAGTGGCCTCGCGCAGATAGTCGGGCAATGCTTCCCCCTTGGCGGCGAACGTCTTGACATCGCCTCCCGCACAGAAGTTCTTGCCCTCGCCGGTGAGGACCACGACGCGCACATCGGGCGATCCGTGACAGGTCAGAATGGCGTCGTTGAGCGCCCGCAGCAGGTCGACGTCCATGCCGTTGGCCGCCTCGGGCCGATTGAGGCGAATCCAGCCGATGCCATCAGCGATCTCGCACAGCACAGGAGCTGTTTGCCTTTCGGTCGTAGTAAGTGAAGTCATTGTGGTGGCTATCTCCGTCCGCTGAATGCGTCGACGCCATCTCGTCCGGCGTCGCTGCTGATGTGGTCGACGACGGCGTCGATCTCACGGTCGAGACCGTGATCGAGTTCGTGGTCGATGCTTGTCGAGAGTGTCTCGTAGACAAGCTTTTTGATACCGATGACCGCGTCTCGTCGTCGCCCGGCAAGAGTGTTGAGAAATCGATCGACCTCGCCGTCGAAGGTCTCCACCGGCCAACTCGCATACGCGAGTCCGAGTCGTTGTGCATCTCTGCCTGACAGGCGGTCTCCGCTGAGCAGGAAGCCGAGCGCTTGCTGGCGGCCGACGAGGCGCGCGAGTCGTTGACTGCTACCACCGCCGGGAATCTGGCCGAACCGGATGTGATTGTCGGCGATGCGGGCATCGTCACGTACCAGGACGATGTCGGCGGCTTGCATCAATTCGAATCCACCCGCCATCGCGACGCCCTCGACGCAGGCCACCACCGGGACAGGACAGTCGGCGATCGCGCGACAGGCCGCCGAGAAATTCACGAACAGCGTCCGAAGCGCATCGGGCCCCTCCGCTCGCAGACGTTCGACCTCCGCAAAGTCTCCACCTGCACAGAAATTGCCGCCACTGCCTCGGATCGCGATCACCGTGACGTCGTCTCGGCCGCCGATCGTGATGATCGCCTGGTGCAGCGCATCCCCCAAATCGACGGTGATCGCGTTCATCTGATCGGCACGGTCGAGCGAGATTCGTGCAATACCCCTGCCAATCGAGGTCGAAACAACACTCATAACGCCTACCTCACCCCCGCCGCTGCGACGGAAGCGCCGACCTTGAACACCTGCATCTGTGCAATCTCCCGCCACTGGACGACTTACTGAATTGAAGCTAGATTAAACAAAGTCCGAAGTCAACGGGCGAGATTGGTACGACATGAACCTCGAGCTTCAGAATGCGCGGGTACTCATCACCGGCGGCGCATCCAATATCGGCCGCGGCATTGTCCATGCATTTGCGGCCGAGCAGGCCCGGATCGCGCTCTGCGACATCGATGAAGACCAGGCCAAACGAGTGGAACATGAAGCGCTCGAACTCGGTGCCGCGGAGGTCGTCGTTGCGACTCGCGACCTGACCGAGGAAGGTGCCGGGGAGGACGTGGTGGCCACCGCGGTCAACGCGTTCGGCGGCCTGGACGCCGTTGTCAACAACGCCGGCTGGAGCATCGGCGAGTTCCTGGCACGCGACCGCGACCGTGACCGGTGGCGCAAGCTCGTCGACATCAACCTGTTCGCGGCGATCGAGGTCACACGGGCGTCCATCGACGCGATGCGGTCCAGTGACACGTCGGGGGGCTCGGTCGTCTTCGTGGCCAGCGAAGCCGCCTTCGGCCAGATTCGGCAAGGTGTGTACGGCGCGACCAAGGCGGCGGTGATCGCATTGGCACGCACGACCGCGCGTGAACACGGCCGCCACGGAATCCGGTCGAACATCGTCTGTCCCGGTCTGGTCGTCCCGGAGAGCCCCGACGCCGTGGGCATTGGGAGCCTGTGGTCCGGCGGCAATGACGCGGTGTTCAACGAGAATCAGATCGACTACCTTCTCAAAGACACCCCGATGGGCCGGCTCACCCTCGCCGAGGACGTCGCGAACGCCGTCGTCTGGCTCAGTTCCGATGCCGCCGCGCGCCAGGTCACCGGGCAGCTGATCTCGGTCAGCGGCGGATACACGATGCCGTGACTTTGGTGACCACCTCCTCCACCACGCGCGAAACCGCGAACCCGCCGAAACCGCGACGATCGCGCGACACCAAAGAGCGAATATTACACAGTGCGGCAACGGTTCTCGCCGAGAAGGGATACGGCCAGACCCGACTCGATGAGATCGCCGACCTAGCGGGAGTGCGCAGTCCGGCGATCTACTATCACTTCAGTTCCCGTGATGACCTCGTGGCCGCGACCCTGCGGGTCGGCCAGCAGCGTGTCCGTGAACACGTGCAGAATGCCTTGGTGTCAACGTCGTCCGCACCGTGGCCGGAACGACTATCAGCGGCCGTGCTCGCCCATCTCCGAATCCAGTTGGAGCTCTCCGACTTCGCCAAGGCGGTCACTCGCAACGCCGGCCACGTTCCCGAGCCAATCCGCGCCGAAATGCACGCGGAGAGCGAGGCGTACCACGACGTGTGGCGCCGGCTCCTACGGGACGGCCGCGGGGCGGGCGAGGTCGATGATGATCTCGATCTCTCCGTCGCGCGCATGCTGGTCGTCGGAGCATTGAACTGGGCGACAGAGTGGTGGCAGCCCGGCCAGTTGGTGGACGAATTGGCGGCCACAGCGTGTTCGCTGATCGGCGACGGGCTGCGTGGCCGGTGCTGACGCTTATGCAAGCATTTTGAGTCTATGTTAAATTAATCCGAGTACCTGAATCCAAGGAGATACCCCATGCCCGAGGCCTACATCGTTGACGCTGTTCGAACTGCCGTCGGTAAGCGCGGCGGCGGCTTTGCTCAATCCCATCCGGCCGACATGGCCGCCCACGTCATCAAGACCGTCGTCGGCCGCCAGGAATTCGATCCCGCCGAAATCGACGACGTGATCCTCGGATGTCTCGACAACATCGGATCGCAGGCCGGCGACATCGCCCGCACCGCCACACTCGCCGCCGGACTGCCCGAGAGCGTGCCCGGCGTGACCATCGACCGCCAATGCGGATCCGCGCAGCAGGCAGTACATTTCGCCGCACAGGGCGTCATGAGCGGCACCTCGGACATCATCATCGCCGGCGGCGTCCAGAAGATGAGCCAATTCCCCATCCTGTCCGCCTTCGGCGCCGGTGAGCCCTTCGGCTCCACCGACCCCTGGACCGGCTGCGACGGGTGGCAGGCCCGTTACGGCGATGAGGAGATCTCCCAGTTCCGCGGTGCGGAGATGATCGCCGATCACTGGAACCTGACCCGGGAAGACAACGAGCGCTTCGCGTTCGAAAGCCACCAACGCGCGCTGCGCGCCATCGACGAAGGCCGCTTCGAGCGCGAGATCACCGAGTTCGCCGGCGTCACGACCGATGAAGGTCCCCGCGCGGACACCACACTGGAGAAGATGGCGACACTCAAGAACCTGACCGAGGGCGGCAAACTCACCGCAGCGGTCGCCAGCCAGATCTCCGACGGCGCCGCCGCGCTGCTCATCGCCTCCCAAGATGCCGTCGCGCGCTACGGCTTCACCCCCCGCGCCCGCATCCACCACATCTCGGTACGCGGCGCCGACCCGGTGATGATGCTGACCGCCCCGATCCCGGCCACCCAGCACGCACTCAAGCGCACCGGACTGTCCATCGACGACATCGACGCCGTCGAGATCAACGAAGCCTTCGCGCCGGTGGTGCTGTCGTGGCTGGCCGAGACCGGCGCCGATCCGGCCAAGGTCAACATCAACGGCGGTGCCATCGCCCTAGGGCATCCGATCGGGGCCACCGGTACCCGTCTGATGACCTCGCTGCTGCACGAGCTCGAACGCACCAACGGGCGCTACGGGTTGCAGACGATGTGCGAGGGCGGCGGCCAGGCCAACGTCACGATCATCGAAAGGCTCTGACGGATGGACCGTGGGCTTTACGAGGCCGATCACGAGCACTACCGGGAATCGGTGCGTGACTTCCTCGCTCGCGAGGTGGTGCCGTTTCAGGACCAGTGGGACGACGACAAGTGGATCGACCGCTCGGTCTTCGCCCATGCGGCGAAGACCGGCCTCTATGGCCTCCATATCCCTGAACGGTACGGCGGGTCGGGAGAAAACGACTACCGCTACCGCATGGTCGTCTGTGAAGAGATCGCGCGCATCAACGCGTTGTCGTTCGGGCTGACCGTCAGCCTGCAGGACGACCTCGTCCTACACTATCTTCTCGACCTCACCAACGACGAGCAGAAGCAGCGGTGGCTGCCCGGATTTGCGGCCGGCGAGATCATCGGCGCGCTCGCGATGACCGAGCCGGGCGCGGGTAGCGACCTGCGGGGCATCAGGACCACCGCCACACTCGACGGCAATCATTGGATCCTGAACGGCCAGAAGACATTCATCTCCAGCGGTATCATGGCCGATCTGGTCGTCGTCGCGGCCCGCACCGATCCGACGGCAGGATCACGCGGCTTCAGCCTGTTCGTGGTCGAACGAGACACCCCGGGATTCGATCGTGGCCGTAAGCTCGACAAGATAGGTCTCCCGGCGCAGGACACCGCGGAGTTGTTCTTCGACAACGCCCGCGTGCCGGCCGCGAACCTGCTGCGCGAGGCTGGAAAGGGGTTGCCGTATTTGATGAGTCACCTGCCTCGAGAGCGGCTCGGGGTGTCGGCCAAGGCCATGGCGACAACGCGTGCCATCTACGACATGACGGTCGACTACTGCAAAGAGCGCGCCATGTTCGATCAGCGGCTGATCGACTTTCAGCACACCCGATTCGAATTGGCCGAACTGGCAACCGAAATCGATGTCGCCGAAGCCTACGTCGACCGCAGTGTGCTCGCCTACAACGCCGGCAAGCTCACCCCGGTCGACGCGGCGAAAGGCAAGTGGTACATCAGCGAACTCCAGAAACGCGTCATCGACCGCTGTCTGCAGTTGCACGGTGGATACGGCTACATGCGGGAGTATGCGGTCGGCAAGGCCTACATCGATACCCGCATCCAGACCATTTACGGCGGCACCACCGAAGTGATGAAAGAGATCATCGGACGCGACCTGGCCCGGTGACCACTGCACGGTTTCAGTGCTACCAAGGAGTTCGATGACCGACCTGCGCGCCGACCCATCACACCCCCGAGTCGAACTCGGGGGTACCCCGCGTCGCTCGCCATGGGCGTACGACTCGTCGACGACGATCCCGCTGCGGTGACCTACCAGCAGCAGGTATCGCAGTGGCAGCGAGACTCCCACGGCCGCATCGGTATTCCGACCCTTGGTGTGTTGATCGACGCTGCGCTCGGATCGGCGGCCTACCTCGCACGCAAGACGCTGACCTGGAGTTAGTGGTGTCGCGGTTATCGGTATCGATGGCTGCGTGGGCGAACGCCGAATCCGAGGTGACCTCCACTGGATACGCGCGGCACATCGATCTCAAAACCGATACGGTGATGTCCACAAGTAAGGTCGACTCCGGCGGTGAACTTATCGCGACGACCAGCTGCCGTTCGGTAGGGGTGCAGCGAGCTCGGAACCGGTCTCACGCGAACGGCCGGGCACAGGTAGCGGCACTGCACCCCATCGGATCGGTTGCTGCTCAACCGCTCGAACACCTATCACTCGGCACGACCGGTCGTGCCGGGAATCCTGATCCTGAGCGCTTCAGCACGCCGTGGCGGCTCGCGAGTGGATGACCAATGGACTCGACACTGTACAGGGCGGTGTGATCCTGAGTGGCGCTGCGGCTGTGGCGGAGCAGGTCGCCCGATCCGACCACGACGGCCACACCGATCATTTCCTCCTCGACATCTCCCTCGACATCATGAAGTCACCGACGTCGAATGCGGAAACCGACTATCACTGGGAATCGCTGGTCGCACGTCGCGGCCGACGTCTGACCGTGGTCGTCAGTGAACTGCGGGACTCCCGCGGGCGACTCTACGCGCACTCGAGCGCGACGTCGGTGAGCCAGACCCCGTCCTGAATCGGCGCCAACGTCAATCGACATTGTTCGATCGCCTTCCATTTGCACCAGCTCGCCACGTTCGAAGCTGTTGCGCTTCAATCTATTCGAACTCCGCTACACGAATCGGCCCGTTACCCGCATCGAAGTTGCGGTTGACGGGCCGGTTCGGATCCGCGGATCGCCCGCTCAACCCAGCGGGTTCTTCCCGGGCACCGCAGCGGACATGTCGGTGATCTCCGACCAGTAGGCGGTGACGTCCTCCGGGGTCGGCGGCTCGGCAAATCGGACACCTTCATTCGCGAATTGCTGCACGCGCTGCACGCTGCCGCCGCGCACGATGAAGACCGAACCGGTGTCGGTGCACTGCTCGGACATCAGGTGGTTGACCACCGGGGCGACGTAGGCCGGCGGCAGGGTGGCGAGGAACTCGGCCGGCGCAATGTCCTCGGTCATCCGGGTAGCGGCCAGTGGCGCAACCGCATTCGCGGTGATGCCGCTTCGTGCTCCCTCGATGGCCAGGGTGTTGACCAAGCCGACCAGACCGAGCTTGGCGGCACCGTAGTTGGCCTGGCCGAAGTTGCCGTACAAACCCGACGTCGACGTGGCCACCACGATCCGACCAAAACTCTGTTCGCGGAAGTACGGCCAGGCCGCGTGCGTGATGTTGTACCCGCCGTACAGATGTACCTGCAGCACCGCATCCCACTGATCATCGGTCATCTTGGCGAACGAGGTATCGCGCAGGATGCCGGCGTTGCTCACCACCCCGTGCACCGCGCCGAATGTCTCGACAGCCGTCCGCACGATCGATACGGCACCCTCGGCCGTGGCAACCGACTCATAGTTGGCCACCGCTTCGCCGCCGGCCTCCTTGATCTCGGCGACCACCGAATCAGCCATGTCCGATCCGCCGCCGGAGCCGTCCCGGGCGCCGCCGAGATCATTGACCACTACTTTCGCGCCCTGTGAGGCAAGCAGTTTGGCGTACTCCTTTCCTAGCCCGCCACCGGCTCCGGTCACGATGACCACCCGATTCTCCACACCTGCCATTTGCCACTCCCATCGTCTAGCACGTATTGTTATATTTGAACATAAATTAAATACCGAGTTGAGGCAAGCACGAGAGGTACCTGATGACGAAGTGCGTGACAGATGTGATCGAACAGGTCAGCGACACCGTGTTCCGCATAGTGCTCCCTATCCCCTTGACCGACCTGCGTAACGTCAATTGCTACGCCATCGTCGGCGAGGCCGGGATCACCCTGATCGACCCGGGGTGGCGTGACGAGACCAGCGAGGTCGTCCTCGTCGAGGCGCTGTCTGCCTTGGGCGCGTCGCCCGCCGATGTTGAGCAGATCTTCGTGACCCATGCCCACTGGGACCACTACACTCGCGCGATCGATTGGCAACAGCGCCATGGAATCCCGGTTCATCTAGGTGTTGAAGAACATCACACCATCGACGCGTTTGATCTGGCTGATGGCGCGCATCCTGAACAGGCACGGTTGCTGCGTCGCTGTGGCGCGACTGACTTGGCCGACGCCGTCGACACGCTAGAACTCGAGGACTTCGAACGCGACCAGCCATTCGGGCCGCCGGTCCATTGGGTCAACGACGACGCAACATTCACGTGTGGCAATCAAACCCTTCGCGCGCACTGGACACCTGGACACACCCGCGGCCATGTCGTGTACGAACTCACTGACACATCGCTGCTGTTCACCGGAGATCACCTTCTCCCCCGGATTACCCCGTCGCTCGGATTCGAACGCGCGCCTGAGGTGTCCCCACTGACTTCGTACCTGAACTCATTGGGCACGTTCGCCAACCAATCGGGATTGCGCATGCTGCCCGCCCACGGAGATGTGACACAGATGGCCGATGCTCGTGCACGGGAATTGCTCGGCCACCACCGCGACCGACTCGAGGAGATTCGAGGCATCGTCGTTGCCGGTAATCGAACCGCGTATGACGTTGCACGGCAGATGACATGGACTCGTCGCGCACGTGCGCTCCATGAACTGGGCACAGTCCACGCAATGACCGCGGTGCTGGAGGTACATGCGCATCTTGAACATCTCGCGCGCGTAGGCGAATTGAGCAGAACGCCTGGGGCAATTGAGATGTCTTATGCGCAACGCTGAACAGGCTTCGATCAGCTCGACACTCCCTACCTGCGGGTACCTTGATCACGGGCGGCCTCCACAGATCCTTCTTCAGAGCCAGTGAGGCCCTCCGGGGTTGGCAATGTCCAATCAAACCCTCTGAGTCGCCAGCGAACACTTGGCAGATCTCGCTCGCCCCGGCAATACCGGGCTCAAATCTACGCCGGCTCGGGCGATGGCGGTCCAGCGATTCTTCGAAAAACAGTTCCGTCTCATCCAGGCGGGCGGTCACCACCCCCTCCGATCATTGCTTCGGCGCGATGACCACGCAGGCGAGCCCCAACTCAATGAGGCTTGCCATTCGCACGTTCCGCGGACCACGTCGTCGATATCGAGTCCGCCCAATCCATCGGTGACCTCTTCGCCCGAATCGGCGAGGTGGACGCTGTCGTCGTCGCGGCCGGGGGTGTAGCCCTCAAGCCGGTGACCGAGCTGACCTCAGACGACTTCCTTGCGGGGTTCAAGTCGAAGGCGCTCGCACAGATCGAGGTCCTCCGTCATGGGTTGTCATACGTTCGGGACGGCGGGTCGATCACTCTGACGACGGGTGTCACCGCGCGCGAACCGATGACCACGGTCTGGATCGGGTTGACTGCCGCCTCGGCCCTACTCGGCATCATGTTCGGTGCTCCGATCGGAGGCTGGCTCGCCGACAGGTTCGGCCGCAAGCCACTGCTGATGTGGGACATCAGTCTGTTCGCCGCCGTGTCGGCAGCGCAGTTGTTCCTGGACAGTCCGATGCAACTGTTCGCCGTTCGCCTGTTGATGGGCATGTCCATCGGTATCGAATACGCCGTCGGTTGGCCTCTTCTCGCCGAGTTCGCCTGCGGCATCCCGCACCTAATCAAGGGCGGCTGCACCGAAAACGCCTCCACCAAGGTCGACGTCCACTCCGTGCGCCAGCCCCTCGGACCGGTCGGCATCATCTCCCCGTTCAACTTCCCCGCCATGGTGCCGATGTGGTTCTTCCCCGTCGCCATCGCCGCCGGCAACACCGTCGTCCTCAAGCCGTCGGAGAAAGACCCCACCGCCGCCATCTGGCTCGCCGAACTGTGGAACGAAGCCGGCCTGCCCGACGGCGTCTTCAACGTCCTGCAGGGCGACAAAACCGCCGTCGACGAACTGCTCACCAACAAGGCCATCAAGTCCATCAGCTTCGTCGGCTCCACCCCGATCGCCGAATACGTCTACGCCGCGGGCAAGCGCGTGCAGGCGTTGGGCGGCGCGAAGAACCACGCGATCATCCTGCCCGACGCCGACCTGGATCTGGCCGCCGACGTCATGGTCAACGCCGGCTTCGGCTCGCCCGGTGAACGCTGCATGGCCACTCGGTCGCGGTCGCGGTCGGCGACATCGCCGACGAACTCGTCGCCAAGATCAGCGAGCGCGCCACCACCATCAAGACCGGTGACGGAACCAAGAACTCCGACATGGGGCCGCTGGTCACCAATGCGCACCGCGACAAGGTCGCCTCCTACGTCGACGCCGGCGAAAAGGCCGGAGCCACCATCGTTCTCGACGGCCGTAACGTCGAAGCAGACGGCGGGGCCGACGGCTTCTGGCTGGGACCGACCCTGTTCGACAACGTCACCCCCGACATGTCCATCTACACCGACGAGATCTTCGGACCCGTCCTGTCGGTCGTCCGCGTCGAGTTCTACGACAAAGCGCTGGAACTGATCAACTCGAATCGGTACGGCAACGGCACCGCCATCTTCACCAACGACGGTGGCGCGGCACGGCGTTTCCAGAACGAGGTCGAGGTCGGCATGGTCGGCATCAACGTGCCGATCCCGGTCCCCATGGCCTACTACAGCTTCGGCGGCTGGAAGGCCTCACTGTTCGGCGACACCCACGCCCACGGCACCGAAGGCGTTCACTTCTTCACCCGCGCCAAGGCATCACCACCCGCTGGCTCGACCCCAGCCACGGCGGCCTGAACCTCGGTTTCCCGCAGAATCAGTAGCCCGGCTACTCACTACCGCGCCGCCAGAAAGAACGCCTGTCGCCAGGCACACGTGTCACGCACGATGTGCCTGGCGACAAGCGTTGTGTTTATGTAGCGACGAACCCGTCGGTCACCTGGATATCAGTACTGGGATGGACTCACTGATGGTGCAAGCAATCTCGCGCGCGACCTCTGCGTGGGCTCGATCATTCGGAATGTCGTGGTATCCAAGGGGAATTGACACCGCCCGCCCAGACATGAGTTCCCCGGCGAACTCGCGGGCCTGATCGGCCGGCGCGAAGACGTCGTACTCGCCGTTGATGAGCAGGATGGGCAGTCCGAGTGCGGGCAGCGAGCAGCGGACCTTGGACCCGGCCAGGCTGATACACGCCCAAAGGTTGTCCTCGGCGGCCTCGGTGTCGAATTCCAGCGGATCATTGGCCAGCGCGTCGAGGTATGCCTCGTCTCTCGACATGATCGGATCGGACTCCCCCGCTACGGTATCCGGCAGCCCCCACAGTGGCGCGCCGGTCATGACCAGCGACGTCCACTTGGTCGGACTCGTGATCGCCAGCAGCGCACCGGCGAGCGCGCCGAGGGAGTGACCCACGATGGCGATAGGTAGTTGTGGTCCTTGCCTTTCCACATGATCGACCAGGATCGCCGCGTTTTCGGCGAGTTCGGCGACCGACGGAAAGTATCCGGGAGGTGTGCCGCCGGTGTGCCCGTGGCCGAGGTGATCGGGTCCGAACACCTCGAATCCTTGCGCGTTGAGCGCGTACGCGAGGCGGTGATAGTGACCGGTGTGTTCGCCGTAGCCGTGCAGGAGCAGAACGCGTGCGCGCGGCTGATCAACCGACCACCGGCGATAGTAGATCTGGTGGTGGTAGCCGTCGATGAAGGGCATCAGCACACCCCTGCGGTCTGGGGATTCAGTGGACGAGTCGTGGGCATCGAAGGCCTCTCGAGGTAGATACATTGTCTTCTTGTCGACAATACGGCAGTGTGCCGCCGTGATCAATAGCGGCCTCATGCCATCACCGCATCAGATCGTCTGGGGGCCAGCCGCTTTCCGGCGTTCGACCGCCGCGGCGATCTGCCGCACGAACGACACCGGATCGGCCGAGGCCGTCGGCTGGAAGACGAGCGTATCGACGCCGGCGTCCAGCCATCGCGCCGACTGCTCGATGACGTCCCCTGCGGTGGCGCCGAACACGGCTAGATCGTTGGAATCACCCGAAAAGTCCCAGTGGCGCAGCTCATTTCCCATCAAGTCGGTCGCGTTGGGGCCGATGACACAGGGCAGGTAAGCGACGATCGTGTGCGGTGCACTGCGATCCTTCCGCGAGACGCCGTGCTCGATGGACAAACGTGCGCGGCGCACAGCGTCGGGGGTGGTTCCGCCGGTGAGGATGGTGCCGTCGGCGAGTTCGCCGCTCAGCTCGAGGGTGCGCGGCCCGGTCGCGCCGACCAGCAGTGGTAGTCGATCAGCGGGCGTGAAGGCCAGTTGGACAGCGTCGAGCTGAATGTACCGGCCGTCGAAGGTGACGCACTCACCGTCGAGAAGCGCTCGCAGACAATGCAGATACTCACGCAGCAGGGTCAGCGGGGAGTCCACGCGACGACCCACCTGCGCCATCCAGTCCTGCACACCATGACCGACGCCGACGCGTAGCCGTCCCGGATATGTGCGCTCCAGAGTGGCGATCTCCATGGCGGTTGCCGCCACCGATCGAAGCGGCACCGGCAGCACGCCGATACCGACGGTCAGTGTTCGGCTGTGCGCCAACACGATTGCCTCGGCCGCCAGGCCGCCGTAGAGGAAGCAGTCCTCCCACAGCCACAGCTCCTGCAGGCCGGCCACATCGGCGGCACGCGCGACCTGAGGGAGGAGCTCAGGGGGATGTTGGGGACGTAAGACGCAACCGACGCGCGGCGTCGTCAACGACTGCACACCAAGGCCTGCTCACGGAGGCGCGCGTCGATGCCGTCGATCATGAAGTCCGCCCGTGTCCAGGGCATGTCGTCCTGGTGGAATCGTCGTTCCCGCGCGTTCCAATCATCCATGAACTCCGGGCTGTCGATGCCGGCGCGCAGTCGTTGTCGTTCGCGGTAGGCGCGGACGGCCGCCGAGGCCTGCACCCACACCGTGAGATCGAGCCATTCGGCCACTGATCGGTGCGCGGCGCCCACGCCCTCGACGATCACGCATTTCGTCGAATCGCCGATGTCGATACCGCCGGGACGATCGTTACGCACCCACCCGGGTGGCCGGTAACGGATCGGCAGGTCACCGGTGGTGACAGGGATCAGAATTTCGGTCCGCAGCAGATCGTGCCACCCGAAGAACGAATGATGCCAGGCAATGTCGTCGGTATGTACCACCGTGATCTGGTCGGAATGTGCCGACCGCAGGTAACGGGCGAGCGAGGTCTTGCCCGAGGCGCTGGACCCGTCGATGCCGACGATCAGAGTGCGCGTCGTCGCGGAGTCGAGGTGATCGTCGATACGACGGGCGAGTCGATCGAGGTTGGGGCTCAAGGTGTTCACGCGGGCTCTCCGGTGGGCCAGGTGTCCGACAGGGTGTAGCCGGTGGGGTACGGGTCAGCCGGATCGAGTCCGACTTGACTCAGTTCGGTGATGTAGGCCTGGCCGCGGACCCGCGGGATGATCGCGTCGTAGGGACCAACTGTCGTGAGGCGGTCGATACGGCTGTGGAAGCGGCTGCCGATGACCGATTCGTGGATGAACTCCTCCCCCACGTCGATCAGGCCCTTGGCCTTGAGCACTGACAGGCGCGCCGATGTACCTGTCCCACAGGGGGAACGGTCGAGCCGGCCGGGTGAGACGATGACGGCGTTGCGGGCGGTCAGTGTCCCGTCGACGCGGCTCAGCGGGCCGGCGATCTCGGTCTGGGTGATGCCGGCGAACTCAGGATTGAGCGGATGCTGGACAGGAATCTGTTCGGCAGCAGCGGTCTTCAGGCGCTGACCCAGATCACAGAGGTCGCGGGCCTCGTCGGGGACCAGGGCGAATCCCAACTGCTCGGCATCGGCGATGACGTAAGTCATGCCACCCCAAGCGACGTCGACGGTCAGGGTCGGAAAACCGTCGAGTTCAAGTGGTACCGACACCTGGTAGGCGAACGCGGGCTGGTTCTCGAACTCCACCCCGGTGACCTTGCCGTCCTGACAGGTGCAGCGAATCCGGATGAGACCCGCCGGGGCTTCGAGAACGATGTCGGTGACCGGTTCGGTCATCGGGATCATGCCGGTCTCGAGCAGCGCGGTCGCCACACACATCGTGTTGCTGCCCGACATCGCCGGATACTCGGTCGATTCGGCGATCAGGTAGCCCATCTGGGCTTCCGGGTCGGTGGCCGGCACGATGAAGTTGACGCACTGGGTGACCGATCCGCGGGGCTCGTGCAGGAGCAGTTTGCGGAGATCGTCGTTGTGGTCGCGGAAGTACTTCATCTTCTCGAAGACCGTGGCGCCGGGGACGTCGCCGATACCGCCGGTGACGACATTGTTGATTTCGCCGCCCACATGGCATTTCGTGACGTTGATGACGCGGTTCCAGCGCATGAGGTCCTCCGGGTGGCCGTTGATGGTGGGTAGTCGTGGTTACTGGTCGGGGGCCGTCAGGTTCCATCCTGACGGCCCCCGGGTCACTGTGGCGTGAGATCTGTCGAAACCAGCGGGTTACGCGTAGTTCAGACCGGTCTCGGCGATGAGCTTGGTCAGCTCGTCCTGTTTGTCCGCCGACAGCGGGCCGTAGGGTGCTCGAGGTGCGCCGAGATCATGCCCAACTGCCGCAGCTGCAGCCTTGGTGGCCACGGCGTAGCCTTCCTTGCCGAGGAAGTCGAAGACGTTCCACAGCCGCTTGAAGATTTCGAGTGCTTCGGCAGTCTTGCCCTCCTTGACGAGATCGTAGATCGCGACGCATTCCTTGGGCGCGAAGTTCGGTGCGCCCCAGATCGATCCGGCAGCTCCGACGGTGAATGCGGGCAGCAGGATGGTGTCCCAGCCGACGAAGGTGTCGATGGCGTCGCCGAGGTTGAAGATGAGGTCGAGGGCCTGCTCGATCGAGCCGGAGGTGTCCTTGATGTACTGCACGGCGTCGGTGCGCTCGAGCAGATCGCGGTAGAAGGCGCGGTCGAGATTCATCCCGGTGACGCCGGGCAGGTTGTAGGCGATGACGGGCACCTTGCCTGCCTCACCCACGGTGGCGAAGTACTCTATGACCTCGTCGCGGGTGGGTGCTTCGTAGAACGGCTGTACCAGCAGGACAGCGTCGGCGCCGTTGTCGGCGGCGTGCTTGGTGAGTTCGATGGCTTCGGCGGTGCTGGTCGAACCGGTCTGCGGGGCAACCGGAACGCGGCCCGCGGCCTGGTCGATGACGACCTTGTTGACGAACTTGCGCTCGTCGGAGGTCAGCGCGGCGAACTCGCCGGTGCTGCCGCACGGGACGAGGCCATGCAGGCCGTTGTCGATCAGGAAGTCGACGTGCGCGCGCAGGGCACCTTCATCGACCGAGCCGTCGGCGGCGAACGGGGTGGAGACGGCGGCGATGATGCCGCCCAACTTCTTGGTCATCGTGTGTTCCTTCGATTGCGTCGGTCTGCGGGGTTGTCGGTTCAAGCGGCGGATCGTGCGTCTTGATTATTGTCGACAAGAGACAATCTACACGGACCGTAGCCCCTTGTCGAGACCTTTCTGTGGTGAATCTCGTTGGTGCGTCGGACTACCGAAACGACTCGAGGCACCCCGGATCGGTGGGATGCCTCGAGACAGAATGCCGGCCGCGGTCAGGATCAGCCAACGCCGATCAGCGCTTGTCGCCCGGGAACGAATCCCGTTGCGCGAGCATTCTCGATGCGCACGGTCACGTCTCCCCCGTCTGCGTGTACCCCGTCCATGATCGACCACGGCACGCGGAACACGCGGCCGGGTGAGGCCGGCCAGGACAGGGTCTTGACGGCCACGGTCTGCCCGTCCTGCGCGATGGCGACCCGGGGTCGCCGGATGAGTTCGTCGGTCCACAGCAGCAGCCGCTTGCGCGGCGGTGCGGGTTCGCCGGGCGCCATCAAGCCGGGTGCCACCCACCGCAGTGGGGCCTCGCAGGTGATCCGCAATTGCCGTGCCGGTGCCCAACTGGTTGTGGCGAGGTAGTCGGCGACGCGGTCGGCGACAAAAGTGCCGTCGAGCGCGGCGATGTCGGCGGTGTCGACGGGGTGGAGCATGTTGCCGGCGGCGAAGACACCGGGGGCGTCGGTGCGCAGGGCGGTGTCGACGAGGGGACCGCGGGTGGCGGGGTCGATGGCGATGCCCGCGTCTCGGGGCAGTTCGTGGTCGGGAATCCAGTCACCGCTGAAAATGACTGTGTCGCAGTCGATCTTTTCCCGGGCGCCGGTGTCGATGTGCTCGACCTCCACACTCTGCACGTGGTGTTTGCCGGTGATGCCCACGATGCGGGTGCGGGTGCGCACCGGCACTCGCAGGACGGCCTTGCCGGGCACGGTGAACGCGGCGTAGGACTCGGCCGACGGGTACTCGGTGGTCATCGCGACGGTGCGGCATCCGGCGTGGCGCAGCGTCATGGCCGCCGACCAGCTGACGAGTTCGGCGCCGACGATCACCGCACGTTTGCCGACCTTCTTGTGCTGCAGGTGCACGATGTTCTGCAGTTGGCCGGTGGTGTAGACGCCCTGTGGGCGGTCTCCGGGGATGAGCCGGGCCGGGCGGGCACGTTCGCGGGCTCCGGTGGCGAGCACCAATGCCTTCGGCGCGACGGTCAGCAGACCGTCGGGGGTGGTGACCGTCAGGGTGCGGTCGGCGCCCATCGCGGTCACGGTCGCGCGGGTCCGGATGTCGGCACCCGCCCGGACCGCGTACTCGACGAGCCGCTTGGCGTAGCTCGGGCCGCTGATGAAGGTGTGCAGATCCCGGATGCCGTAGCCGGGGTGGTCGCAGTGGCGGGGTATGCCGCCGGCGGTGGGTTCGCGGTCGAGCACCAGTGCGCTGATGCCATGGTGGTCGCCGAGTGCGGTGGCGGCCGCGAGGCCGGCGGGACCGCCGCCGACGATCGCGACGTCTGGGGTCAGGAGAGGGCTGGTCATTGGTGAGCGCCTTTCAGCGAGGTCGCGGGCTGCTTGCAGACGATGCTCGACCCCCGTGCACCACAGTTCTTTTCGGCCATGTCGGCGACTTCGGCCCCGCAGAAGAAGCCTTGGCAGCGACCGTTCATGGCACGGGTCCGTTTACGGAGTCCTTCCAGGGTCACCGGGGGGATCGTCGAGGTGTAGGCGTCACGGATCTCGCCGGCGGTGACGCGTTCGCAGAAGCACACGACGGTGCCGTAGGCACTGTCCTCGGCGATCTTCGCGGCGTCCTGGTACGGGCGGGTGCCGGCTTCGCCGATGTTGGGCATCACCGGCGGTGCGGGGAGATCGTCGCGGGGGCTGCCGAGCACCCCGGCGTCGTCGAGCAGTCCGCACACGTACTCGGCGACCGCGATGCCCGACGTCAGACCGGTGGAGCGGATGCCGCCGACGAGTAGGTACCGCTGGTCGGTGTCGAGTTCGATCAGGTAGTCGCCATGGTCGGTGGCCGCGCGCAGTCCGGCATAGGTTGCGGTGACCTCCTCATCGAGGAGGTCCGGCATGAGTCGTCGGCCCTTGTCGAGGAGGAACTCGAATCCGCCTTCGGAGGTGCCGGTGTCGGTGCGGTCGGTGAGGTCTTCGGCGGTGGGGCCGAGCATCACATTGCCGTAGATCGTCGGGCTCACCAGCACACCCTTGCCACGCGCGGTCGGCACGGTGAACGTCCCCGGGTTTGGTGCACACCTCTTTGTGAGGGAAGGTTGGCATCATGCCGAAGAAGTACGACGAGGCGACCCGGGCCAAGGCTGTGCGGTTGGTGATCGAGCATCGTGATGAGTATCCGAGTGAGTATGCGGCGATCACCGCGACAGCCAAACGGCTCAAGTTGACCCCGGAGACGCTGCGCAAGTGGGTGCGTCAGCATGAGGTCGACGAAGGTCAGAAGCCGGGCGTGACGCGGGAGGAGGCCGCGGAGGTTCGCGCGTTGAAACGCAAGGTGGCCGAGTTGGAGGATACGGTCGAAATCCTCAAGGCGGCAACAACTTTCTTCGCGCGGGAGAGCGACCCGCGACACCAGTGATCTGCCAGTTCATTGCCGAGCATAGGGCTCGGTTCGGGGTCGCTCAGATCTGCCGTGTGCTCACCGCGCACGGCGCACCGATCTCCCCGAGAACCTTCCACGCCTGGGTGGCGCGGCCACCGTCGAAACGGGTCCTGTGGGACACCACGATCACCGAGATCCTGGCCGGCTACTACGAACCCGACGAGGAGGGTAAACGCCGCCCAGAATCGCTGTACGGGGCGGTGAAGATGTGGGCGCACCTGCAGCGGGAGGGCATCGAGGTGGCCCGGTGCACGGTGGAACGGCTGATGCGGGCCAACGGCTGGCGCGGGGTGACTCGGCGGAAGAAGGTCCGCACCACGATTCCGGATCCGGGCGCGTCGCGGGCTCCGGATCTGGTGGACCGCCAGTTCCGGGTACCGGCACCGAACATGCTGGTCGTCGCGGATTTCACTTACGTTCCGTTGGCCAACGGCACGCATGTGTACACCGCGTTCGTGATTGACGCGTTCGCCGGCCGGATCGTGGGATGGGAGTGTTCGGCGTCCAAGACTGACCGGTTCGTCCGTGATGCGATCCGGCAGGCTGCACAACTACGACAGAAGGAAGGTAATCCGTTGTCCGGCAACACTATTCATCATTCGGACGCGGGAAGTCAGTATACCTCGGTGCGGTGTGGGGAAACGCTGGAACTGTCCGGGTTGATGCCGTCGATCGGATCGGTCGGCGACGCCTACGATAATGCCCTCGCGGAGACGACCATAGGTTTGTTCAAAACCGAAGCGGTACGGGATGATTCGCCGTTTCGGAGTGGTCCGCTACGCCACGTCGGGGATGTCGAACATCTGACCGCGGTCTGGGTCGGCTGGTTCAACGTCAGTCGGCTCATGCATCGACTCGGGCGTATCCCGCCGATCGAGGCTGAGCAGAACTACTACACTCAACGTGCCGCCACATCCGTGGAGGCACACCAGTAACCAGGTGTGCACCAAACCCGGGGCGATTCACGGGCAGCACGATCTTGTCCACGAGCCGGCGGGCGAGCTTGTCAAAGACGAACAGTTCACCACGGCGCGGGGTGACGTGGAAACGGTCGTAGCCGAACTGCTGATCGAGGTAATCGCAGCCGAGTCCCGCGGCATTGACCACCCACCGCGCGACGATCGGCCCGTTGCCGGTCTGCAGCCGGGTGGTCTGCGAGTCCGGCTGCTGCACAACAGCTTCCACGCGAGAATTGGTATGAAGTACGACCCCGCGGTTGACCGCGTCGGTCGCCAGTGCGAGGTTGGTGGTCCAGGTGCAGATGATGGATTCATCGGGCACCGTGAGACCCGCCAGCGCGCCGGTACCGAGATGCGGTACCTGACGATAGACCTCATCGGCGTCGACGATCTCGCATTCGTGATAGCCGTTGGCCGCGGCCTTGTCCTTCAGTCCGGGCAGGGCGTCGCGTTCCTCCTCGGTCCAGGCGACCAGCAGTGCGCCGGTGTGCTCGATCGGGATGCCCGTCTGTTGGGCGTAGTCGGACAGCAGTGTGTATCCGCGTGCGACCATGCGGGATTCGAGGGTGCCGGGTTTGGCGTCGAAGCCGGTGTGCAGGATGGCGGTGTTGGCCTTGCTGGTGCCCTCGCACACGTCTTCGCGGGCCTCGATGAGGGCGACGCTGTGGTGGTGACCGGCGAGGGCGCGGGCGATGGCCGAGCCGACGATGCCGGCGCCGATCACTGCGAAGTCATAGATGGGTGGGTCGGACTGGACGGTCATGACTTGTCTTTCTGTGGAAGCGTCGAGGTGGCTGCGGTGTGCCAGCGGGTCCGGAAGTCGTTGGCGCGGTCGGCTGTCCATCGTGGCTCGTAGGTGGCTGCGGGAGTCCACGGCGGAACGGCGTCGGTGACCGACAGTGATGGGTCGATTGATAGGCGGGCGCACACGGCGGCGCCGAGCGCGGTGGCATGTGGGGACGGGTAGACGTCGACGGGGATCTGGCCGATGTCGGCGACCGCTTGCATGAGTCGCCGAGATCTGGTGAGTCCTCCGTCGACACGCAATCGATCCAGCGGTTGTTCGATGTCGGCATGCATGGCCGCGACGACCTCGACGGTCTGGGCGGCGAGGCCTTCGAGCACCGCGGTCACCAGTTCACCCCGGCCGGTCGCGAGACCCATGCCGACGAAGGAGGCGCGGGCGTCGGGACGCCACCAGGGGGCGGCCAGACCCGCCAATGCGGGCACGAACACCACGTCGCCGGCGTTGTCGACGGCCAGGTTGTCGAGATCGGCCGCTTCGGTGATGATGCCGAGGTTCTGCAACCACCGAACCGCCGAGCCGGCTGTATATGCCTGCCCATCAAAGCAATAGGTGGTTTCCGAGCGTAGGCGCCACCCAACGCAGGCGGCCAGACCCTGGGTGGACAGCGTTGCTTGCGTTCCCGTGTTGGCCAGCAGGAACGCACCGGTGCCAAAGGTGCACTTGGCAGTTCCCGGCTCCAGACACCCTTGCGCGAGCAACGCTGCCTGCTGATCGACCACGAGGCCCGCCACCGGCATTGCCGGACCGAATGCGTGCGTGCTGCCCACCACGATGTCGTTGTCGACGATCGTGGGCAGCTGTTCATCACCCAGATCAAAGAGTTCCTGAAGCCCACGATCCCAGTCGGTGGTACGCAGATCGGTGATCAAGGACCGGCCGGCAGTGGTGCGATCGGTAACGAACTCACCGGTCAGTGCATGTACCAGCCAGGTGTCGGAGGTGGTGATCACTCCGCCGTCCCCGACCTGATCCCGCAACCACCGCATCTTGGGTGCCGAGAAGTACGAGTCGAGTTCCAGACCCGTGCGCGTACGGATCTCGTCGCGATGGGATGCGAGCGCCTCGCAGACGGTCTCCGCGCGTCGGTCCTGCCACACGATCGCCGCGCTGAGCGGCTCGCCGGTCTCGGGGTTCCAAGCCAGCACGGTCTCGCCCTGATTGGCCACCGAGACGGCGTCGATCGAAGAGCCGGATCGCAGAACCGCGTCCCGCCCGGTATCGATGACAGAAGCGAGCAACACCTGCGGGTCGTGTTCGACTCCCCCATCGGCGAGATAGCGAGGTTGCACCGACTGCTCACTGATCGCCAGCACCGCACCGTCATCATCGACGACGATGGCCTTGGTACCCGAGGTACCTTGATCGATGGCCAGAACAGCCATGGGACAACTCCTTTCGCTATCTCGCCGGGGTGGAATCAGAAGGGGTGCTCGCCGAGCACCCGGTAATCGGCGTCGAGGTCGCCCACGTACCAGACGTCGACCGAGTCGTCCTGGCGGGTGACCATCAGGCACTCGCCGCGTCGCGACGGCACGACCATCGCGACTCGGCCTTCGTCGCGGCGGCGGATACCGTTGGCTATCCATGTGCGCTGGACGCGACGGCCGATCAGCGCGGCGAGGTGACGGCTGTCGAGGCGGCCGGCCTCGACGAACGAGGCGGTCATGCCAGACTCACGATCACTTGCTTGACGCGGGTGAACTCCTCGAGACCCAATGCGCCACCTTCTTTTCCGTAGCCCGAGCCCTTGAACCCGCCGAGCGGTCCTTCCGGTCCGACCGCCATGTGGTTGTTGACCCAGACGACCCCGGACTCGATCGCGTTGACGGTGCGCAGCGCCCGGCCGATGTCACGCGTCCAGACCGAGGCGGCCAGTCCCTGTTCGACCGAGTTGGCCATGGCGAGGGCTTCGGCTTCGTCGGAGAAGGTCTGTACGGTGGCAACGGGGCCGAAGATCTCCTGCTGCACGAGGTCGTCGTCCTGGGTCAGCCCGGTGATGAGCGTGGGTTCGAAGAAGAAACCCGGGCGATCGACGCGGTTGCCGCCGGTCACGACCTGTGCGTGGACGGGACGGTCGGCGACCATCTTCTCCACCCGTGCTCGTTGGGATTCCGAGATCAGTGGTCCCAGAACGGTTGTGGGATCGGCGGCGTCGCCGACAACGGTCTTCGCGAGGCTGGCGGCCATGGCCTCGACGAACTTGTCGTGGATCCTGTCACTGACCAGCATGCGGGTGGCCGACATGCATTCCTGGCCGGCGTTGAACAGCACCCCGTTGGTGAGGATCGGCAGGGCGGCCTCTAGGTCGATGTCGTCATAGATCACCACCGGGGCGTTGCCGCCCAGTTCCAGGACGCACCGCTTCGGGGCGCCGCCGGCGGCGGTCGCGATGGTTCGACCGGCCGCCGTGGACCCGGTGAACGAGACCAGGTTGACGTCGGGATTGCGGACGAGCGCATCGCCGACCACGGAACCCTTGCCGTGCACCAGGTTCAGCACACCCGGCGGCAGCAGCGGCTGCACGAGCTCGACGAACCGCGTCGTCGCGATCGGGGTGAGCTCGGCGTCCTTGATGACCACGGTGTTGCCCGCCGCCAGTGCCGGACCGAGCTTCCACACCGCTTGCCACAGCGGGAAATTCCATGGCGTGATGCCCAGCACGACGCCGAGCGGCTCGCGACGGACGTAGCTGGTGTTGCCGTCGACGAACTCACCGGATGCCTGTGCGGACAGTACCCGTCCGGCGCCGGCGAAGTGCCGTAGCGCGCCGATGATGCCGGGCACCTCGTCGCCGAGGGCCGCCGCGGTAGGTTTGCCGGCGTCGATGGTCTCGAGGTGGGCGATCTCGTCGAGGTTGTCGGCGAGCAAAGTCGCCATGTCGTGCAGGATCTGTGAGCGTTCACCGGGAGTCGTTGCCGCCCACGCGGGGAACGCGGCGCGGGCGGCGGCGACGGCACGGTCGGCATCGTCGATGGTCGACAGCGTCGCCTCGGCGACAACCTCACCGGTCGACGGGTTGAGTACCCGGTTGATCTCCCCCGAACTTCCCTGCTCGGTCTTTCCGTCGATGACATTTCCGAGTTGGATCACGTCGGTCACTGTCGTGCCTTTCTGTGTGGTGGTGTCGGGTTACTTGCCGGCGTTGATGACGTCGATCGATTTGCCGCGCCGGCTGGCGGGGATGGTGCGGTAGACCACCGCGCCGGCGGCGATCACCGCGAGCATGCCCAGACCGACATGCTTGGGGTCCGACCAGATCAGCAACAGGCACAGCACAATCGACCAGGCGATGGCGAGACCGAAGATGACCGGGCTGGCAAAGCCGTAATGCCACGGGTGCTTGGGCAACCGCTTGCGCAGCAGGGCCCAGAGTCCGACGGTGACGACCACGCCGTAGGCCATGGCCCACGCCAGTGCGGTCATGGCGGCGAGCACCGACAGCAGCGACGACCACAGTGCGAAGAGCACCGACAGCGCGAAGATCGTCAGCGTGGCGTTGATCGGGATCTGGGTGCGGTTGACCTTGCGCAGCCAGTCGGCGGCCGGCACCTGGCCATCGCGAGCCTGGGACCACAGCACCCGAATGCCGGTGAGCTGCAACATGACCAGCGCGGCGAACAGGGCGAGAATGGCGATGGCCTCGAAGAAGTTGGCGAATGCGGACCCGACGGCGGTGTCGAGGATCAGTTTGACCGGGGTGTCGCTGGCCATGACGGCGGGCACGTTCTGGATGGCCAGCATCAGCAGAGCGACCATGATGATGCCGACGATGTAGGACGAGACATTGGCCATCACCGAGGCCATCGGGGCCTTGCGGGCGGCGTCCTTGGTCTCCTCGGACGCGTTGCCGGTGGCGTCGAAGCTGGAGATGGCATACGCGGGCAGGATCATGGCGAAGAGCAACGGGGTCACCCAGTTGCCGTTGTGCACTGTGCCGCCGGAATCGTTGAGGATCGACAGCGGCGCGGTCGGATGCTTGACGATCAGCAGCACACCGATCAGCGAGATGACGCAGACGACCTCGGCGATGACACCCAAGTTGTTGAGCAGGGCCGCGACCTTGACGCCTGCGATGTTGATGAATGTGCCCAGCACGATCAGACCCAGCGCCCAGGGCAGGGTGTCGGATGCACCGTCGAGCGTGACCCCGAACCACCCTGCCACGAACGGGGCGATACTCACCGCCACCGTGGTCACCGCGACGGTGTGCGCGATCAGCAGCCACCACCCGGTCTGCCAGGCGAGCCAAGGTTTGCCGGTAATGCGTCCGGTGATCTGGTAGACACCGCCGGCGAGTGGATAGGCGGAGACGAGCTGTGCGACGGCCAGTCCGACGGTGAACACCTGCAGCGCACCGCCGATCAGGAACGACCAGAACGATGCGGGGCCGAAGAACCCCAACCCGACGATCAGCGTGGTGAAGATGCCGGACGCGATGGCGATCGAGGTGAACTGCACGCCGAACGCGGAGAACAGTCCAAGGCTGCGATTGAGTTCCTGCTTGTAGCCGAGCTGCTCGAGCAGCGCCTCGTCGGCGTTGAGCTCGGCGTCGAGCATCGGAGCGTCCGCGCGCAGCGGCGGCAGATTGTGCTCCAGATGCGGCAAGTGCGGTAGGTGCGCGTGCTCGCCATGCGGTTGTTCGGGAGTCTTCGGCGTTGTCGCCATGATGACCTCGCTGGTGGGTTTTCCTTGAGCCTGCCCCGTTGGGCGGCCCGCTGTGAACTTGTTGAGTAGATCGACCCGAAGGATGTTTGTTCTACTGTCGACAATCTATCACAAACAGGAGTGGTTTGCGTCACCTATTTTTGCGATTGGGTTAACTCAGCGGCCGCGCGCTCGCGTGTGCCGATCGCCGACGGTCAGATCGATGAAGGACTGGGCGGTGGTGTAGCCCCTGTCCTCGAGCATGCAGGCCGCGGCCAGAAACACCTGCGCGGTGGTGATCGCGTCCCCCATCGCGTGATGCGGTGCGACGACGGGCAGACCCAGCTGGGTGGCGGCCCACTCGAGACGCGGATCAGCAATCGGATCAGGATCGAGTCCCAGCGCGCGACACATGGCGGCGGTGTCGATCATCGGCGCGTGCATCCGCTCTTCTATTCGGCGCAAGGCGGTGTCGAGGAAGGCCCGTTCGATCCATGCGGAATGCGCGATCACCACGCGGTCTGCGATCAACGTTGACAGCGTGTGCGCCAGTTCCTCCGGTGCCGGGGCGTCGGCCACATCGATGCGCCGGATGGTGTGCACCGCGATCGACTGGGGCGAGATGTCGGAGTCGGGGCAGGCCAGGCCATAGTGGTTGTCGGCCACGATGATCCGTCCGCCGCGGACGGTGGCGGCTCCGTAGGAGATGATGGCGTCACGTTTGAGATCGAGGCCGGTTGTCTCCAGGTCTATCGCGATGTAGTCGGCGTCCCGCCAGGGCTTGTTCAGCCCCGAAGTTCGTCGGCGCCACCTCATGGTCGGGGAAGCCTTGTCGGCCAGTCACCTTCGAGGCGTGCCTGGATGTCGGCGACCGCACGAAACGCTTCTCGCAGATAACGTCGGGTGAGGGTGTCAAGGTCGGCGAGCACTAGTACGCTGTCGCATCTAAAGTGTCGGGTATAGGTGCCGAAGTTTGATTCGGGCGTCGGCGGTGGTGAACCGCCAGTCGACTTGACGTTCGTCGGTGTTGGTGGCCTGGGTCCATGCGTCGAGTTCGGTGTTGAGGACATCGATGTCACCGATCCGTCGACCGAGGCATTGTTTTGTCAGGCAGGACAATTCGATTTCAGCGATGTTGAGCCAAGAGCCATGTTTGGGGGTGTGGTGGATCTCGAGGCGGCCGGCCAGCGCGTAGGCCGTGTCCGGGGCGTAAGCCTCATACAGGGAGGCGATGGCGTGGGTGTTGAGGTTGTCCATGACGAGCACGACCTTCTCGGCGTCGGGGTAGTCGATGGTGAGCAGGTGCTCGAGGCCGCGGGCCCAATCCAGTCGAGTGCGGGTGGGCTCGGCATAGGCGCGTCGCCAGCCTTGGAGAGGTTCGGCCCAGATGAAGATCGAGCAGGTGCCGCGGCGAATGTATTCGGAGTCCTCGTGGGCGATTCGGCCTGGCTCACACGGTGTTCCCGGACGGGCGTCGTCGAGCAGTTGCAGCGGTTTCTCGTCCATCACCACCACTGGATGGCGGGGATCGTAGGGGCGGGCGTAGACGGCCAGGACGTCTTCCATCGCGGCGACGAACGCGGAGTTGGCCTTCGGCGGGATCGTCCAGCACCGCTTCAGGTGCGGTTTGAGATCCCCCTTTTTAGGACCCTCCCGATCGTGGAGTGATCCATCGGCGGCATTCCCTCGGTCAGGGCCACGTGTTTCTCCAGTAACCGCAACGTCCACCGCTGTCTGCCGGGCGGAGGCTCAGAGCACGCCATCGCGATCAGCCGGGCTTCCACATCGCCGGTGATCTTCGGCTCGATCGGCGGGGTGGCCCGCTTCTTCCGCGTGATCACCTCCTCGATGTTCCCGCCGGCGGCATCGAACTGTTTGGCCACCAAATACACTGTGCCCTCGGAAGTTCCGACACGCTCGGCGATCACCCGCCGATCTGACACCGTGCCCTGGGTTTCATCCAACAACAGCAGAATCCGCGCGCGGGTGATCATCCGGGCAGGATGGACTCCCGACCTGACCACCTTGGTCAACTCGGCACGATCGGCCTCGGTCAGCGAGACCGTGAACTGCTTGGGACGCGGCATGATCGTCACTCCTCTGATCGATTATCAACCAGAATCAGCCGATCACAAATACCAACTAAATTAAAGGCGACACGCTACTAGTTCGCTGGTGGTCTGTGTGCCCGTACGCAATCCGTTGACCTCACGTTCGAGCAACAGCCCGTAAAGGTACTCGAATGCCCTGGTCAAAGTGTCGGATTCGTCGGTACTCAGCAGCCCTGAATCCGCACCACGGCGCAGTCGGGTGATAGTGGAGCCGCGATCGTCACCTGTGACGACTGCGACCCACCTGCCCAGGGAGGCGATCGGCACCAAACCCTGCTGTTTCAGATCGAGCTGGCCACGCCGCGCACCGGTGTGCTCGGCAACGAAGTTGCGCACGAACCCGGTCGGCGGACGATGGGCCACCGTGTACTGCAGCAAGGCCGATAGGAAGTCCCGGTCGCGGGTGGTGGCCAGCATCGCATCAGACACCGAACGGCCGAGCGCGATGCCCGTGACGGGCCGACTGTCGGCGATCATCGATGTCAGCAGCAGTGCGTTCTCTTGCGTCGGATTTCGGATCCAGGACTGTGCGATGGCGACGGCATCAGACTGCGATCGGGCGAACGTGGGGTTGGTGGCGTTGGCGCCGTCGGCGCAACGAGGCAACCCGCACATCTCAAGGTTGTCGAGAACGTGCCCTGCCCAGATCTGCAGGCGCCGTGCGGGATTACGCTCGCCGGGCATATCCGACCACACCAGCGCGGTGTCGATGTCGGAGCCGGGTAGGGGCTCCCGTCGGGCCACCGACCCCAGCAGCAGCCACGAAGTGGCGTGCGGAATCGGTTCGTCACCGAATCCGGTGAGGTCGATGGCGCGCTGCACAAGGGCATCGATCACCGCGGTCAGCAGGCCGGCGATGTGCATCGGCGCCACGCCGGTGTCGAAGAGTTCGATCCACGTGCCGGGCAGGAGTCGGGCGGCCTCGGTGAGTACGGGTATCGACGCGGCGTGATCGATTGCGCGACGGATGATCAACGGGTTGCGCACTTCCGCCGAAGCGAGATCGACGACGCGCAGTACGCCCACCGGTCGATCACCTGCTCCTGTGACGACGAGGTGGTGAGTGCCGCATTCGACCATCCTCAAGAAGGCTTCCGAGGCAGGCGCCTCGGCACTGATCGTTTCGGCAGGAAAGGACGCGACCGCCGCCACCGGCGTCGATCCCGAGATCTCCGGGCTACTCAGTCCCGCCCGAAAGTCGGAGTCGGTGACGATGCCGAACTCGTTGTTGCCGAGGTCAAGCACGGCGCAGGATTGGCCCGCCTCGGTGATCAGCCGCGCCGCGTCGGCAATGGTGGCGTTACCAGGACACCACACCACCGGCCGCATCTGGTTGTGCGCGGCCCGCATCGCCTGGTCGACGAATCCCGACCGCGCCAGCCGATCGTGACTGACGAAGGTTCCGTAGTGCGCGAACTGCAGTCGTTCGGGGTTGCGTAACTGCGCGCGCGGATCAGGAAACAGATAACACAGGGTGCCCTCGAGAGCTCGGATCGTCAGTGGGGGCGGAAGACCGGAAAGAACCGAGATATGCCCGAAGGTTTCACCAGGGCCCAGGATGTCGACGACACGGCCGCGGTCGAGCACTTCGACCTCACCGGTCCGGATGACGTAGAACCGCTCCAGCGGCGGCTGTCCGGCCTCGATGATGTGGGTGTCGGCAGCGAAATACTCAACTTCGACGAGACGGGCCAGCCGCTCCAGATCATGTGATTCGAGTGCGTCATAAGGTGGTTGGCCACCGAGGAAATCTATGTACTCACGCATCGGCTTCGGTCGAGGAGCTGATCGCCGGCCCGTGGACGTGCCGGTCAACCTCTTTGGTGATCGCGTCCATATCTCCGGTGTCGATAATCGACAGGAGTCGCTCGTGTTCGGCAACCACGTCGTGCAGGTCGTTGAAGGATTGATGGTCGGCGGAGAGGAACAACTGCAGTTGCGATTCCCAGCTACGCCAGACGTCGAGGAGTAGTTTGTGGCCCGACAGCTCGTAGAACCGACGATGAAAGTCCATGTGCGCGTCGATGGTCCGCGTCTGATCACCGGCGTCGGCGGCCTTGGCCATCGCCTGCAGCGCACTGACCACCTTGGTCCGACCGGCGCCCTTGAGTTTTGGCAGGGCGAGTTCGATCGCGAACGGTTCGAGCCGGCGGCGCAGACTGGCGATCTCGGCGACGGTTTGCGAGCTAACTTCGGCGACGAACGCACCCTTGTACGGGATACGGACCACAAGACCCTCATCGACGAGCAGGGCGAGACCCTCGCGTAGTGGCGCGCGGCTGACACCGAGTGCGGCGGCGACGGGAATCTCCCGGATCTGGCTGCCCGGCTTGAGGGTGCCGTCCAGGATGGCCGCGCGCAGCAGGGCGGCAACGGTGCCGGGGGTGGTCTTCTGTTCGATCCGGGCCAGCGAGAGCTCAGCACCGCCCGACGGGTCCGCCAGACCGGCAAGGTCTTTCGACGTGAGGCTCATGAGGCTTTCCTTTCGCTGGTTACACCGAGTAAACCAGAATTGCCGTCTTGTAGACAGTACGACAGCGTGAACTACTCCCCTGCCGCCGACACGTAGATGCTGCCGCGTTCGAGCACCGGGTCTAGGATGCCGGTCTCGAGTTCGTTGGCGGCGTCCTCGAAGCCGGCCGGATCCCGATGCGGACCGGGCTGCCCGATCAGCGCCTTGACCTGTGGTGTCATGAAGTAGGCACCGGCCAGGATGCTGGAGAGCGGGTCGAACGTCGCCTTGTCCTCGGCCCACATCTGCTTGAGTGCGGCCCGCATCTCGGGGTCGGCGACCTCGGACAGCCGGGTGATCGCGTCGAGGATCAGTTCGAACACGTCCGCGCGGGCGGCAAGCGCGAGATCGAGGTAGCGCAGGAAGTCCACGGCCTGGCTCGCTGCGGGATTGTCCCCCGACGCCGGGATCAGGGTGTCGGCGATCCGCAGCAGGGTGGCCAGCTCGTCGGAGTTGAGCGGGCGCGGCGGGCGCGGGTGGCGGGGCGGGACCGACAGCCGCTGATCCGTGGTGGTCCCGGTGAGGTTGAGTGGTGTGGTGGTCATGACTTCGCCTTCTGGAGATCCTCGACGAGTTGTTTGCCGACTCGCAGTGCGAGTGCGGTGATCGTGCAGGTGGGGTTGGCCGATCCTGAGGTGACGAAGATGCTGCCGTCGGCGATGCGCAGGTTGGGCACGTCGTGCGCGCGGCCGTAGGAGTCGACGACCGAGGTGTCGGGGTCGTCGCCCATCCGCGCGGTGCCCAGCAGGTGGCCTGGCTGGTCCACCCAGAGTTCCTGGGTGATGATACGGGTGGCGCCGGCCGCCTGGTGCGCCTCGACCATCCGATCGACGGTGAAGCGCAGGACTTTCCACGTGTTCTCACTGACCGTGTACTCGACCTTCGGTGCCGGCAATCCGTCGGAGTCCAGCTGGTCGGGCGAGAGCGTCACCCGGTTGTGTTCCTCGGGCAGGTCTTCGGTGTTGGCCGCCCACAGCACGCCACGCGACGCCGAGCGGGCGACGTCATGGACGGATTCGCCCCACAGTTCGTCGAAGTCGAGGTCGTCGCGGTGTGCCTCGATGGCGTTGAGTGGCCCTGGTGTCGGGAGTGCGTGCATCTTGGCGCCGCGGACGAAGCCGCGTGACTTGTCGGTCTCGTAGAACTCCATGGAGTGGATCAGCTGTCCGGCCGGGCCGCGCCAGCTCTCGAGTTCGTCGTCGTAGTAGCCCAGGGCGGTGCAGTTGGGGTGCAGCATGAGGTTGCGACCGACGAGCCCGGAACTGTTCGCCAGGCCGTCGGGATGTGCTTCGTCGGCTGACATGAGCAGCAGGCGCGGCGTGCCGATGCCGTTGGCGCACAGCACGACCGACTTGGCCGGCTGCAGGTGCACGACACCGTTTCGGTCGATCCACTCCACGCCGGAGGCGTTGCCGGCGTCGTCGGTGACAACCTTGCGGACGCGCGCGCCGGTTTCGATGCGGGCGCCGGCCTGTTGGGCCTGCGGCATGTAGATGAGGTCGAAGGAGGCCTTGGCGCCCTGCGGACAGCCCCATTCGCAGACGCCCCAGCGGCCGCATTGTTCGAGGTTCTTGTTCTTCTGGCTCGGGATCGCGTTGGTACCCGGCCACCAGTGCCAGCCGAGTTTGTTGGCGCCCTCTACGGCTTTCATACCCGGTTTACCCAATGGCTGTGGCGGGAGCGGATATTCGAGGCCGTCGGGGTAGGCGGTGTCGCCGTCGAGACCGGACACGCCGATGAACTCGTCGACCTCGTCGTGGTAGGGCTTGAGGTCGTTGTAAGAGATGGGCCAGTCGTCGGCGACGCCGTCGAGCGTCTTGACCCGGAAGTCCGACGGCAGCAGTCGCGGCCACTCGGCGCCGTAATAGATCGAGCTGCCGCCGACCGCGTTGAACATCACTGGCCACATGTCCGAGTCGGTGACGTCGACGGGGTAATCCGACGGCAGCGCACGGACATTGGGGTCATGCGCCCAGTCATGCTGGATCAGCAACTCCCACTCGGGCTGATTGGCCGGGAAGTCGCTCGGGTTCACCCAGTCCCCCTGCTCCAGGCAAACAACGTTGAGACCGGCGGTCGCCGCGGTATGGGTCACGACGGCCCCGGACGGTCCGGCGCCGACGACCACGACGTCGACCGGGTCGTCGGTGACCTCGACGGGCGCGGTGGCCAGTGAATGATCTGCGGCCATGGGAGTACTCATTTCTCTTGGGCTGTATGAGTGTTGGTCAGACTGTTCCGGGTCCCACCGCGACCTTACGACGCGTGGTGGGTCCGGGGGCGGCCGAACGACGACATCGGCCGCCCCCGAAGAATCACGCTCCGGCGAGCACGCCGCCGTCGACGACGAACGCGGTGCCGGTGATGGCCGTCGAGTGGTCTGACAGCAGGAAGGCGACGGAGTGTGCGATCTCGATCGGCAGGATGGCGCGGCCGATCGGCTGGAAGTCGGGCAGGCCGGCCTCGAGCTCTTCGCGACCGCCGAGTGCGGTGTAGTGCGGCACGTTCAGCGGGGTGTCGACGAACCCCGGGCACAAGGTATTGACGCGGATGCCCTGCGCACCGAAGTCGAGCGCGACGGCCTTCGACAGCGTCAGCACCGCGCCCTTGCTGGCCGTGTAGGTGGTCAGCATCTTTTCTGCACCAATGGAATTGATCGATCCGAAGTTGACGATCGACCCGCCGCCGACCTTCAGCAGCTCCGGAATGGCATACTTGGTGCCGAGGAAGACGCCCTTGACGTTGACGTCGAAGGTGTGCTGGAAGTCCTCGACCGAGGCGTCGAGGACGGTGCCGGGCTTGAGTACGCCGGCGTTGTTCACGATGCCGTCGAGCTTGCCGAACTTCTCGACGGTGAACGCGATGAGATCCTTGACCTGCTGTTCGTCGGTGACGTCGACGACCTTGCCGACGAGGCGGTCACTGCCGACCTCGAGCTTCCCGAGGCCGGATTCCGAGTGCACCGTCGCGACGACCTGCGCCCCCTCGTCGTGCAGGTGCAGCGCGGTGTCAAGACCGATGCCGCCGCCCGCTCCGGTGATGATGACGGTTTTGCCGGCGAGTAGGTCGCCCATGGGAACTCCTAAGTCGAGGTCGTGTTGTTCTCTTGTCGACAATACAACACTTCATCGATGGTGTCCATAGTCACAGCAAGCTGTAAGCCGCCATCGGCCCGAGTGGCCCGCATCGATGGGGTACCGCTTACAACGTCCCCGTATGTGTCATCGTCTACTCATCGAACGCTGCTGTCCCACAAGATGGTTCGAAGTGCACCTCCCGCTGAGGGCATGTAGTCGGGCCTCAGGGGGTGGTATACAGCGACGCGCGCAGCCCGCCGTCAACACTTGGACAAATCGGGTTTACACGTGGATCTCACAACAACAACCCGATTTCCTGTGACCCTTGACACGCCATCTCCGGTGAATGTACATTCATTCATCATGAAGAGGCGGTCACACACTGCCGCCACGTCATCACCAAGCGAGGAGTCGAGAAGCAGATGAACTACGAGGACATCGAGTACACCGTCGAGGGCCCGACCGCGATCATCACCATGAATCGCCCGCAGCGCTACAACGCTTTTCGCGCCAAGACCGTGGAGGAGATGATCAACGCGTTCCGTCGTGCGTGGGCCGACAAGAATGTACAGGCCGTCATCCTGACCGGCGCCGGCGAGAAGGCATTCTGCACCGGCGGCGACGTCAAACAGCGCGCCGAGACCGGCGACTACGGGCCGTCGGAGAGCGGCATGTTCGAGATCGGGAACCTGCACAAGACCATCCGCGACATCCCCAAGCCGGTCATCGCCGCGGTCAACGGCCTCGCCATCGGCGGCGGACACGTGCTGCACGTTCTCTGCGACCTGACCATCGCCGCCGACACCGCCCGCTTCGGCCAGTCCGGCCCCAAGGTCGGCTCCTACGACGCCGGCTTCGGCTCGGCCTTCCTCGCCCGCATCGTCGGCGAGAAGCGTGCCCGGGAGATCTGGTACCTGTGCCGCCAGTACGACGCCGAGACCGCCGAGCGCTGGGGCCTGGTCAACTGGGTCGTCCCGGCCGCCGACCTGCTCGACGAGGCGAAGAAGGTCGCCGCCGAGATCGCCGAGAAGTCACCGACCGCCATCCGCTTCCTCAAGCAGAGCTTCAACGCCGACACCGACCACCAGGCCGGCCTGTCCAACCTGGCGATGAGCTCACTGGATCTGTTCACCCACTCCCCCGAAGGCCTCGAGGGCGCAACGGCTTTCGCCGAGAAGCGGATGCCCGAGTTCAACAAGTACGTCGGCGCCTGAGCCGAAGCCCCGTCACGTCACCCAAGGAACGGACACCAAAACCCATGAGCACCAAAGACATCGCCGTCGTCACCGGAGCCGGATCGGGCATCGGCAAGGCCATCGCCCTCGCCTTTGCCGCGCAGGGCACCACGGTCATCGCCGCCGACCTCAACCTCGACGCCGCCAAGCAGACCGCCGAGGAAAGCGCCAACATCGTCCCGATGAGTGTCGACGTCGCCGACCGCGCCACAGTCGACGCCCTGCGTGAGGCCGTGAACGCCGAGGTCGGGGTCCCGAACATCGTCGTCAACGCCGCCGGCTGGGATCGTACCGACCAGTTCCTCAACGCGACAACCGAATTCGCCGAGAAGGTGGTCGCCATCAACTACCTCGGGCCGGTGCACATCTGTAGCGCGTTCCTGCCCGGGATGGTCGAGGCGGCAAAGGGCGACGACTGGGCCGGCGGGCGCGTCGTCAACCTCGCCTCCGACGCCGGTCGCGTCGGCAGCTCCGGCGAGAGCATCTACGCCGGCGCCAAGGGCGGCGTGATCGCCCTGTCGAAGTCGCTGGCCCGCGAGATGGCGCGCTACCAGATCACCGTCAACGCGGTGTGCCCCGGCCCCACCGACACCCCGCTGTTCCAGGCGCAGGACGAGAAGCTGAAAGCTGCTCTGACCAAGGCGATTCCGTTCCGTCGTCTCGCCCGCCCGGACGAGGTCGCCGCGCCGGTCCTGTTCTTCGCCTCTCCCGCAGCGTCGTTCATCACCGGACAGGTGATCAGCGTCAGCGGCGGCCTCACCATGGCCGGGTGAGAATGCCATGACCTACGTCTACGACGCCCACCAGTACCGCACCTTCTTCGAGAACGAGTTCACCTACCTCAACGGTTTTCGTCGCAACACCCATCGGTACGCCGAGCAGGTCGCGATGATCGACCCGATCACCGACACCGAGTGGACCTACGCGCAACTGGGCGACACGGTCGACCGGATCGCCACCGGGCTGGTCGAGTTGGGTGTCGCAGACGGCGATGTCGTCGCCTACCAGCTGCTCAACGGACCCGAGTTCGCCCAGCTGTATCTCGCCACGCAGGCGGCGGGCGCGGTCGGTTCCCCGGTCAACTTCCGGCTGGCGGCCGGCGAGACCGCGGTGATCCTCGACGTGAGCCGACCCAAGGTCTACGTCTATGAGACCGACCTCGCCGACATGGTCCGGCAGGCCATCGAGATCTCCGACCACACCCCCGAGGTGTTGATCGGAGTCGGCGACGGCGAGCTGATCGAGGCGCAGACGTCGCTGCGGTTCGCCGAACTCGCTACCTCCGAGCCCAATCCGCCGACGGTCACCCGCGGCGTGTTCGATGAGACCACCCGCCTGTACACCTCCGGCACGACCGGCATGCCGAAGGCCGTGCCGATGAACAGCGCGATCGAGATCTTCTCCGCGCACGACGTCATCATGCACTTCCCGCTCTCGCCGGAAGACCGGACCCTGAACATGACCCCGTGGTTCCATCGCGGCGGATTGTATTGCGCCGGACCGAACCCGACGTTCTACCTCGGGTCGTCGCTTGTGCCGATGCGGACCTTCGACCCGGAACTGACCCTGGACTGGGTGGAGCGTTACCGCCTCAACTTCCTGATCGGCGCACCGACCAACCTGGCGATGCTGGCCAATGCCCAGCAGGCAAAACCACGCGATCTGTCCAGCCTCAAGGGCATCGTGACGATGGGGGCTCCCCTGGAACGCGAGGCCGCGCTTCGCTACCAGGAGGTGCTCACCCCGCGGATCTTCAACGGCTACGGCAGCACCGAGGGCTTCTGGAACACCTTCCTGCGCCCCACCGACCTGCCCGACCGCGCCGGCACCGCCGGCCGCGCCTGCATCGACGACGACGTCCGCGTGGTCACCGTGCACGACGACGGCCATCTCGCCAGTCCGGACGAGATCGTCGCCCGCGACGGCTCCGAGGTCGGCGAGGTGATCATCCGATCCCCCAAGTGCGCTGCCGCCTACTATGATTCGCCGCAACAGGAGAAAGCGAAGTACAACGGCTCCTGGTTGCACATCGGCGATCTGGCCACCTGGGATGCGCAGGAGTTCGTGACCATCGTCGGCCGCAAGGACGACATGCTGATCTCCGGTGGCGAGAACGTGCATCCGGTGCAGGTCGAGGAGGCGCTCAACGGACATCCCGACGTCGCCGACTCGCTGGTCGTCGGTGTGCCCGACGACCGGTGGGGTCAGCGGGTGGTCGCGTATGTGCTGGCGGCCGAGGGTGCTTCCCCCACCGCCGAACAACTCGACGACTACTGCCGCACCCATCCGATGCTCTCGCAGTTCAAACGTCCCCGCGCCTACCGCATCGTCGACTCCCTCCCGGTGTCGGCGACCGGAAAGAAGTTGCACTACAAGGCAACCGAGAGCGCCGCTGCCGAGGTGGCCGCCGGCCAGTTCAACGCCCCGAAGACCACCACCACCGCTTCGAGCTAGGCCGAAACACCAAAAGGAAGTTCGATGTCCACCATCACCTCTGCACCCAAGTTCTCTGCTCTCGACCCGCTGAACCTCGATCTCGGCTACTCCGACGACGAACTGGCCGTTCGTGATTCGGTCCGCGGCTTTCTCGACGAGCACGTCACCCCCTACATCGGGGAATGGTTCGAAGCCGGCGGCATCCCGATCGCCCGCGACCTGATGAAACAGTTCGGCGACCTCGGCGTGCTCGGCATGCACCTCGAGGGCTACGGCTGCGGCGGATCGAGTGCGGTGCACTACGGCCTGGCCTGCCTCGAGTTGGAGGCCAGCGACTCCGGCATCCGCTCCATGGTGTCGGTGCAGGGCTCGCTGGCGATGTACTCCATCTACAACAACGGTTCCGAAGAGCAGAAGCAGCAGTGGCTGCCGTCGATGGCCGAGGGCACCACCATCGGCTGCTTCGGCCTCACCGAACCCGACGCCGGCAGCGACCCCGCGTCGATGAAAACCCGCGCCCGCAAGGACGGTTCGGACTACATCCTCGACGGCCGCAAGATGTGGATCACCAACTCCCCCATCTCCGACGTCGCCGTCGTGTGGGCCAAGACCGAACTCGACGACGGCTCCACCGGTGTGCGCGGCTTCATCGTGCCCACCGACACCCCCGGCGTGTCCACCCCGGAGATCAAACACAAACTCTCCCTGCGGGCCTCGACCACCGGCGAGATCGTCCTCGAAGGTGTCCGGCTGCCCGCCGACGCCCTGATGCCGGGCACCGACGACCTCACCAAGGGCACCGGCATCAAAGCGCCGCTGTCGAGTCTGTCGGAGGCCCGCTACGGAATCCTGTGGGGCGCCATGGGTGCGGCCCGCTCCGCATGGGAAGCCGCGCGGCAGTATTCGATGCAGCGCACCCAGTTCGGCCGTCCGCTCGCCGGATTCCAGATGACGCAGGCCAAACTCGCCGACATGGCCGTCGAACTGAACAAGGGCACACTGCTCGCCCAGCACCTCGGCCGGCTGAAGGACACCGTCGGTCTGCGCCCCGATCAGGTCAGCTTCGGCAAGCTCAACAACACCCGCGAAGCGATCGAGATCTGCCGGACCGCACGAACGATCCTGGGCGGCAACGGAATTTCGCTGGAGTTCCCGGTGATCCGGCACATGGTCAACCTGGAATCGGTGCTCACCTATGAGGGCACGCCGGAGATGCACCAGTTGGTGCTCGGGCAGGCGTTCACGGGTGAGAGTGCGTTCCGGTGACCTCTTGTCTGCTGCCGGCGGGAGTGGTCTCGATACGCCCCCTCGCCTAGCGGCTCGGAGGCTACTCGACCAGCGGGGGCGGCGCCCGTCCCGATGGTCGAGTAGCGGCGACGAAGGGGCCGCGAGATCTCGATACGCCCTCCGCTAGCTCTCCGGGCTACTCGATCAGCGGGAGCAAACCCCCGACTCAACAAGGAGAATCATGACTTCCCTCACCCACGACATCGAACACAAGCACTTCCGCGAGACCGTCGCCAAGTTCGTCGCCGAGCAGATCACCCCGCAGCACGAGAACTGGGAGCAGGCCGGGCAGTGGGATCGCAGCCTGTTCACCGAGGCCGGCAAGAACGGGCTGCTCGGGTTCCCGGTCCCCGAGGAACACGGCGGGCCCGGCGTCGACGACTTCCGCTACAACGCCATCGTCATCGAGGAGACCGCGAAAACCGGTGCGGCAGCCGAGGCCATCGCATTCTCGCTGCAGAACGACGTCGTGCTGCCCTACCTCGTCGAGATGACGAACGAGGAACAGAAGGCGCGTTGGCTCCCGGGTGTCGTGGCGGGTGACACCGTGCTCGGGATCGCGATGACCGAGCCGGGCACCGGCAGCGACCTCACCGGCATCCGCACCTCCGCGGTCCTCGACGGCGACCACTACGTCGTCAACGGCTCCAAGACCTTTATCTCCAACGGCCGCAACGGCGATCTGTTCGTCGTCGCCACCCGCACCAGCCCCGACAAGCACAAGGGGCTGACGCTGCTCGTCGTCGAAGCCGACACCCCCGGCTTCGAACGCGGCCGCAACCTCGACAAGATCGGCCTGCACGCCCAGGACACCAGCGAGCTGTCGTTCACCGACATGCGGGTGCCCGTCGCGAACCGGCTCGGCGAGGAAGGTCAGGGCTTCTACCAACTGGTGCACAACCTGCCGCAGGAGCGGCTGTCGCTGGCGATCGGCGCGGTGGCCGCAGCCGAGGGCACCTTTGCCAAGACGCTGGAATATGTGAAGGAGCGCACCGCATTCGGGTCCCCGATCTCGTCGTTCCAGAACACCCAGTTCGTCCTCGCGGAACTGGCCACCGAACTCGACATCGCCCGCACCTTCCTCGACGACTGCATCGCCGAGCACGTCGCGGGCAAGCTCACCCCGGCGCGCGCGGCCAAGCTCAAGTGGTGGGCCACCGAGCTGCAGTTCAGCACCGCCAACCGGTGTCTTCAGCTGCACGGCGGCTACGGCTACATGCGTGAATACCCGGTGTCGCAGGCGTTCGTCGACGCCCGCATCCAGTCGATCTACGGCGGCACCACCGAGATCATGAAGACGATCATCGCCAAGGATCTGGGCATCTGAGAGGATTGCAGGCATGACCACGACATCCGACGACGTTCAGGCGGCCGTGCGGGCCGTCCGCGCGTCGTCGCGGCGACGGCAGCTTCTCGATGCCGCGGTCACGGTGATGGGCCGCACCGGCTTTCACTCGATGTCGATGCAGGCGCTGGCCGACGAGGCGCAGGTCAGCGTGGGCCTGTTCTACAAGTACTTCGGCAGCAAGGAGGACATCCTCCTGGCGGCGATCGTGGACATCCTGGAAAAGTTCCGCGACCAGCTGCAGCCCGCCATGGACGTGGCGGGCGACGACCCGGTGATGCGCCTGGTCGCCGGGTTCAGGCAATACACCACCATCGTCGACCAGAACCGTGACGCAGTGGTGCTCACCTACCGCGAGAGTCGGACGTTGGACGCTGCCGGGCGCGACCGCATCAAGGAACTCGAGGTGGAGACGTCGGCCCCGATGCGCGAGGCGATCGACGCAGGCGTCGAGGCGGGACTGATGAACGACGTCGACATCGATCTGGTGGTGTTCGACCTGATGATGCTGGCGCACGGGTGGGCGCTCAAGCATTGGCATTTCGCGCCGGCGCCGGGAGCGCAGCGAGCGGGCCGATCAGATGCCGGCTATGACCTGGACCGCTACATCGCCGCGCAACTCCGATTCACGTTGTCGGCGTTGGTGGTTGCCGACAAGGTCGAGGAGTACCTCGCAAAGCTGTGACTCAGTGCAACCGGTCCACACCGTCGAACCGGTCGAAGCCGCGATCGAAGGTGAGGATGCGCGTTATGTCGTTGGCGCGCATAGTCGCGACGTGGAAAGCGCCGGCGCCGTCGAGCACAAGCGACCCGGCGGTTTCGATTTCGTCACGGCCGATACTGAAACATCGTCGATGAGTTCGTCGAGAGCGGTGCATGCAGGTTCGATCGCCCCCCGCCGATCGATCGCGGCATATCGGCGCAGCACCTCCTGATACACCTCTGCATCAGCAACCAGCCTGGTCTCGCTGAGGATCAATTGGTCCAAGACGTCGCGGGCTCGGTCGCGGTTCGGATGGAGTGCGGGGCTGCTGCGCACGCGCCTCGCGCAAGGCCGCCCGCACCCACTGCGACACGGTCTCACCCTGCCGCTGGGCGACTGATTCGATTTCGGCGGGCTCGGCATCGTCGAGCACAACCTGGAGCCTCTTACTCATGGGATGAGTAAGCCTTACTCAGCGGAAACTCCGCGCGAAGGCAGGTAGACGAGCAAGAGCGGACGCCGGCATCAGCCCGATGCATCGCGCGTCAGCCAACGTGCTTGGCCTTCGGCTCGGCAACGTCGGCTGCATGTATCGCCTCCCCCACCTCCACGAGCAGCCGAGTGGTGTGCGCGATGTGCTCGCGCAGCGCCTCGACGGCACCATCAGCGTCGCGAGCGAGCGCGAGTTCCATGATCCGACGATGCTCGGCGGCGAGGTCGCGGTCCTTCTCGCTACCCAACTGCTGCGACCACCGCCGATACAGTTCGGCCTCGTCGCGCAGGCCGTTCGCCATGTGGAACAGCCGGCGGTTCGCGCAGCCCTCGAGCAGTGCACGATGAAAATCGGCGTGCGCCCGTGCCCACTCCTCGGTGATGCGAACCGGCTCCGAGCCGGTGAGGAACGGGGTTCCCTCCATCCGGTGATGCGCGGCCACCACGTGCGATTCCCAGGCCAGATCGCCGTCGCGGATGGCGCGCGCGAACACCAATCCCTCCAGCTCGAGACGCGCGTCGGTCAGTTCGAGCAACCGATCGGTCGAGATGTCGGTGACGGTGAAGCCGATGTTGGGCTCGGTGGTCACCAGGCCTTCCGCGGCCAGCCTGGTCAACGACTCACGAATCACGCTCATGCTCGCGTCGCACTCGGCGGCGAGCTCGGAGAACTTCAGCCGCGTCCCGGGCAGGAACCGTCCACTGAGGATTCCCGCGCGCAGCCACTCGTAGACAGAGTCGCTGCGCGTGCGCTTTCGCTGATCGACCTTCATGTGTGCACCCTAGCGTAAAACCGGCCGATTTACGCGTATGGGAATTATTTTCGAAAATCTATTGCTTTGCCGAATGTGTCGGCGTAGACATGAGTCAGAGCACGTGACCGCGGTCACGTCAGAACGAAGGAGAAGCAATGCGATTGGCAGTCATCGAGGGCCGAACCCTCTTGGTCGACGAGGCGATCGAACACGGCGTCGACGTGGCCACGGCAAGCGGCGGCCGATTCGGACCCGACCCGATGGCGATCTACGACAACTGGGCGGCCTTCGCCGAGTGGGCCGCATCGGCGACTCCCGCAGAGGGCAGCGCGATCGATGCGTCGGCGGTGGAGAATCCGATCCCCGAACCGCGGCAGGTATTCGCAATAGGGCTGAACTACGCCGAGCACGCCGCCGAGTCCAAGTACGAAATCCCCGATCTCCCGCCGGTTTTCACCAAGTACCGCACCTCACTGGCCGGCCCGGACGAGACCGTCGAACTCCCCGGGCCGAAGGTCGACTGGGAGGTCGAGCTGGTCGCGGTCATCGGCCGTCACGCCCACCGGGTCCCGGAATCCGAGGGCTGGGACTACGTCGCCGGACTCACCGTCGGACAGGACATCTCCGAACGGGCCACGCAATTCAATGCCACCCCACCACAGTTCGGCCTGGGCAAGTCCTATCCGAAGTTCTCGCCGATGGGACCGGTGGTGGTGAGCCCCGACGAACTGACCGACCGCGACGACATCGAACTGGGCTGCTCCATCAACGGCGAACAGGTCCAGAAGGGACGCACCTCGGAGATGATCTTCTCGGTGCCGCAATTGGTCTCGTACCTCTCGTCTATCACTCCGCTGCTGCCGGGTGACGTGATCTTCACCGGAACACCCTCCGGTGTCGGCCTCGGACGCACTCCGCAACGCTTCCTCACCGACGGCGACGTGCTCAACTCCCGGATCGCCGGGATCGGCACCATCGAGCAGCGCTTCGTCGCCGCCGACAAGCGGGACAAGTGATCCCATGTCACTGCATCGACTGGCCTCGGTCACCATCGGCGTCCCCAACGTCGACGAAACACGTGACTATTACAGCGAGTTCGGCCTGACCACCGGCAACGACGGATGGCTGTCCACCCGTGACGGCGGCGACCAGTTACGCATCGTCGCCGCACCCACCCGCCGGCTTCTCGAACTCGTGGTGGGCGCCGACGATCTCGATGACATCGACCGCATCGACCACGAGTTGCAAGCCCAGGGATTTCTCGCCCGACGCGAAGGCGATGCCGTCATCGCCGAAGAGCCGGTGGCCAACATCCGTGCGACGGTGAAGGTGCTTCCGCGGATCGTCCAGGAACGGACCGAACCCACGCCGTACAACGGTCCGGGCCGAGTCGACCGCATCGGGCGGGCACCGGGCGTGCTGCGGGACACCCCGATCACGCCCCGCAAACTCGGACACGCGGTGATCGGCTCGACCGACTACGAGGTGACCCGGCGATTCTTCGTCGACGGCCTCGGCTTCCGGGTCAGCGATCACATCAAGGGACACGGCTCGTTCCTGCGCTGCTCCACCGACCACCACAACATCCTGGTGCTGCAGGCGCCCGTCAACTATCTGCATCACACGTCGTGGCAGGTCGACGACATCGACGACGTCGGACGCGGTGCCCACGCGATGTTGGAGGGCAACCCCGAACGCCACGTCTGGGGTCTCGGCCGCCACCACGCCGGCTCGAACTTCTTCTGGTATCTCAAGGATCCGGCCGGCAACTTCTCGGAGTACTACGCGGACATGGACTGCATCCCCGAGGACGAACTGTGGACGCCGGAGGACCTCGAAGGCGCCCGCGGACTGTTCAACTGGGGCCCACCCCCACCTCCCAGTTTCCTCGCACCCGAGGATCTCGCCGCCATGATGACCGGCGCGCACAGCGCCCGCTGAACCCTCTTACACCACAACACTTCCCATCACCCTCTCCCCTTTCCACGGAGGTCGATCAGTCATGGAAACGATCAGCACCGATGTCCTGATCATCGGGGCCGGTCCTGCCGGTCTCACCGCAGCGGCGTTGCTCGCCAAGTACGGCGTGAACGCGCTCACCGTCAGCCGCTACTCCGGCACCGCCAACTCCCCGCGCGCCCACATCACCAACCAGGGGTCGATGGAGGTCTTCCGCGATCTCGGCATCGAAGATCGGGTACGCGCGGCGGCCGTGCCCAACGAGTACATGGGCAACAACGTCTGGGCCACCAGTTTCGCCGGCACCGAGATCGCCCGTCTGAAGTCGTGGGGCTCCGGCACTTTCCGGCTCGCCGACTACACCGCGGCCAGCCCGACCAAGATGTGCAACATCCCGCAGCACATCCTCGAGCCGATCCTGCTGCAGGCCGCCCGCGAGAACGGCGCCGAGTTGCGGTTCAACACCGAGGCCGTGTCGATCAGCCAGACCGACGACCACGTCGACGCCGTCGTCCGCGAACGCACCACCGGTGCCGAATACCGGATTCGCGCAAAGTATCTGATCGGCGCCGACGGCGGACGATCCACCGTCGCCGAGCAACTGGAGTTCCCGATGCGCGGCGAGATGGGACTCGGTGCGGCGATGAACATCTGGCTCGAGGCCGATCTCACCGAGTACACCGCGCATCGTCCCGGCACGCTGTACTGGATGGCGCAGCCGGGCAACGACTATTGGGTCGGCAGCGGCACCTGGATCTGTGTGAAGCCGTGGACGGAATGGGTGCTGCTCTGTATGTACGACCCGACCGAAGGCGAACCCGACACGTCGGAGGCGGCGGTGATCGAACGTGCCCGCACGACCATCGGCGACGACTCGATCGACATCCGCATCAAGTCCGTCAGCAAGTGGCAGATCAACCACGTCATCGCTGACACCTTCAGCAAGGGAAGGGTGTTCCTCGCCGGGGACGCCGCGCACCGGCATCCGCCGGCCAACGGGCTCGGCACCAACACCTCGGTGCAGGACGCCTTCAACCTGGCCTGGAAGCTGTCGTTTGTGTTGCACGGCTGGGCCGGTACGGAACTGCTCGACACCTACACCGCCGAACGCCAGCCCGTGGGCGAGCAGGTCGTCGACCGCGCGATGCAGAGCGTTCGCGACATGCTGCCGATCTCCCAGGCGCTCGGTTTCGAGCCCGGTCAGAGTTCGGAGGACGGCTGGCGCACTCTGGAGGAGATCTTCGCGCCAACTGTCCGCGGTGAGGAGCGCCGGCGCGAACTCGACGCCGCCGTCGAACTGCAGAACTACCAGTTCAACGCACACGGAGTTGAACTGGGACAACACTATTCATCGTCGGCGGTGGTAGGCGACGGGACCGGGTGGCCGACACCGACAAGAGACCCCGAACTCTACTACCACCCCACCACCCACCCGGGTGCGCGACTGCCGCACGCCTGGCTGCAGCACGGCACCGGCGAGGTGTCCACGATGGACATCACCGGCCACGGCGCGCTGACCGTACTGGTCGGCGAGGGCGGGCAGGAATGGGCAGACGCCGCAGCGAAACTCGCCGACGAACTCGGCATCGATCTGCCCGTCCGCCACGTCGGCGTCGGATGCGAATACAGCGACACCCTCCGCACCTGGACCGGCCTGCGCGAGATCGGCTACGACGGAGCACTACTGGTGCGTCCCGACCACCATATCGCCTGGCGTACAGCCAGTCTCACCGACGAACCCCTCGAGTCCCTGCGGACCGCCCTCGACGCAATCCTCCACTCTGCCACCGCCACCACAGGAAAGTGAATCCATGACCACTCACACCGCTCGACGCGAATCCGCCGCACCGATCGTCTCTACTCCGCGCGCCGACGTCGTGACCGACATCATCGTCGTCGGAGGCGGTGGTGGCGGTCTGCCGGCGGCACTGTTCGGCCGATGGCACGGAGACGACGTCGTCCTGCTCGAGAAGGCGGACCAGTTGGGCGGCACCGCCCGCAAAGCCGCGTTCTGGTACTGGGTGCCGAACAACCGCCCGTTGCGCGAGGCGGGCATCGAAGACCGGGAGGAGGATTACCTCCGGTTTGTGGCGCGGCTGTCCCGGCCGACGCTCTACGATCCGTCGAGCCCGACTCTCGGTGTTCCGCCGAGCGAGTACGCGGCGTACCGCGCCATCTACGAGAGTGCTTCTCCGGCAGCGGAACTACTGGCGGAGAAGGGGGCACTGCCCTACCGGCATGTGCCCGACGCGTACGACTATTGGTCGGAGATCGAGGAGGACAAGACGCCCCAGGGCCGAGTACTCATCCACGCCGATGCCAAGGAGACCATGGCCGACGGCGGCCTGCGCAGCATCGAGAGCATGACGGCCGCCGCCGAGCGTGACGGTGTCGACATCCGCGTCGGACACCGTGTGCAACGCACCATCATCGACGACGGCCGCGTGATCGGTGTCCAGGCCACGACCGCCGATGGCCAGACCGTGACGGTCCTGGCGCGCAAGGCAGTCGTCTTCGCCACCGGCGGGTTCACCCACGACGCCGAGTTGCGCCGCAACTTCCTCTCGGCACCGCTGTTCCCGGGGTGCGCGGCAACCACCAACGAGGGTGACTTCGTTCGGATCGCGGCGTTCGCCGGGGCACAGACCCGAAGCATGAACTACGCCTGGATGTGTCCGCTCTCGCTGGAGAAGGCGGTCCACGATCCCGTGTCACTCATCGGAAGCTTCTGCGTCGCAGGCGATTCGACGCTGTTCGTGAACAAGTACGGACACCGGACGATGAACGAGAAACTGCAGTACAACGAACTCGCGCAACGATTCTTCGAGTGGGACGCGCAGCGCGCCGAATACCCGAACCTCGTGATGATCCAGATCTGGGATGACCGCAGTCAACAGCACAGCGCCGACACCGAGTACGGGCGCTTGATCCCGCCACCCGGCACCGACGACTCCCATGTCATTCACGGCGACACCCTGGAAGAGTTGCGGGACAACATCACGGCGCGTCTGGCGCAGTATCGCGAACACACCGGCGGAGTCGAACTCGACGACGAGTTCCTGGCCAACCTCGAGGCGTCCATCGAGCGGTTCAACGGTTTCGCCCGCACGGGCGTCGACGAGGATTTCCATCGTGGCGAGAAGCCCGTCCAGCTGATGTTCAACGGCGCCGTCAAGGAAGAGCCCGGCCGTTCCAATCCGACCATGTGGCCACTGACCGAGACCGGCCCCTACCACGCCGCGCTACTCGTCGGCGGGACCCTGGACACCAAGGGCGGACCCAAGACCGACACGGAGGGCAGGGTTCTCGACGACGAGGATTCCGCTATCCCTGGACTCTTCGGGATCGGCAACTGCGTCGCTTCCGCGTCGGCGCAGGCCTACTGGGCCGGGGGCGCCACCCTCGGGCCGATCATCGCCTTCGCCTACCGCGCGGCGCAAGCCGCCCACCAGAACGCACCCGCAGATCTCGCCGTGACCGCGGCGTCGACGCCGGCCTGAACCTCTCCACAGCCAATCGACCTCCGATGAAAGGGAATCCATCATGACCATCTCGACCCAGACCATGACCCGCGAACAACGGAAATCCGTTGCCCTCGAATACTTCAAGCGCTTCGACAACGGCGGCGACGTGCTCGGACTCTTCGCCGACGACGCCACCGTGTACTTCCCCAAATGGGGTGTGGCGCAGGGCAAGGAGGAGATCGGGCGGATGTTCGGCGATGTCGGGTCGCTGTTCGTGGCGATCAATCACTACCCCGAGTACCTCAAGTTCATCATCGAGGACGACATGGTCGTCGTCGAGGGCATCACCTCCGGCGTGACCGCCGACGGCACCGAATGGCGGGCCGGTGTCACCCACGCCGGACGCTGGACCGATGTCTTCGAGATCCGCGATCACCAGATCCATCGGTGCTACATCTACCTCGATCCCGACTACGCGGGCGCCGATACCGCGCGTTATCCCTGGCTGGCCGACGCCGAACTCCCGGCAACCGTGAGCAGCTGAACCGAGGCTCGCTGGGGTTGCGTCGGCCGGGCGACGGAGGAGCTAGGCGCCCCACCGCTGGTTGAGCCAGCCCGGCGACGGAGGAGCCGAGCGCCCCACCGCTGGTTGAGCCAGCCCGGCGACGGAGGAGCCGGGCGCCGTCAAAACCACCACGCGGTCATCGAATGCGCGGTTTCGACTCGCCCTCGGCTAGCGCCTCGGGCGGCTCAACCGACGGGATATGTTGGGGCCCTTCGCGGGTCGGCTTGCGATGCAACCGGGCGGGATGTGTTGGGGGCGATCAGCCGGCAATCACGGCGTTGAGTTTGCCCTCCACCAGCTTCACCGCCATCCCGAGTCGCGCGTAGGCCTCGTTGGTGGTCTGACCGTGGTAGTAGCGGTAGTAGATCTGCTGGGCGATCACCGCTTGCCGGAAGTAGCCGAACGCCTCGTACCAGCGCCAGCGGTCGGGGGTCATCTCGAACCCCATGCGGTCGCAGTAGCGTTCGACGAACTCGGCCCTGGTCACCATGCCGGGAAGGTGGGTCGGTACGCGCCGCATCGCCTGAGACAACTCGTCGTCGTCGGCCTGCACCCAGTAGGCCATCGATCCGGCGACGTCCATCAGCGGATCACCGAGAGTGGCCATCTCCCAGTCGAGGATGCCGATCACCCGGGTCGGGTCGTCTTCGGACAGCACCACGTTGTCGAGCTTGTAGTCGTTGTGGATGACGCAGTTCGCCACATCCTCCGGCTGGTTCTCGGCGATCCAGGCCATCGCCGCCTCGTAATCGGGCACGTCGTCGGTCCGGGCGTTGCGGTACCGTGTCGACCACCCGTCCACCTGCCTTCGCACATACCCGAATCCCTTGCCCAGATCGGCGAGTCCGGCCTTCTCGGGATCGACCGAATGCAGTTCGACCAGGACGTCGATGAAGTTGTGGCACAGCCTTCGCGCCTGTTCGGGTGACAGCGTGACCCCCGGCGGAAACTCGACGCCGGCGATGATGCCGTCGATCTTGCCCATCGCATAGAACTGCGCCCCCAGCACCGACGTGTCGTCGCAGAACGCGACCATCGGCGCGATATACGGCAGCACCGACGCCAGTTTCGACTGAATCCGGTACTCCCGTCCCATATCGTGCGCGCCCTTGGCCTTGGTGCCGCGCGGGCCGTGTCGCAGTATCAGCTGCCGTGTCGGATAGGTCAGCAGGAACGTGAGATTCGATGCGCCTCCGGAGAATTGCTTGACCGCGGGCACACCCTCCAACCCGGTCGGATCATCGGCGTTGGCGCGCAACCATTCCGCGACGACCTCGACGTCGAATGCGTCCTCGGTGCGTACGTCCTTGGCGCCGGCCACCTGTCCACTCATCGTTTGCCTTCCTCCCGATACTTCCCCAACTCGATCCGCGCGACGACCCCGCGATGAACTTCGTCCGGACCGTCCGCCAGGCGCAGCGACCGGGCTCCCACCCAAGCGGCGGCGAGCGGGAAGTCGTCGGTCATCCCGGCACCGCCGTGGAGTTGGATCGCCATGTCGATGACGTCGAGCGCCATGTTGGGCACCTCGACCTTGATCTCGCTGACCGCCGACACCGCCTCGCGCGACAGTCCCTGATCGAGCAGCCACGCGGCGTGCAGCACCAATAGCCGCGACCGGTTGATGGCGATGCGGGCATCGGCGATGCGTTCGCTGTTTCCGCCCAGTTTCGCGAGTGGTTTGCCGAAAGCGGTGCGCTCCAGCGACCTTCGCACCGCGAGTTCGAGTGCCCGCTCGGCGAGTCCGATGGCCCGCATGCAGTGGTGCACGCGACCGGGCCCGAGACGACCCTGCGCGATCTCGAACGCCCGGCCCGGGCCGAGGAGGATGTTCGACGCCGGCACCCGTACGTCGTCGAACGACACCTCGCCGTGGCCGAGCGGTTCGTCGTAGTAGCCCATGGTGGTGAGCATCCGGTCGACGGTGACGCCGGGGGTGTCCATCGGGACGAGCACCATGGTGTGCCGCGCGTGGCGGTCGGCGGTCGGGTCGGTGACCCCCATGAAGACCAGGATCCTGCAGTCCGGGTTGCCGACGCCGGTGGAGAACCACTTGGTGCCGTTGATGATCACGTCGTCGCCGTCGAGGATCGCGGTGGCGGCCATGTTGGTGGCGTCCGACGACGCGACCGCGGGCTCGGTCATGCAGAAGGCGCTGCGGATCTCACCGCGCAGCAGCGGCTCCAGCCACTGAGCGCGCTGCTCGTCGGTGCCGTAGCGCAGCAGCACTTCCATGTTGCCGGTGTCGGGGGCGTTGCAGTTGAAGACGATCGGCGCGAGCATCGACGCCCCCATGGCCTCGGCGACGGGCGCGTAGTCGAGGTTGGTCAGGCCCTCGCCGCCGTCGGTGCCGAAGTCGGCGGCGTACCGACCGGCGTGCTCCTTGGGCAGGAAGAGGTTCCACAGACCGGCTGCGTGTGCCTTGGCTTTGAGGCCGGCGAGGTGCGGTGGCGGTGTCCATCGATCCTCCCCGGCCTCGCGACGGCGCACGAGGTCGCGGTGCACCTCGGGTTCGATCGGCGTGATCTCCTCGGCCATGAAGGTCCGGACACGCTCGGCCAATTCGGCCGAGCGGGGTGACGGAGCGAAGTCCATCCCTCGACCGTAGCGGGTCGGGCGGGGCTGACGGCGGGGTTCGTTGACTGGGTTCAGTGATCTCGATGCGGCGCCTCGCTACGCTCGGAGCCTTACTCGATCAGCGGAGAAGGCGACTGACACCCCATTCAGCGGGGGAAGCGGCTCGTCGCATCTCGATACCGGAGGTGGCTACTCGATCGGGACGGCATGCCGCGGCGACACCCGCGCCAGCAACAACGCGCAACCGGCCACCCACAGCGCCCCGATCAACCAGCCGGCGACCACATCGGTCATCCAGTGCACACCGAGATACACCCGGGTGCAGCCGATGGCGATCGACCACAGCGGTGCGATCAGCAGGATCCACGGGTGCGCGCGCACCCATTCGCTGAGCCGGTAGGCGGCCACCGCGAACAAGCCGAACACGATCATGCTCATCATCGCGTGCCCGGACGGGAACGAGTAGGTGTCGATGTCGAGCAGCCTGTCGTGGACGGGTGGACGGGATCGACCGAAGAGACCTTTCAGGGCGATCATCAGGAGGTATCCGAGCAGCGCGCCGAACCCCACCATCGCGGCCTCCGGAAATGCGCGGCGAACCATGAGGAACACGGTCACCGCCATGACAGCGACGGTCAGCGCCAAGGTGTTGCCGGTGACGGTCATCGCGTGCGCGAGGGTCTCGCCCCATTCCGTGCGGGCGGAGACCACCCGGTTGGTGATGTCGCGATCGATCCCGACGGCGCTCAAGTGACACCCAAGCGATCCGCAAGTCATGAATTCCACTCTATCGGGGACATCACTCGTCCCACCGAAAGGGAAATCCCATGCAACCGACCCTGCTGTACCGTTTCGGGCGCGCCAACGCCGCGCACCCGAAACGGGCCATCGCCCTCTTCTTCGTCGGACTCGGCATTCTGCTGGCCGTGTCGTCGGCGGTGGGCGGCCGCACCCAGGAGAACTGGGATGTCACCAACACGCAGTCACAGTCCGGCATCGACCTGCTGCGCGAGCATGTGCCGGGCGCCGGGAACGCGTTCGCACGGATCGTCGTCCACTCCGACGACGGGACGGTCCCGGCCGCGCAGCTCGACGAGCTGCACACCCGTCTCGCCGACCTCGACCATGTGGTCACCGTCAGCGCGCCACAATTCAGCGCCGACCGCGACACCGCCGTCGTCACCGTCGGCTACGACGTCCCGGTCACCGACAACGACATCATGGGCGATGCCACCCCGTTGAACGACGCCGTCGCGCCGGCCCGCTCGGCCGGCCTGCAGGTGGAGATGAACGGCTCACTGCCGGAGACCGCAGCCGCCCCGATCAAGGGTCACGCCGAGATCATCGGCATCACCCTGGCCCTGCTGATCATGGTGTTCGCGTTCGGGTCGGTGATCGCCGCCGGGCTGCCCGTCGTCACGGCCATCGCCGGACTCGTCGCCGCGTCGGCCGGGATCGGCTTGCTCGCGGCCGTCATGAAGGTCAGTCCCACCGCACCCATGGTCGCCAGCATGGTCGGCCTCGGCGTCGGGATCGACTACGCGCTGCTGGTGGTCAGCCGGCACGTCGAGTATCTCCGACGCGGTCATGAGCCGGTCGAGGCCGCGGCCCGGTCGGTGGCGACCGCCGGACGGTCGGCGGTGTTCGCCGCGACGACGGTGCTGGTGTCCCTCATGGGTCTGCGCCTGGCCGGCTTGCCGACGTACTCGTCGTTCGGTTTTGCGACGGCGATCGCGGTGATCGCGATGCTCGTCGCCACACTGGTGCTCGTCCCGGCGGCCTGCCGCCTGGCGGGGCAGCGGATCGTTCCCCGGAAGGTGCGCAAGACGCCGAAAGCCGCTGCACCGGAGACCGTCTCGCGTCCACCGCTGACCGCTCGGTGGGCCGCGCGGGTGGGGGCACATCCGGTCGCGGCGGTTGTCCTCGGGCTGATCGTCATGCTGGCGCTCGCCGCGCCGGCGGTGTCGATGCGCACCTGGACGTCGGATTCGGGTGCGCAGTCCACCGAACTCACCACCCGGCGCGCCCACGACCTGCTCGCCGCCGAGTACGGTCCCGGCATCAACGCCGAAGTGGTCGTGGTGGCACCCGCCGACCGCACCGACCGCGGCGCACTGGCGACGGCGCTGACCGAGATCGCCCGTGTTCCGGGTGTCACCTCGGTTGCGCCCACCACCGAATCACCCGACCGCGCAATCGAGATCAGCCCGATCACCATCGCGCACGATCCGGCCGCCGAGGAGACCGGGCCGGTGCTCGACGAGATCCGCGACCGTCTCCCGGCCGGGGCGATCCTCACCGGTGAAACGCCCTACTACCACGACATCGCCGAGATGCTGGAGCGTCGCCTGTGGCTGGTGATCGGCTTCGTGGTGGCCGCGTCAGTCATCCTGCTGACGATCCTGTTCCGGTCCGTCGTCGTCCCGGTGAAGGCGGCGTTCATGAACCTGCTGTCGGTGGCCGCCGCCTACGGCGTCATCACCGCGGTGTTCCAGTGGGGCTGGGGTCTGTCCTTGCTGGGTGTGGATCATCCTGCGGCAGTGTCGAGTTGGGTGCCGATCCTGATCTTCGCCATCCTGTTCGGGCTGTCGATGGACTACGAGGTGTTCCTGCTCTCCCGCATCCGCGAGGACTGGCTGGCCACCGGCGCCGCCCGGGCGAGCGTGATCAGTGGCCTCGCCAAGACCGGCCGGGTGATCACCACGGCGGCGGCGATCATGGTCGCGGTGTTCCTGAGCTTCGCATCCGAGACCGACGTCATCATGAAGACACTGGGCCTCGGCATGGCGGTCGCGGTGTTCCTCGACGCCACGCTGGTGCGGATGGTGCTGGTGCCGGCCACCATGTCGCTGCTCGGTCGGTTCAACTGGTGGTTGCCGGCCTGGCTGGATCGGCTGCTACCGGAGGTGGGGATCGAGGGTGCGACAGGCGATTCGGCTTCAGTGGACGAACCCGTGACAGTTTCGCGAGCCACCGATGCAGATCCCGACGCCGAGCCGGCTCGCGCCGGAGTGCCGGTCTGAGTGTCCTCAGTTCGAGGTGCCGGTCGTCTTCCTGGCGGCCGGCACCTCGGCGCCCTCGGCGGCGGTCCGCACGCTGCCGGGGCTGCATCCGGCCTCGCGTTTGAATGCGGTGGCAAACGCGGATTCCGATCCGTACCCGAGGCGGGCGGCCACCGCCGCGACGGTGAGGTCGCCGTCACGCAGCAAGGTGCGAGCGCGCTGCACCCGGATCGACATCACGTAGCGCATCGGCGATTGGTGCAGCAGCGCAGCGAATCTCGCACAGAAGACCGTGCGAGACATCCCGGCAGTGGCGGCGAGGGTCTGTACGTCCCAACGACGTCCGGGGTCGTCGTGCACGGCCATCAGCACCCGGGCGATCTCCGGATCGCGCAATGCCGCGAGCCAGCCGGTGGCGTCCGATCTCCGCGCATAGTCGCGAAGTGCCTGCACCACAAGAGCATCCGAGAGCCGTGCCATCACCACCGCACTTCCGGCCCCGGCCTGGTGCGTCTCGGCCGCCAGTGCGTCGACCACAGCTCCGACAGCCGGTGACGACGACCGGGACACGGTGATGACGTGCGGCAGGGCAGCGAGTACCGGATGATCGCGCTCGCCGACAACGAAGGCGCCGCACAGAATAGTGCACGCCACTGACGAGCCGAGGACATGTGGATCTCCTTGGGGCAGTATGACGACGTCGCCGACCGACAACGCGTGGCTGGTCCCGTCGGCCGTGCGCAGCACACAGTGGCCGGCCATCACCGCGTGCACGCCGCGCAGTCCGTCCTGGTCGAACTCCTGCTCGAAACCTGCATCACGCTCGAGCCAGCGGTAACCGACGGTGTCGAAGCGCAATTCGCCGACAACCGCGGTCAGTGCGTCCATCGTCGACCATCCCGGATGAACGCGAACAGATCCCGGACGTTCACGTATTCATTGTGCGCCCGTCGATCCCTACCGTCACAACCATGACCAACACAGCAACATCCATCCCCCTGATCACCGGCATTGCGCAGGTGAAACTTCCGGTGACCGATCTGGCGCGCAGCGTCGCCTGGTACCGCGACGTTCTCGGACTTCGGTTCTGGACCGAGTTCGTCGAGGACGGCGAGGTACGCGGCGTCGGTCTCATCGACGACGACGCACGGTTCAATGTCGCCTTGCGATTGCGCGAGCACTGCGCGAACGAACCTGACCTCCACGGCTTCGACATCGTGGCGTTCACTCCCGGGTCCCGGGCGGCACTCGACGTGCTGGCCGAGAGATGCGGCCGACTCGCGGTGACGTGCAGCGCGATCGCAGACGGGCCGGAGGGTGCACGCCTCGACATTCCGGATCCAGATGGAACGGTGTTGCGCTTCTATCATTTCACTGCACCGACCAGCGGTTTCACCGGGATCGTGCTGGAGGATGGCCAGCTGGTCTCGACTTACGACAGCCCCCGGCTGGACCTCTGAGCAGCCGCACAAGCACACTCCAAGCGGACCACAAGTGCGGCGATCCAGGCTGGTTGTTGACAGCTCACCCCGACCGATGAGGAACCTCCGATGACCACCCAGCTCACCACCCCCGCCCACCCCACCCAGCTCCGACTTCCCGGCCAGGCGGCCGCCCCCGAGGGACCCCTCGACCCGTTCATGATGTATCTGATGCACCACGCGTTCCGGCGCGATCTGGCTCAGTTCGCTCGCAGCGTCCGGCGGACACCGGTCGCCGATCGGGCCACCTGGCGCGCATTGCAAGGCCGGTGGACCCTGTTCCGGGAGACACTGCACCACCATCACACCGGCGAGGACACCTGGCTGTGGCCGCTGCTCGAGTCGCGCTGCACCAGTGCCGAACGCGACGTCCTCGACGCGATGGAGGCCGAGCACGGCGACATCGACCCGCTGCTGGCGGCGTGCGATGACGGTTTCGCCACGATGGCCGCCGGCGCCGACGACCGATCACGCGATGAGCTTTCCGCCGTCGTGGATCGGACACAGGATCATCTCGCCAACCATCTCGCGCACGAGGAGAACGACGCCCTCGCCCTGGTCCAGAAGTACATGACGGATGAGGACTGGGCCGTGCTGGAGAAGAAGTTCGGCGAGGAGAACAAGATTCGGGATCTGTTGACCGTCGCCCCGTGGGCACTCAAGGGACTCGACGACGAGGCGCGCCGCGAGCTCGGCCCACGAATCCCCGGCGCGATGTGGTTCATCGCGCGGTTGGGATCATGGTCCTTCAGCCGCGGCGAGCGCAAGGCCTTCCGCTACGACCCCGACACCGCCGTCTGATCAGCGTGACGCCAGCGCGCGACCGATCACGAGTCGCTGAATCTGGTTGGTGCCCTCGAAGATCTGCGTGATCTTGGCTTCCCGCATGAACCGCTCGACGCGGAAGTCGCGGGTGTAGCCGTACCCACCGAGGACCTGCACCGCGTCGGTGGTGACCTTCATCGCGGCGTCGGTGGCGACGAGTTTGGCGGTCGCCGCCGCCCGCGAGTAGGGCCGGCCCGCGTCGCGGCGGCGCGCGGCGTCGAGATACGTGGCGCGGGCGGAATCGACGGCGGCGGCCATGTCGGCCAATAGGAAGCTCAGGCCCTGGTGATCGATGATCTTGCGGCCGAAGGCGGTTCGTTCCTGGGCGTAGTCGACGGCGGCGTCGAGCGCGGATTGCGCGAGACCGGTGGCGACCGCGGCGATGCCGAGGCGTCCGGAGTCGAGGGCGGAGAAGGCAATCGTCAGGCCGTCGCCCTCGGCACCGAGGCATCGATCCTCGTCGACAAAGGCGTCGTCGTAGGTGGCCGACGTGGTGGGCACGGCGTGCAGTCCCATCTTCTCCTCCGGCTTGCCGAAGGTGAGGCCATCGGTGTCGCGGGGAACGAGGAAGCAGCTCACGCCTTTGGAGCCGTCACCCGTGCGAGCGAAGAGGTTGTAGACGTCGGCGATCCCACCGTGGGTGATCCACGCCTTGGCGCCGTTGACGCGGTAGCCGCCCTCGGTGGCGGCGGCCTTGCAGATCAGCGCCGCGGCGTCGGATCCGGCCTGCGACTCGGAGAGGCTGTAGGCGCCGACGAGCCGGCCGTTGAGGAGATCCGGCAGCCATCGCTGCTTCTGATCGTCGCTGCCGAAGGTGAACAGCGGATGGCAGGCCAGACCGTGGACGCTGACCGCCACGGCGACGGCGGCCCACCGGGCCCCGAGTTCCTCGAGCACCTGCAGGTAGACCTCGTAGGGTTGTCCGCCGCCGTCCCACTCCACCGGGTACGGCAAACCGAGCAGGCCCGCTTCACCCATCTCGGCGAACAGCCCCTCGGGGTACTTCTCGGCCTTCTCGTACTCGTCGACGATCGGCGCGAGCCGTTTGTCGGCGAAGTCCCTGGTCAGGGCGATGAGATCGTGCGCTTCGTCGCTGGGCAATAATCGGTCGACCGGCATGTCGAGACCTCCGAGGGAATGTGGACAGTACTGAAGTACTTCAGATAGTACTATGAGGAGCATGGTTGACGACACCGCCTTCGGTACCCGTCGCCGCGACGACCTGTTCGACCGGCTCCTCGCGCTCGTACTGAGTGACGGCTTCGCCGGTCTCGGCGTGGCGGATCTGGCCGCACGACTGCGATGCTCCAAGTCGACGCTCTACACACTGGCCGGCAGCAAAGAGCAGCTGGTCACCAAAACCGTCACCCACTTCTTCCGGCAGGCGACGGACACGGTGGAGGCGCGCGTGTCCGAAGCTCCGACGGCGCGCGAGAAGGTCATCGCCTACCTGGTCACCGTCGGCGACGCCCTGGCCCCGGCGTCACCGGCTTTCATGGCCGACCTCCATGCCTTCGAGCCGACGCGTGACCTCTACGAACGGAACACGGCCGCCGCCGCACGGCGGGTGCGCGAACTGATCGCCGACGGAGTGGCGTCGGGAGAGTTCCGCGACGTGGACGCCGCCTTCGCCGCCGACCTCGCCGCCTCGATGATGAGCCGCATCCAGCGACGCGAGGTCGCCGCCACCACCGGCCTCGACGACGCGCAGGCGTATCGGCAACTGGCGTCGATTCTGATGTCGGGGATCGATGCGGGCATCCCGGCTGGTCGAGTGCGCGACTGAGCTCGCGGGGCGCGTATCGAGATCAACTGTCGCCCAGGTGATCTCGATGCGGCGCCTCGCTGCGCTCGGAGCCTTACTCGATCAGCGAAGAGGACTCGACCCAGCGCAGCAGCGCTCGGAGCATGTTCCGAAGTGTCGCCACACCCCGCTGATCGAGTAAGGCTCCGAGCTTGCGAGGTGCCGCATCGAGATCTCGTTCACCGTTGATCTCGATGCGCTCGCTCGCAAGCTCGCGGGCTTACTCGATCAGCGAAAGGGGCTGCGACTCTTCCCAGCCCACGCTGGCCGCCTGCGGCGGCCCAGGTTACCTACTCGATCAGCGGTGCGGCACCTCGCTGCACTCGGAGCCTTACTCGATCAACCGAACGAGTGCTCAGCGGGAAGCCGTCGGGGCCGACTCCAGGTGCAGGATGCCGTGGTCGTCCATCCACCACGACACTCGCACGTCATGCTCGGTATTGTTGCGCTGCAACCTGATCCAGAGTTGGTCGTGCAGGCGGCACTCGCCGCCGGTGGGCTCGCGTCCGGTGAGCACGGAATCGAGCACCGCCTGCGTCGAGTCCGCCGACACGGCATCGCCCGGCTCGCGGGGGGCGGCCACGAGTTCGTCACTGGCGGTGGGCAGATCGAGGATCTCAGCGAGGAGTTCGGCGTCGTCGGGCTCGACCGCACGGCCGGCGAGCACCATCTCGGACGGGTCGAGGACCTGCGCCAGCCACGGATGATCCACGACCACCCCACGCTCGACCGCGTCCCCGGACACCGTCCGGACTCGTTGCGGTACAGCAAGATCAGCGGGATCGAAGAGTCCCCGGCGGCACGCGGCGACAATCGCGGCGTGGGTGGCTGCCGCGACGCCGGGCGCGACGACCCGGTCCGGGTCGGCCAGGTGCGAGAGCAAGGTGTCGGCATCGTCGCGCGACTCGACCACCGCCCCACCGAGAGCCGCCGACAACTCGTCGGCGTACGGGTGTTCCAGCGCGTCGCGCACACCGGCGACCGCGATGTCCGACGGCGCCCGATACCAGCCGAGCACGTGGCCGTCGACGAGGGCGTGGTGCCGCAACCACCACGCCGTATAGCCGACACGATCGGCCAGCAGGCCGACGGTGTCCTCGTCCTCGACGAGCAGGCTGAACACCTGCGGCCACCGGTCATCGTCGACGAGGTCCAGATCGCGGACTGCGGCAAGACTTTCCGGCGGCTCCGCGAGCGAATCCCACCATGCCGATTCGTCGGGGAGATCGTGGTCCGGGGCAACCGGCAGGTCGTCCCGGACCACGAGGAATCCCCAGCCGACGCCGAGTCGGCGCAGGATCTCCGGTCCGTGGCGATCGACGACAGAGTTCGCGACCACCCCATACGGCGCATCCTCGACAAGCACGGCGCGTATCGGACTGTCGGGCAGAAGCAGTTCGTCGGCCGGGCGCAGGTCCCCCTGCTCATCGGGCAGCAGCAGCGCCGACAATGCCTCCGGGATTCTCGCCTCGGGATCGGTGGCGGCCAGGGTGAGCACCTCGTCGGCGAGGTCACCGGCCTCCTCGTCGTCGACGTGCTCGACGAGGTCGGCCAACGCCGGATCCCGTAGCGCTTCCTCGACCGAAATGGGTTGCGCGCCCAGTCGTTCCAGCAACGGATGCCGTGCATCCGGGTGCACCATCGGTATCCAGCGCACCGGCGCGGAGAGATGATCGGCGACGAAGAGTCCGCGCGCACCGATGTTCATCCGGCCGTCGGCCCGCGGGATCGGCAGCGCACCCAGTTCCTCGACCTCACCCGCAGACCCCACATAGGGTGAGAGCGCGGCGTAAAGACCTGCCCACCAACCCGGTTCGCGTTCGACCCCGATGAGCCGCTCGGCCAGATCGGCCAGGCCGATCTCGGTCACGCCGACCGACCGCAGTCGCGTGATGTGACGGCGTTCCGAGACGTCGGGATGCGCGAGGTCGCCGGCAACGGGCTCCAGCACCTCGGCCAGTTCGTCGGACAGATCGGCGAACACGACCGCCCGGTTCGGGATGAGGTCTTCTCCGCCGACGGCGGGAAGCCAACGGCGTTCACGTAATTCGGCGATGACCGCGTCGATCAGCACCGCGTCGTCGTGACCGACCGCATCGGCGGCCCGCGGGATGAACTCCGGTCGCGCCGAACCTGGGAGTGCGGCGAGGAGATCCGCGTAACCGGTTGCCGCCGTGGCGATGTCGGCTTCGGGGTGGAGGTGGCGACGATCCGGGGTGAGCGGCAGGCCGGTGATGCACCATGCGGGCAGAGACAGGTCGATGTCGGTCGGCGTGGGCGCGTGCAACACCCCGCCGCCGACGACGATCGGACCGGCGGACCCGATCTCGACGAGCCAGCGCGTAGCCCCGCGGGCCACCTCGACCCAGTCGCGCACCGCCGAGCCGCGCGGACCCGATTCCTCGACACGTACTTCGACTGCGTTCGGCCCAACGGTGCGGGTGACGGAGAACTCGTTCTCCCCCACCGTGATCGACGACAGCGCGGGCAGCTCGAGCATCAGTTCCGCGGCCTGTGAGCGTGCGCTCTCGAGCAGTTCGTCGACGACGACACCGTCGGACAGGTGCAGCGTGATCTCCGTGTCGAACCCCGCGGCCGGGGTAGCGTCGGCCGGCCACGCCAGCCGGAGCAGTGGCGCGTCTGCGGCATCGGCAGCGTCGACCCCGACCGACTGCGCAGCATCGGCAGACTCCGCTTGGTCGAAAACGATCGACCCGGTCCGCGAACGCATCTCGACGCGGTCGGCGACCGCGGCGGTTGCGGTGAACCCGACACCGAATCGTCCCACGCTGGGGTGATCGTCGTCGGATGACTTGGCCGAGACCCGCAGCGCGAGCAGCGAACGGACGCCGTCCTCGGTCAGCGGGGCGCCGGTGTTGGCGACATGAAGTTCCCGGCCCTCGGCCCAGATCGCGAGCTTGCCTACGGTTTCCATTGCCGACGCGGCATCCGCGGCGTTGGCGGCGAGTTCGGTGAACAGCCGGTCCCGGTACCCGACGGTGACCAGATCGCGTTCGGCCGCAACGTCTTCGGCGAAACGGGTCGGTGACGAGCGCCAGGTCTGCAGTGTCGCGGCGCGGAGGTCGGCGAGCCCGAAAGGATCAGCGCTCGCCACGACGATTCCCGTCGATCAGGACGACTCGTCCGTACCGGCCCCCGCTGCTGCGACGACGCTGATGATCTCCAACGCGCCGTCGTCGTAGGCGTCGTAGGCGGGTGACCCGTCACCGGTCGGCGCCGACATGTCCGAATGTGCGCCGCATCCGTAGCCGGCGGCGACGACGTGCCCGTCCGCGGCGTATTCGTTGGCGCAGACTCCGAACCCGGCACGTAGCGCTCCGGCCAGCGGGAGGTAGAAGCCGCACGTCGCGCACGAGTACGCGGCGGCGGCGGCCATATCGGCGTTCGGGCCGAAGTCGCCGTCGTGCCACCGCTGCGCGGCCTCGTCGCGGCCCTCCGGACTCAGGAGTCGGCGACGCCCGAGTCCGAGTTCGCCGGCGATCTGGCCGATGTCGTCGGGATCCTCCTCGTCGGAGTCGAAGCGGAACTCGTCGGAGGTGTCGATCTGATTGGGCACCAGTCGGGGATCGTCGAGGTCGGCGGCCAGCACATCACCGGGCGACAGGTCTCCGGGTGCGACGCGCTGCGCCCACGGCACCCAGTGCGGCGCGAGCAACGAATCGTTGCCGGGCAGCAGCACGACCTCGCTCACGGTGACGTGGTCGGAACCCGGCGCACCCGCCAGCACCACACACCACTGCCAACCGCGATAGCCGACGAGGTCCGCCTCGAAATAGTGGGTGACCGCCCAGTCACCCTCCACCGCGGCATCCAAGTGCGCACCGGGGGTGTGTCCGTCGTCGAGCAGCGCTTGGCGCGCCACGTCGACCGCAGCGAGCAGCCGGTCACCATCGAACGCAAGAGTCACGTGTCCAGTGTGCAATATGACGCGCACCACAGAGCACGGACCCGGTTATTTGCGGCGCGCGCGGCCGGACGTGTCGCCACCTCGTCGGTGCCATAGGGAACAATTGACTTCGTGAACCGACCCAGTCCCCGCTTCCCTCATCGGGAGCCGACCGGTGTCGACGACGACCGACGCAGCCCGGGCCGGCACCCGGGTGCCGCCAATTATCCGGCCGACGAGCGTCGTGCGCGTCGATCCACCGGTCCTCGCGCCACCCCCCGCGGTCCAGGTGAGGAGGCCTACCTCCCGCCGCCGACGCACAATCCCCATCTGCCGCCACTCAACGACGACGCCGACACCGATCGGTTCGGCAGCACGCGCGCGATGCCGACCGAGGAGACGACCGCACCGCACGGCGCGACCCGCATGCCCAAGAAACTCACGGTCATGCGGGTCGCCGCCCTGCGCAGCCGCGAATTGACCCGCCGCGGAGTCGACAAGATCTATCAGGCGGCCACCGCCGACGGCGCCGACCGGTCGGGGCTGACCGCGCTCACGCTGCCGGTGATCGTGAACTTCGCGGTCGACGCCGCGATGGCCGTGGCGCTGGCCAACACCCTGTTCTTCGCTGCCGCGACCGGCGAATCGAAGACCAACGTCGGGCTGTACCTGGCACTGACCATCGCACCGTTCGCCCTGATCGCCCCGCTGATCGGCCCGATGCTGGATCGTCTGCAGCACGGCCGCCGCATCGCGATGGCCACCACGTTCGGTCTGCGGACGGCTCTGGCGTTGCTGATCATGGCCAACAGTTCGTGGGACGCCGCCACCGATCAGCTGCAATACGACCCGTGGGTGCTCTACCCGTGCGCGCTCGGACTGCTGGTGTTGTCCAAATCCTTCGGCGTCCTGAAATCCGCGGTCACCCCGCGAGTCGTGCCGCCGACCATCGACCTGCCCCGGGTGAACTCCCGGCTCACCACGTTCGGGCTGATCGGCGGGACGATCGTCGGCGGTGGTCTCGCCGCGCTCTTCGAACTGCTGCTGGCCAAGGTCCTGCCGGTCCACATTCCCGGCGCGATGGCCTGGCTGGCGGTGATCGCGGCGGTCGGCGCGTGGTTGTGTATGCGCATCCCGGCGTGGGTCGAGGTGACCGAGGGCGAGATCCCGGCGACATTCAGCTATCACGGCGAGCCGGCCACCTCGCGGCCCGAACACGAGAGCGGAAGCGGACGCCGCAAGGCCCGCGAGACCGCCACCGCGCTCGCCGCCAAGATGCGGCAGCCACTGGGCCGGAAGGTGGTGACCGGACTCTGGGGAAACGCCACGATCCGCATTCTCACCGGGTTCCTGACGCTCTACATCGCCTTCTACGCGAAGGCCCAGCAGGACGTGCACTCGGACTGGACTCAGCTGGTGCTGCTCGGTGCCGTGGGTGCGGCGGCCGGCGTCGGCAACATGATCGGCAACGGACTCGGCACGCGTCTGGAGTTGAAGAACCCACCCGGCATCGTGCTGTGGTGCACCGCGGCATGTTTCGTGGCGGCGGTCCTGACCGCCGTCTTCGGCAGCATCGTCGTCGCGACCGCGGCCGCGCTGGTGGCCTCGGGAACCAGCGCGATCGGCAAGGTGTGCCTCGACTCGTCGATCCAGGACGACCTCCCCGAGGAGTCGCGGGCCTCGGCATTCGGACGATCCGAGACGATGCTGCAGTTGGGCTGGGTGTTCGGTGCGACGCTCGGCGTCCTGCTACCACCCACCCTGTGGATCGGATTCACCGTCGTGGCGGTGCTGCTCGGCATCGGCCTCGTGCAGACGATCCTCACCGCCCGCGGTTCGTCGCTGGTGCCCGGCCTGGGCGGCCGTCGACCCGACTATGCCGCACCGACCGTCGCGTTCCCGGCCGCTCCCGGACGCCCCGCGGCCACCGGCCCGGGGGCCGCGGCCACCCGCAAGATGCCCACCGACCGCAGCAATCAGCCTTAGGACACCGTGCACCTCACCCCTGGAGAGAAGAAGTCGCTCGCGATCATCGCGGCGATCGTGGTCGCATTCGTCGTGGTCGTGGGGGCGACTGTCGCGGTCCTCACCAAGGACACGTGGTCGGGAGACGGCCACGACGACGAGCCGGGATACCTGCAGTTGGCGATCGGCGATCGCCTCGTCCGCGTGGAACCCGCGAAGTGGTGCGACGTCCTCGTGCGCTCCTGCGACCCACCGGGTGCCGAACTGCGGCCGTCACCACATGAACCGATTCCGGTCGGCCAGACGACCCTGCTGTCGGTGTCCGAGGAGATCGCCCAGAGCCCGTGGGTTCTGTACCTGCTCTACGCGGACCGCAGCGGAAAAATCATCAACCCGGAACCCGAGGGCATCGCGCAGCGCAGCGGCAGCACCTACACCGTCGCCCTGCGGTCGACGCCGGACCGCGTGTTGATCAACGTCGAGGTACAACCGCTCTCCGCGGTCACCGAAGGCGACGACTACGTGGCGCGCGGCATCCTGTCGGTGAACACGACCCCCGACGACTTCACGGTACGCACGACCGCCTGAGCGACGTCAGTGCTCGAGTTCGCGCGCGACCGCGCGGACGACCTCGGCGATACGGGCCGCGGTCTTGCGATCCGGATAGCGCCCCTTGCGCAGATCGGGCTGCACCTTGCCCTCGAGGAGGGTGATCAGGTCGGCGACCATGCCGTGCAGTTCGTCGGGCGAATGCCGCTTGGCCTGTGCCTCCTTGCGCGCGGCCTCGCGGACGTTCTTCGCCACGCTGGGTGCCTGTTCGAGCACGGTGACGGTCAGGGCCTGGGGTCCGCGACGGCCGGCGGCCATGCCGAACTCGACGCGCTGCCCGGGCTTGAGGGTCGCGACCCCCTCGGGCAGTGCGCTTGAGCGGACGTAGACATCCTCGCCGCTGTCCTGCGCGAGGAATCCAAAGCCCTTTTCGGCGTCGTACCACTTCACCTTGCCGGTCGGCACTGTGCTCACCTTCACCTGTACATCGGATGTGTCATGACAAAGCGCCTCGCTCCGGACAGAAGCAGAGGCGCCTGTTTCGTCCCAGTCTAGCCAACGACGTCACCGGCGGTCACGTGGATTACCTCACCTCGAAACCGTCGTCGTGACCAGGTCGAACACCAGGGGGGTCCATGTGTTCTACCGTGGAGGTCATGGAGAGGCATTCGTCACGGCTGTTGGCCGTGGCCGGGGTTGTGTTCGCGATAGGTCTCCTGGCCATCGTCGCGTTGTTCGTCACGCCTCTGGTCACCGACGGCGATACCGCACCGACGGTCGTCTATGTACTGACGATGTGCGCTCCCGTGGGCTTCGTCCTCGGACTGGTGTTCGCGCTGAGGTCGGGACGGCGAGCGCGATGACCGTCGACTCGGCAGCCTCCACCGCGCTCTCGCCGGCCGACGACGAGGCCACACTCAAGCGCGCCTACAGCTGCTTCCCGTCCGGGGTCGTGGCGGTGTGCTGCCGCGTGACCGGCGACGACGGCACCTCCGAGATGGTGGGGATGGCCGCGAGTGCGTTCACCACCGTGTCGCTCGATCCGCCGCTGGTCTCGTTGTGCGTGCAGAACACCTCGACAACCTGGCCGCGCCTGCGCAACGCGTCCGCGATCGGGCTCAGTGTCTTCGCCTACGACCAATCTGATCTCTGCCGGCAGTTGGCCGGACCGAGCGCACGCCGCTTCGCCGGCATCGTTCCGTTCGGCACCGACGACGGCGCGCTGTTCATCCCGGATGCCGCGGCGAACCTCTCGTGTTCGCTGCACAACGAGATCCCTGCCGGCGACCACACGTTGGTACTGCTGCAGATCGAGGCATTGCGCTACGACCCGGGTGTGGAGCCACTTGTCTTCCACGCCAGCACATTTCGTTCCCTGGAAGCCAGGCGGTAGCCGCCATGACCATTGTCGCGCTCGGCCTGCCGACCTCTCCTCCCGTGGATGCGGCCATCGTCGCGCACTCCGTGGTCGACGCACCGACGTCGGGACCGCTGATCGATCGACACGGACGTGTCGTTCGGGACCTGCGGGTGTCGGTGACCGACCGCTGCAATCTGCGCTGCACCTACTGCATGCCGGCCGACGGCCTGGAGTGGCTGCCGTCAGAGCAGACCCTGAGCACCGACGAGCTGATCCGCCTGCTCACCGTCGCCGTGCGCGACCTGGGCATCGAGACGATCCGGTTCACCGGCGGCGAACCTCTCCTGCGACGTGATCTCGACGTGCTGATCGCGGCGGTGGCGTCACTACCCGGGCGTCCCGAGATCGCGATGACCACCAACGGCCTCGGACTGGCACACCGGATCGATGATCTGGTCGCCGCCGGCCTCGACCGGATCAATGTCTCCCTGGACACCGTGGATCGCGCGCGCTTCGCGGAGATCACCCGCCGCGACCGCGTCGACGACGTCGTGTCCGGTCTCGCGGCCGCGCGGCGTGCGGGCCTGCGCTCGATCAAGGTCAACGCGGTGCTCCCGACACGCGATGACCTCTCGCGGCTGCCCGATCTGCTGGAGTTCTGCCTCGAGCACGGTTACGAGCTGCGGGTCATCGAGCAGATGCCGCTGGACGCCGACCACCGGTGGAACCGCGCCGCCATGGTCACGGCCGACGAGATACTCGCCGCGCTGCGGGCCCGATTCACCCTGCTCCCCGATCCCCGGCCACGCGGCAGTGCCCCCGCCGCGACGTGGCTGGTCGACGGCCGTGGCACCCACGGTGTGCCCGCACGAGTCGGCGTGATCGCATCGGTCACGCGGCCGTTCTGCGGCGACTGCGACCGCGCCCGACTGACCGCGGACGGCGCCCTGCGCAATTGCCTGTTCGCACAGTCGGAAACCGACCTGCGCCGGCTTCTGCGCAGCGGTGTCCCCGACGATCGGCTGGACGCCGCGATCGCAGACCTCTGGCGCGCCAACGCTTGGGTGAAGCTGCCGGGTCACGGTGTCGACGACCCGGACTTCCACCAGCCCGACCGGCCGATGTCGGCCATCGGGGGTTGAGTTCTCGTGCAACTGACCGTGCGCTACTTCGCTGCCGCGCGCGCTGCCGCGGGTGGCGAGTCGTCGACCGTCGACATCTCGCCCGAGGCCACTCTCGGTGACCTGGAAACGATCCTCGCCGCCGACAATCCCGACCTGGCCCGGGTCCTCGACCGCTGCTCGTATCTCCGCGATTCGGTCGCGCTGTGCGACCGGAGCGTTCGGCTCGGTACCTGTGCAACCCTCGACGTCCTGCCGCCGTTCGCCGGTGGCTGACGACACACCCGGCCTGTGAGGTTCCTCACATAACGGTGTGATAACGAGACGGCCACAAGTCGACTATCGCCCCGTGAACTGCGATGACGGCGGAAGTGGGTCGAAAGTCCCGATTTGGCCCCAAATTTCGATGTGCGGAGAACTGTCTTTCGCCGCGCTCAACGTCGTACTGTCTAAAACGACTCCACCGGGGTCACGACCACATAACAGACAGAACGTCACGTCGGCCGCGCCGAGCCTCGCTCCACCGACGCAGACGAACCGAGAACGAACATCTAGGAGCGAGGACGGGGGACCCACTCTCCCCGGAGAGATCGGACACCGACCCGGTGTCCTAGGGGTCAAGTCCCGGAGTGACACACGTCAGGCCGGGACCGGGCAGCCTCTCGCCCGAACCCGACAGCTGACTTCGTAGGCGCGTGGAGAGAGGAAACACCACTCATGACCGGACGTCATCGCAAACCCTCGACCGCCTCGACCACCAAGACCTTCGCCAAGGTCGCGCTGACCGGCGCCGTCCTGGGCGGCGGAGCGGCCCTGATCGGCACCGGTTCGGCCAACGCCGCCACCGACGCCGAGTGGAACCAGGTCGCACAGTGCGAGTCGGGCGGCAACTGGGCCATCAACACCGGCAACGGCTACCAGGGCGGCCTGCAGTTCAGCCCGAGCACCTGGGCCGGCCACGGCGGCACCGAGTTCGCTCCGTCGGCCAACCAGGCCACCCGTGAGCAGCAGATCGTCGTCGCCGAGCGTGTGCTCGGTAGCCAGGGCAAGGGCGCCTGGCCGGTGTGTGGCACCGGCCTGTCGGGTGCCACCCAGCGGTCGGCACCGGTCGTCCAGAAGCCCGTGCTGCCGAACCTGCCCGCTCCGTTCAACTGGTCGACCGCCCCGCAGGCCAAGACCACCAACGACGTCAAGGGCCAGATCGACAAAGCGCTCGGACAGGCCGTCGAAGGCAACAAGGTCAACCCCGAGGTCGAGAAGCTCTGGAAGGCCGCCAAGCAGAGTGGCTACGAGCTCAGCCCGGACCAGATCAAGCTGTACAACCAGCACAAGAATCTGCTGCCGCTCCCCTGAGCAGCACCCTGAACGAGGGGCCCCGCACGATGTTCAATCCGTGCGGGGCCCTTTTCCATTTCCGTGGCGCCTGGTGAGCCCCCGTTCTCGCAGCGGCAGGATCACCCACATCACCGTTCCTGAAGGATGCTCGACCAGTTCCGGTCGAGTCCGTTCGGTGCCCGTCTCCCGTGATCCGCGTCGTCACCCTGGTCGGTCGCCATGGGCAAACCCCAGACGCGCCTAGGCCGACCCGACCCACTCATCGGTGCCGTCGGCGAAGATCTGATGCTTCCACACCGGCAAGCGCGCCTTGACCTCGTCGACGAGCAGCGCGCAGGTGTCGAATGCCGCGCGACGATGATCGGCGGCGACGGCGACCACGAAGGCGGCATCGCCGACGTCGAGGTCCCCGACACGGTGCGACACGGCAACAGCGCGCACGCCCTTCGCCTGTTCGGCGATCTCGCCGACCACCTCGGCAAGGACCTCCGGTGCGCTGGGGTGCGCCGAATACAGGAGTCGGGTGACGTCATGCCCGTGATCATGATTGCGCACCGCACCGACAAACCCGACCACCGCGCCCGCGGTGCCGCCGGAGGCCAGCGTGACCGCCGCTTCGTGGTCGTCGAGCCGGATGGGGGTCTCCGACAACTGAGCCCGTACGACGAGTGTCGGGGATGGTTCGGCTGTCATCGGTGGTCACCGCCGCGGATCTGATCGAGAACATGGTCGACGACGGTGTCGAGCACGCCCAGCCCATCGCGCACCCCGCCCGATGAGCCGGGCAGGTTCACGACGAGGGTCCGGTCGGCGACGCCCGCGACACCGCGGGACAGGATGGCGGTTGGCACACCGGGCAGGCCGGCGGCGCGAATCGCGTCGGCGAGACCCACGACCTCGAAGTCGAGCAGCGGCCGGGTCTCCTCGGGGGTGCGGTCGGTCGGCGTCACGCCCGTGCCACCGGAGGTGAGGATGAGATCGGCCTCGGCGTAGATGCCGGCGCGGATCGCGGCACCGACCGGTGGGCCGTCGGACACGACGATGAGTTCGTCGACGACGAACCCCCGCTCGGTCAGCCAGTCGCTGATGATCGGTCCGGTCCGATCGGGATACTCGCCACGGCTGGCGCGGGTCGACGCGACGACGACGCGGGCGACACGCGGGTGCTGCCGGGATAGCTCAGTCACGGTGCCAGGGACCCGACTTGCCGCCGGTCTTGGAAAGCAACCGGATGTCGGTCATGGACGCCCGACGGTCGACGGCCTTGACCATGTCGTGCAAGGTCAGACCGGTCACCGCCACCGCGGTGAGGGCTTCCATCTCGACCCCGGTCGGCCCGCTGGTGGCCACGGTCGCGGTGACCTCGATGTGCGCCGGGCCGATCGAGAAGTCGACCTCCACCGACGACAGGGCGAGCTGATGGCAGAGCGGGATCAGCTCGTCGGTGCGCTTGGCGGCCATGATGCCGGCGATGCGGGCGGTCGCGAGCACATCGCCCTTCGGGAGCGCCCCCTCGCTGAGCAGCCCGATCACCTCGCTAGTGGTGCGGAAGGTGCCGGCGGCGACGGCGCGCCGCTGCGTCTGCGCCTTTCCGCCGACGTCGACCATGCGGGCCGCGCCGGAGGAGTCGATGTGACTCAGTCCCGGCGAGGCATGGTCCTGCGCGGACACTCGCTGATCAGCGGTTGATGACCGTCTTCGGCTGCAGGTACGGCAGGTCGTCGAGCGGCAGCGGGAACTCGACGTCGCCGAACGGCGACAACGCGCCGGACAGACCGGCAGCGAACTCGGAAACAGCGTGGGCACTGTCTCCGTCGGAGTCCTTGGGCCAGCCGTTGTCGACGTACTGCTTCTTCTTCTCAACGCTCTTCTCAGCCACGCGCATATTGTGCCATGCGGCCCCGACCGAGTCCCCGCGAAACGTCCGGTGGCGCTGTGCTCAGTAGAATCGGCCGAATGAGTTCGGATTCCGGGGGCGCCGGCCTGGCCGATGACCTGGCGTCGCGCTCCGACGACGAACTCACCGAACTGTTGACCGCACGCCCGGATCTGGCGTCGCCGCCGCCGGCCGGCACCAAGGTTCTGGCGTCGCGGGCGCTTTCTGCCGGATCTTCGTCGCTGGCCGGCGAGGACCTGGATCTGCTGGCCGCCGCGGTCTTGGAGATCGTGATCGATCGGGGTGCCGAAGGCAAAGGCCTCCTCCCCGCACCCGTGGCGACCGATGTCGTCGTCAAGGGACTCGCCGGACGCGCCGACAGGGCGGAGATCGATGCCCGGGTGGACCTGCTGCGCCGGCGGGCGCTGCTGTGGGGCCCTGACGACGGGTTGCTGACCGGTGCGCACGCCCCCTCGGCGCTGCCGTGGAGGGGGCGTCACCTGACCGGGCCGATGGGCGCGGCCACCACCGACGAGCTGCAGAGTCGGCTCGCGGACCTGGACGAACGCCGACGCGGGGTGCTGGAGAAACTGTCGCAGGGTTCGGCGTTGGGGCGCAGCCGGGACGCCGCCGCCGACGCAGATCCCACCGCACCGGTCCCGGCTCTCATCGCGGCCGGCCTGCTCGCGCGGGTCGACGAACAGACCGTCGAGTTGCCGCCGACGATCGGACAGCTGCTGCGCGGGGAACCGCCGCTGCGCACCGACGATCTCCGCCCGCCCGCCCTGCATCCACGCGACGCGAAGCCGCGGTTCTCTGCGGCCGCGCTCGAGGCCGCCGCCGGCGGCGAGGCCCTGGAACTGATTCGCCACGCGACCACCTTGCTGCGCACGCTGGGCCTGACCCCGGCGGCGGTCCTGAGATCCGGCGCGCTCGGCGTCCGCGAGCAGCGTCGGCTCGCCAAGGTGACCGGGTTGGCGCCGGAGAGGGTGGCGTTTCTCCTCGAACTGCTCGCCTATGTTCGGCTGATCGACGCAGGGTTCCCGGCACCGTCGCCGGCCAACGACATCGGTGACGTGGCGTTTGCGCCGACCCCGGCCGCCGACTCGTGGATGCATCAGGCGCCCGACCGTCAGTGGTGGGCGCTCGTGGAGGCGTGGCTCGAGATGCCTCGCTGCCCATGGCAGATCGGCGAACCCGACCTTGACGGCAATGCCTACGCAGCCATCTCCGGCGAGCTGCATAATGCGTTCGCGCCGGAGCAGCGCCGCGCGATACTGGCCACGCTGGCGCAGGGCAAGAAGGCGGTGCCGGTGGACGAGGACGCACTCGCGTCCGCACTACATTGGCGGCACCCACGCCTGATCCGTCGCTATTCGCGACGGACGGTTCACGAAACACTCAGAGAGGCAAGAGAACTCGGACTCGTCGCGCACGATGCGCTGACCGGGGTGGGCCGGGCGGTGATCGCGGGCGGCGAGGATCTCGAGGCATCGACGCTCGCGGCGATGCGCTCGGCGCTACCGGCGCCGGTCGATCACTTTCTGACCCAGGCCGATCTGACGCTGACCGTGCCCGGCCCGATGACACCCGAACTCGCCGACCAGGTGGAGTTGGTGGCCGACCTCGAATCCGGTGGCGCCGCATCGGTGTATCGCATCTCCGAGAACAGCGTGCGGCGCGCATTGGATGCCGGACGCAGCAGCAGCGAGCTGCTCACGATGTTCACCACGCATTCGACGACCCCGGTGCCACAATCGCTCACCTATCTGATCGAGGACGTTGCACGCAAGCACGGCCAACTCCGTGTCGGGGTGGCGTCGGCGTTCATCCGGTGCGAGGACCCGACGACGCTGGCCGCGGTGTTGCGCAGCGAGGCGGTCGAGCCGCTCGCGCTCCGTGCCCTCGCGCCCACCGTCGCCGTCTCCCCAGCCGACGTCCGTGACGTCATCGACAGACTTCGTGCCGCGGGATTCGCTCCGGCAGGCGAGGATTCGTCGGGCACGCTCGTCGACCTGCGGGACCGGGGCAGCCGGGTGACCGTGTCCCGGCCGCGCCGGCATCCGCACCCCCGACGGTCGGTACCCTCCGAGTCTCAGCTGCGGTCGGTCATCGCCCGCATGCGGTCGGCCGATCGCGCCGACGGCGCCCGCCCGGCCCAGTCGGCGTCGGCGCCGGTCCGCGCGTCCGGTGGCGGCGAGTCCGCGACAGCGCTGATTCAGTTGGCACTGAGGGCGAATCGCCGGTTGCGCGTCGACTACGTGGACGCCCACGGCTCCGCCAGTCGCCACCTGGTCACCCCGCGGACCCTCGGCGCGGGTCAGCTGATCGCGGTCGATTCGGGTACCGAAGAGGAGCAACACTTTTCGCTGCACCGCATCACCAGCGTGGAACTCCTCGAGAGTTGATCTCGCGTCCCGCGCCGGGCGGGTGGCGTGTCGCGTCGACTGGGCGCCCTGCGCCGTCGAGTGGGCGCTATTTCCCGTCCAGTGGGCGCCCTGCGCCGTCGACTGGGCGCCCTGCGGTAGGTGTCAAGCTCTGGTGAGTCACTCAGGGGGTTTTGGTCAGGCAGCTTTCTCAGAGGTTGCCTGTGATGGTGGTGGGGTGGTGGGTTCGT
>NZ_JBSFQJ010000006.1:0-82822 GCF_053588655.1 Gordonia sp. NPDC003424
CGGTCATCACTACGCACCCAAACACCGAAAACTACAGACCACAACACAATTCAGGCCCCAACACAATCAGCCCGAATCAGCGCGAAAAATCTAGGCTAGGGCGTCCGGATCCAGGAAATCACCACCCGAAATCACCACATCTGGTGACGACAGCTCACCACGTCTGTTCCTACCGTCTAGGTGTGCAGTACGAGATCAGAGTCGCAGGACGCCTCGAAAACCGCTGGGAGGCATGGTTCGACGGGCTGAGCATCACCAGCGCAGCCGATGGCACCACCTATCTACGGGGCGCCGTCGCCGACCAGGCCGCCCTGCACGGCCTGTTGCAGGCGCTGCGCGACCTCGGCATCCCGCTGATCTCGCTCATGCCGACCGACACCGCATGCGAAAGGAACCGATCATGTCCACATCAATGACCTCGACGACGGTGGTGCCCAACGACCCGGCTCGACGGGCGACGCTCGCCGCCGGCCTGTTCTACATCGGCACATTCGTCTTCTCCATCCCCGCACTCGCCCTGTACGACGGCGTCGTCAACGACCCGGACTTCGTGCTCGGCGCCGGCAGCGACCGCGGCGTGCTGTGGGGCGGGCTGATCGAAATCCTCACCGCCCTCACCTGTATCGGCACCGCGGTGGCCCTCTACCCGGTCATCAAAGGCTTCGGTCCCGGCCGGGCGATCGGCTTCGTCGCCAGCCGCACCCTCGAGGCGGCGGTGATCGTCACCGGCGTCGTCGCGGTGCTCTCCGTCTACACGTTGCGCCAGGAGTTCGCGGGCACCGACCCCACTGCGTTCACCACCACCGCCGGCGCCCTTGTCGCCGTGAAGAATTGGACGTTCCTGCTCGGCCCCGGGATCATGCCCGCCGTCAACGCGCTGTGCTTGGCCACCATCGTCTACCAGTTCCGCCTCGTGCCGCGCTGGATTCCGACCATCGGCCTCGTCGGCGCCCCGCTTCTGCTCATGTTCTCGACGGGTTGCCTCTTCGGCGTCTGGGATCAGGTGTCGGGGATCGGCACGCTCGCCGCGCTGCCCATCGCGACCTGGGAGCTCTCCGTCGGCGTCTACATGACCGTCCGGGGGTTCCGCGACAGCTCCGAGAGCCGCCCGGCGCACACCGAGGGACACATGTGATGGCAAAGGGGCGCACACCGACCGGCGACCACCGCCATCGCGTACCGTCGGTCGCTATGCCTCGTGCCGACGTGACAGCCCCCCGCCGTCGTCGGGCCGCGGCGAAACCCAGCCCCCGCACGATTCCCGCCCGTCACCCGTAGGCCCGCAGAGCGCGCAGCGCGATCAGCGTGACCCACGGATTGGGCTCACCCGGGGGCGGATACGTCAGGTGGGTCTTCCCGGGGTGGCCGCGATGCGCGGCCCACCGTCCGTCGGACCGCCGGCGGGACTCGAGCACCGAGCACGCATCCTGCATCCGCTCGTCGCGACCGACGCCGGCGGCCCGCAGCGCGTCCAGTCCGCGGAGCACGTCGAAGTACCAGCGTGCCGGGTAGTGCAGGCGGGTGAAGTCGGGGCGCATCGGCTTGCCGGTGTGCTCGCTGCGAAACAACCTGTGCCGCAGCAGGAACTCCGCCGAAGCGGCGCGTGCATCGCAAAGCTCGGCCCGGCGGTGGGTGTAGCCGGCCTGTTCGTAGGCGGTGATGCCCTCGATCACCGAGGTGCTGGTGTGCACCGAGGAGTGCGTCGCGCCGGTCCGTCGCGCGCGGCAGTTGAACCCACCGTCGGGCATCTGCTCGGCGAGGATGACATCGACGATGCTCGCCAGTGGTTCGGCGTCGCTGCCGAACCAGGACAGGTAGTTCAGTCCCATGCCGTTGACGCAGACGTCGCTGTGTCGGGTCGTCGGGCGCGGGTCGATCCCGCCGTCGCGGACTTGGTGATCGCGAAGCACGAGCGCGCAGGCGTCGCGCGCGATCGGGTTGGTCGGTGGCAGGCACAGCCCGCGCAGCTCGAGCAGCGTGTAGTGCGTCGACGTCCACTTCGGGTTGTAGAAGCCACCACCCCAGTGCCCGTCCGGCCCGCGCGCGGCAAGAAGTGTGGCGCCGACACCGTCGTCGGCGATGCGGCTCTGCAGGCGGGGGTCGTCGTCGCCGAGCAGATCACGCGTCGCCTGGTAGGCGACGGCCGGGTCGCTGCGCAGCAACCATTCCAGGACCGGAACCTCGTCCACCGAACCCCGCTCAGGAACCCGGGACGGGGAACTGGGTGCGCATGGCGAGGTCCCAGACCCGATCCGGGGTGATCTTCCGCTGCATGAGCGCGAGCTTGGCCGACGGCGTGACCGTGTAGCGCGGTCGCGGCCTGCTCGCGGTGAGCGCCTTGCGAATCGTGGTGGCCACATCCTCCGGTCCGCCGCCGAGGTACTTCGCCACCGGGCCTCGGTAGATGTCCTCCGTCGTCTGGGCCACGGTGTCATTGAACCGGCCGTAGGGGCTGTCGGTGTCCAGCGCCGACATGGAAGACGTTGCGGCCGCGGCGAACTCGGTGGTGATCAACCCGGGCTCGACGAGGACCACCTGCACGCCGAATCCCTGCACCTCGAACCGCATGGCGTCCGAGATCGCCTCCACCGCATACTTCGTGGCGTGATAGGCCCCACCCCCGGGGAAGGTGAGCCTGCCGCCCATCGAGCCGATGTTGACGATCCGGCCGTGGCCGGCGCGGCGCATCCCGGGCAGCACCAGCTGGCACATCCGGACCAGCCCGAAGACGTTCGTCTCGAACTGCCTGCGGAGGTCGTCGAGCGGGATCGACTCCATCGCCCCCGACTGCGAATACCCCGCATTGTTGATCAACGCTCCGACCGCACCGTGCGCGGCCTCCACCACGGCCACCGCCGCGCTCATCGATTCCTCGTCGGTGACGTCGAGTGCCAGTGTCGTGCAACCCATCTCGCCCAGTTCGGTCAAGGTCTCGGGCCTGCGGGCGGTGGCGTAGACGGTGTGCCCGCGTCGCACCAGATCGGCGGCTGTCGCCGCGCCGATGCCGCTCGAACAGCCCGTGATCAGTATCGCGTCGGATTGGTCCATCGGAACTCCCTTCGGGGATCGTTGTGGTCGTGCTCCGGGTCGGTCAGGGTGTGACGACGACCTTGCCCAGGGCCTGCCCGGCACCGACGTAGGCCAGGGCGGCGGCGGTCTCATCGAGCGGATAGGTGCGATCGATGTGGGTGGTGATCTCGCCGGCGAGGCACAGGTCGGCGATCGGCGTGAAGTGAGCCGGCCCCTCCTTGACCGCGAGCACACCCAGTCGTGACGGTGCGCCGGTCGGCTCCGCGGAGGACCATCGCTCCGCGAGCGCGGTCAGGGTGCGGGCGATACGTTGCAGCGCGAGCGCATCCGTCAGTGGGGCCTCGGAGTAGTACTTCTCGTGTTCGCGGTGGAAGTGGGACAGATTCGCGGCGATGGCCAGCAGTTCGTCGCCGGGAGGTGGGGGAGCATCGGGCTCATCGTCGGCGCTCATGGTGGCTCTCGCGATCGTCGGTCGGACCGTCTCCGAATATTCGGGATGCTACTCGGCGTCGTCGTTGCCGCGGCGTAAGTGGACCGGCGAGATCATCACCGGTGGGGCGACTCTGGGCTATTCGTAGCCCTTGTCGACGCGACGATGCCGGCTCGCTGCCGAGGGAATCGTGCTTGACGCCAATCGAATTCCGCTGCGACAATCGGCCATGGCGATGTACAGCGCGGAGTACGATCCCGCGGCCGCGCGCACCGAGTATCAGTCGATCACCGATGGTGCCGCCGAGACCTATCTGGCGGAGCAGACCGTCGTGTTCTTGTCCACGGGCTTCGATCGGCTGGCCGACCGGGAGTTCTGTGTGGCGTGCCCGGCCGAGCTGTTGTGCGCTGCGGCCGAGGGAGAGTTGAACAGGTTGGCGCCGAACACCGGCCGCGACGTCGCGCCGAAGCGGCGACGGCTCACGACGCAAACGCTGAATGGTCTGAGCATCACGACCGTCGACCGCCCCGACGCCGAGGACATCTGCTTCGGCAAGGTGGTCCACGCCATCGAACGTGGGTACCTCCTCGAACCTGCGAGTGCGTCGGGTGTCACCGACCCACTCGACCCGGCGACCCGCCGGCTGTTCTGGCTGGCCGACCGGGTTCGTGCTTTCACCCGCGACGTCGCCAACCGGCTGGCGAGCGGACAGCACATCTGACGGTTGTTCTCGGCCCGGCTCCGGACCGGGCGTTGCGCGGAATGTTCACATCGAGCCGGCACGAAATGCCTGGTGATCGGCGCAGATCGGGCAATTGGAACCCATTCGGCCCGCTCGGCGATTCATACCCGGGGTCACACGTGTCCGGCGGGTAGCGTCCACACCGTGCCGACGCATCCCGCACCCACGATCAGGTGGTGGGTCGTCGGGATTGCCGCGATTGCGGCAATCGGCGTGATCGCCTGGCACATAACCGCTTTCCCGATCACCAATCCGTTCTACGGCCTGTTCGAGAACTACACCGATCTGCGGGTGTACCGGGCCGGTGCCCACACGGTCCTCGACAGTCGGCCGCTCTACCACCAACCTGTGCTGTGGGATCTGGACTGGACGTATCCGCCGTTCGCCGCGATCGTGCTCGTGCCGTTCGCCCTCGTCACCCAGTCGGTGGCCAACCTCATCTGGTGGGCAGCCATCTTTCTCGCGCTCGTCGCCACGATCCTGCTCGGATTTCGCAGCCTCGGCTACCGGCTCGATGCGCGGCTCGCGGTGTTCGCGGTTCTTCTCGCGATCTGCTCGACGGCGCTCGAGCCGGTGCGCACCACGATCTGGCTCGGTCAGATCAACGTCTTCCTGATGGCGCTGATCCTCGCGGACCTGGTGCTGCTGGACATGATCCGCCCGGACTCCCGGCTCAGAGGCATCGGTGTGGGAGTGGCGGCCGGTATCAAGCTCACCCCCGCGTTCTTCGTCGTCTACCTGCTCGCCATTCGACGATGGCGGGCCGCGGCGACCGCCGTGGCCACCTTCGCCGTCACCGTCGCCATCGGCATCCTGGTCATCCCACGTGACTCCTGGCGCTACTGGACCCACGACATCATCACCTCGGCCCGCATCGGCCGGGTCGACTCGCCGGCCAATCAATCGATCAACGGGTTCATCTCACAGATGCTGGCCTACTTCGACGTGCGGCGATTCGCGCACCCGGGCCCGGGCGGCCCGGTGTTCGAGGCGCCGCTGTGGCTCTGGGGACCGATCGCGCTACTGGCCGCCGGGCTCGGTGTCTGGGCGGCGGTGGTAGCGCATCGTCGGGGCTCCGAACTGCTGGCGGTGTCCATCGTCGGCATGACCGCCTCCACCGTGTCGCCCTTCTCCTGGGGCCATCACTGGGTGTGGTTGGTGCCGCTGTTCGTGGTCGCGTTCGACTTCGCCTATCGCGGCCTGGCGCACGGGCCCCGGTCGTGGTGGCGGTGGCTGGCACCGTCGACCATCGTCGCGCTCTCGTTCACGTGGTGGCACCACTGGTACGACAGCGGACCGCACCTGACCGCCGACCACGCCATCGCGCTCGGCCTGTTCATGCTGCCGCGATGGCCGGATCCCGGGTGGTACGACCGCGTCATCGTGGTCGTCGAGGCCGGGTGTTACCCGCTGATCCTCCTGCTGACGATCGTCGTGACGCTGATCGCCGCGCGCTGTGAGGATGTCCGGTCTGGGTAATCTCGGAGCCATGTCCTCCGTGTGGCAGAGGCTGCGACTGTGGGCCCGTCAGCGGCGCTACCTGATCCGCCGCGACCCGAAACTCCACCTCATCTATCGCCTCGCCGTCGGCGTGGTGGGGACCATCGTGCTCGCCGCCGGCATCGTCGCGATCCCGTATCCGGGCCCGGGCTGGCTCATCGTGTTCCTCGGCCTGGGCATTCTCGCCTCGGAGTTCGCGTGGGCGCACCGTCTGCTGACGTTCGCCCGCCGCAAGTACGACGCCTGGATGGAGTGGATCAAACGCCAGCCGGTGGCCGTGCAGGCCACCGTGTGGATGGGGACCGCGGCCATCGTTCTCGTCACGCTGTGGCTGATCGGTGCCCTCCACATGGTCGCCGGATGGCTGAACATCGACGCGCAATGGCTGGCCAGCCCCATCCTCGGCGGATGACCCGCGCGCGGATACCATCTAGATCGCAACCGTGTCCCTTCATCCTTGAGGAGCAACCCGTGCCCGACGACGTCTCGGTGACCAGACCCGCCACGATCCGTGTGCCGGCCGGGACCACCGCGGGCACTGCGCTGCGTGAGCACGATCTGCCGAACAAGGGATCCGAGGCCATCGTCGTCGTCCGTGACGCGGCGGGGCAGTTGCGCGACCTCTCGTGGGCACCCGAACTCGAGACCGTGGTGGAGGCGGTCGCCGCCAACACCGAGGCCGGCCGCAGCGTCATCCGGCACTCGTGCGCCCACGTGCTGGCGCAGGCCGTGCAGGAGCTCTTTCCCGAGGCCAAGCTCGGTATCGGACCGCCCATCAAGGACGGCTTCTACTACGACTTCGACGTCGCCGAACCCTTCACGCCCGAGGATCTGAAGAACCTCGAGAAGAAGATGAAGCAGATCATCAAGTCCGGGCAGCGGTTCTCCCGGCGCGTCTACTCGTCGAAGGACCAGGCGCGGATGGAGTTGGCCAAGGAGCCCTACAAGCTCGAACTGATCGACGACAAGGGCGCGGCAGCGGACGCGGAGATCATGGAGGTCGGGGGAGCCGAGCTCACCGCCTACGACAACCTCAACCCGCGCACCGGCGACCTGATCTGGTGCGACCTGTGCCGCGGACCGCATGTCCCGACCACCAAGTACATCAGTGCGTTCACCCTGACGCGCAGCTCGGCGGCCTACTGGCGGGGTGACCAGAACAACGCCGACCTGCAGCGCATCTACGGCACCGCGTGGGAATCGGCCGAGGCGCTCGACGAGTACCTGGAGTTGCTGGCCGAGGCCGAACGCCGTGACCACCGCAAGCTCGGTGCCGAGCTCGACCTGTTCAGCTTCCCCGACGAACTCGGCTCGGGTCTGCCGGTGTTCCATCCCAAGGGCGGCATCATCCGCACCGAGATGGAGGACTATTCTCGGCGCCGGCACATCGCCGCCGGTTACGAGTTCGTCAACACCCCGCACATCACCAAGAGTCACCTGTACGAGGTGTCCGGGCACCTCGACTGGTACGCCGACGGCATGTTCCCACCGATGCAGCTCGACGCCGAGTACAACGACGACGGCAGTGTCCGCAAGCCGGCGCAGGACTACTACCTCAAGCCGATGAACTGCCCGATGCACAACCTGATCTTCCGGGCGCGCGGCCGGTCGTATCGCGAACTGCCGTTGCGGCTCTTCGAGTTCGGGTCGGTGTATCGCTACGAGAAATCCGGCGTCATCCACGGACTCACGCGCGTGCGCGGCATGACCCAGGACGACGCACACATCTACTGCACCCGCGAGCAGATGCGCGACGAACTGCGGTCGCTGCTCACCTTCGTGCTCGACGTGCTCTCCGACTACGGTCTCGACGACTACTACCTCGAGCTCTCCACCAAGGACCCGGAGAAGTTCGTCGGCGACGACGAGACCTGGGACGTGGCGACGGAAACCCTCGCCGAGGTCGCCCGCGAATCCGGCCTGGACCTCGTGCCCGACCCGGGCGGCGCCGCGTTCTACGGACCCAAGATCTCGGTGCAGGTCAAGGACGCCCTCGGCCGTACCTGGCAGATGTCGACCATCCAGCTCGACTTCAACCTGCCTGAACGCTTCGGGCTCGAGTACACCGGCGCCGACGGCGCCAAGCACCGCCCGGTGATGATCCACCGCGCGCTGTTCGGGTCGATCGAGCGTTTCTTCGGTGTGCTCACCGAGCACTACGCCGGTGCATTCCCGGCGTGGCTGTCGCCGGTGCAGGTCGTGGGCATCCCGGTCGCAGAGGCCTTCGGCGACCATCTGCAGGGTGTCGTCGACAAACTCCGGGCGCGCGGCATCCGCGCCGAGGTCGACCACTCCGACGACCGCATGCAGAAGAAGATCCGCACGCACACCACCGGCAAGGTGCCGTTCATGCTGTTGGCCGGCGAACGCGACGCCGAGGCGGGCGCGGTGAGCTTCCGGTTCCGTGACGGCAGCCAGGTCAACGGGGTTCGGGCCGACCGGGCGGTGGAACTCATCGGAGAGTGGATTGCCCAGCGCCGCAACGACTCTCCCAGTGCGGATGCGATCGGCGCGGATGTGACCAGTGGCTGACGACGATCGGGTGATCCGCGACTGCGGGACCGGCGACGCCGACCGGCTGCAGCGGCTGTGGACCCCGCACCGGATGACCTACATCACCGCCGATCCGCCGCCGTCGGAGAAGACGACCGGCCATCCGTTTCTCGACATCCCGGAGATGTCCGACGAGGACGGGCTGATCATCGCGCGCGGCGAGACGGTCTACGCGGTGCTCAACCTGTACCCGTACAACCCGGGCCACACGATGATCGTGCCGTACCGGCAGGTCGCCGACCTCGAGGCGCTGACATCGGCGGAGTCCGCCGAACTGATGTCGTTCACGCAGAACATGATCCGCACCATCAAGTCCGTGTCGAACCCGAACGCGTTCAACGTCGGGCTGAACCTCGGCTATGCGGCGGGCGGATCGCTGGCCGAACACCTGCACCAGCACATCGTGCCGCGGTGGATCGGTGACGCGAACTTCATCACCGTCGTCGGCGAGACCAAGGTGATGCCGCAGTTGCTGCGGGACACGCGGGCGCTGCTGTCGAAGGCCTGGAACGAACAGATCGAGCGAGAGCAGGCGTGACATGCTGAGCATCCGCGGCCGAGCCTCTGTCTCCAAGGTGACGCTGCCGCTCGGTCGGGCGTTGCTGAAGACCGGCCTCACCCCCGACATCATGACGCTGCTGGGCACCACGGTGACCATCGCCGCGGCGCTCACGCTGTTCCCGATGGGGCACTTGTTCATCGGCACACTCGTCATCTGGGCGTTCGTCATGTTCGACATGCTCGACGGCGCCATGGCGCGGGCCCGCGGCGGCGGCACCCGCTTCGGGGCGGTGCTCGACGCGACCTGCGACCGCATCGCCGACGGCGCGATCTTCGCCGGTCTGGCGTGGTGGTGCGCGGTCACCGAACCGCACGAGCTGCTGCTGGTGGCCACCCTGATCTGCCTGGTGACCTCGCAGGTCATCTCGTACGCCAAGGCGCGCGCCGAGGCCAGCGGCCTCAACGGCGACGGCGGCTGGATCGAGCGGCCGGACCGGCTGATCATCGTGCTCGTCGGCGCCGGGCTCACCGGTCTCGGCGTCTTCTGGGCCATCCACGTCGCGATGTGGCTGCTGGCGGTGCTCTCGATCATCACCGTCGGACAGCGGATGTGGTCGATCTACACCTCGCCCGGTGCGCGCGATCTGATCCCGCTGACACCCGCCGCCACCGCAGCGCCCGACGCCATTGCCACCGACGCCGACGCCGACGATGAGTGACCTCACCGGCAGACTCACCGAACTGGGCTACGCCGCCGGCTGGGCCGCCGTGCGGCACGCGCCGGAATCGGTGACGCGCAAGCTCTTCGACGAGGTCGGCGGATTCGCCGGGAAACGCAACGGCGGCCCGGCGCAGCTGCGCCGCAACCTCGCCCGGGTGATCGGTACCGCGCCTGCCGACGTTCCCGACGAGCTGGTCGCGGCAGCCGTGCAATCCTATGCCCGCTACTGGTTTGAGGCGTTCCGGCTGCCCGCGATGGATCCCGTCGAGGCGGCGGCCACCGTGCTCGTGCCCGAACCCGACCGGGCGCGCCTCGACGCGGCGATGAGCGCCGGCAAGGGCGTGATCCTGGCGCTGCCGCACAGCGGCAACTGGGACATGTGCGCGGTCTGGCTGGTGCAGAACCGTGCGTCGGCCACCGTGGTCGCCGAACGCCTCGAGCCCGAATCGCTCTTTCAGCGGTTCGTCGCGTATCGCGAGTCCCTCGGCATCGAGGTGCTGCCGCTGACCGGCGGGGAGCAACCCCCGTTCGAGATCCTCGAGGAGCGTCTGCGCGCCGGCAAGATCATCGGTCTGCTCGGCGAGCGTGACCTCGCACGTCATGGTGTCCCGGTGACCTTTTTCGGCGAACGGACGCGCATGCCGGCCGGTGCGGCGAAGCTGGCCATCGCGACGGGTGCGGCGCTCGTGCCGGTGCACCATTGGTTCGACGAGGCGCCGCGGTCGCAGATCTCCTGCGGCGAACCGATCGACCCCTCCGGTGGCGTGGAGGCGACCACGCAGGCGCTCGCCGACGCGTTCGCTGCGAACATCGCCGCGCACCCGCAGGATTGGCACATGCTGCAACCACTGTGGGAGGCCGACTGGTCGGCGGAGCGACGCGCGCGCATCGAGGGTGTGCCGGAGGAACCCCACCCGTGAAGATCGGCATGGTGTGCCCGTACTCGTTCGACGTGCCGGGCGGGGTGCAGGCGCATGTGGTGGAACTCGCACGCGTGTTCATCGACCGCGGCCACGAGGTCAGCGTGCTGGCCCCGGCCGCACCGGAGACCGACCTGCCCGACTACGTCGTCTCGGCCGGGCCGGCCCTGGCCATCCCGTACAACGGGTCGGTGTCACGGCTCAACTTCAGTCCGAAAGGCTATCTGCGCCTTCGTGATTGGATCGACACCGAGGAATTCGACGTGTTGCACGTGCACGAGCCGAACGCCCCGAGTATCTCCATGCTGTCGCTGATGGTGGCGTCCGGGCCGATCGTCACCACCTTCCACACGTCGACCACCCGCTCGTTGTGGCTCACCGTCTTCCAGGGCATCCTGCGTCCGTACCACGAGCGCATCTCGGGCAAGATCGCCGTGTCGGAACTGGCGCGCCGCTGGCAGATGGAGTCGCTGGGCTCGGACGCCGTGGAGATCCCCAACGGCATCGACGTGGCGTCGTTCGCCGGCGCCGAACCCCTGGACGGCTATCCGCGCCAAGGACATTCGATCCTGTTCCTGGGCCGCTACGACGAACCCCGCAAGGGCATCGACATCCTGATGCGGGCGCTGCCGGCGATCGTCGAACGGTTCGGCGACGTCCGGGTGCTGATCGTCGGCGGCGGGAACGAACGCGCCCTGCGCCGCCGGGCCGGGGACCTCGCCGATCACCTCGTGTTCCTCGGGCAGGTCGACGACGAGACCAAGGCCCGTGCACTGCGGTCGGCCGACGTCTACTGCGCACCGAACCTGGGCGGGGAGAGCTTCGGCATCGTGCTCGTGGAGGCCATGGCGGCCGGCGCCGCGGTGATCGCCAGTGACCTCAACGCGTTCCGCCGGGTGCTCGACGACGGTCGCGCTGGGCACCTCGTCGCGACCGGCTCGTCCGACGAGCTCGCCGAGGGCATCATCGACCTGCTGTCCGACGACGATGCGCGCGCCGAGCTGGTGGCGGCCGGCCGTCGGCGCGCCGACCGGTACGACTGGTCGCGGGTCGCCGAGGAGATCATGCGGGTCTACGAGACGGTGACCGTGGGCACCGGACCCGTCGTGGTCGCCGACTGATCCACCCGCCCACCCAACCTCGAAGGGGGAGTACCTCATGACGTTGTCGGACACCACGGTCGTGGTGCTCGCGCTGATCGTGCTGGTGGTGATCCTCGCCGGCGCGTGGGCGTATCAGACGGCGAACCGTCTCGACCGCCTCAACGTCCGCGTCGACCTGGCCCGCGGATCGCTCGACGCCGCGCTGGAACGTCGCGCGGTGGTCGCGCGGTCGATCGCGGCGGGGATGATCGCCGGCTACGACGAGGAGCTGCGCAAGGCCGGCCACGACCTCGCAGCGGCCGCCGACCAGGCCGAACACGCGGCACCCGCCGCGCGTGAGGACGCGGAGAACCGGGTGTCGGCGCTGCTGGCCCGGACCGACACCGGCTCGCGTTCGCAGGGTCTGGTGGTCGAGCTCGCCGACGCCGAGACACGGGTGATGATGGCCCGCCGGTTCTACAACGACGCCGTCCGCGACACCCGCAGCCTCGCCGAACGCCGGACGGTGCGCTGGCTGCGGCTCGGCGGCATGGCCGCGCTGCCGCAGTACTTCGAGATCACCGAGCGCGTCACCCCGGGCGGGGGTGGCTGAGCCCACCGCGCGGACGCGCCTAGAATTGGTGGGACCAACCGCCACGGCGCGGGAAAACGCAACATCAGGAGTACGTCAGTGAGTCAGATCCAGGATCCCACCGTCGGGCAGGGCACCGCCCGGGTGAAGCGCGGCATGGCCGAGATGCTCAAGGGTGGCGTGATCATGGACGTGGTCACCCCGGAGCAGGCGAAGATCGCCGAGGACGCCGGCGCGGTGGCGGTGATGGCCCTCGAGCGGGTGCCCGCCGACATCCGTGCGCAGGGTGGCGTGTCGCGGATGAGCGACCCGGACATGATCGACGGCATCATCTCGACGGTCTCCATCCCGGTGATGGCCAAGGCCCGCATCGGTCACTTCGTCGAGGCGCAGATCCTGCAGAGCCTCGGCGTCGACTACGTCGACGAGTCCGAGGTGCTGACCCCGGCCGACTACGCCAACCACATCGACAAGTGGGCGTTCACCGTGCCCTTCGTGTGCGGTGCCACCAATCTGGGTGAGGCGCTGCGGCGCATCACCGAGGGTGCGGCGATGATCCGGTCGAAGGGCGAGGCGGGCACCGGCGACGTCTCCAACGCCACCACCCACATGCGCCAGATCCGCGACCAGATCCGCCGCCTGACCTCGCTGCCCAAGGACGAGCTGTACGTCGCGGCGAAGGAACTGCAGGCCCCGTACGAGCTGGTCGCCGAGGTCGCCGAGGCCGGCAAGCTGCCGGTCACGCTGTTCACCGCGGGCGGGATCGCGACCCCGGCCGATGCGGCGATGATGATGCAGCTCGGCGCCGAGGGCGTCTTCGTCGGTTCGGGCATCTTCAAGTCGGGCAACCCGGCGCAGCGGGCGGCCGCGATCGTGCAGGCCACCACCTTCCACGACGACCCCGACGTGCTGGCCAAGGTGTCGCGCGGCCTGGGCGAGGCGATGGTCGGGATCAATGTCGACGACATCCCGCAGCCACACCGGCTCGCCGAACGGGGTTGGTAGAAGTACTGCCGTAGTATCTGCTGACCATGGACGCGGCGACCATAGTCCGAGACGATGCGGTGGCCGGCATCGACACCGTCGGAGGTCTCACCCTCGAGTGGGCCGCGATCTGCAATGTGGGACTCGTCCGCGAGACCAACGAGGACGCAGCCCTGGTGATGCCGGGCCGCTACCTCCTCGCCGACGGCATGGGCGGGCACGACAGCGGTGAGATCGCCAGCGAGACGGCGCTTCTCACCCTGGCGGCGGTCCCCACCGAGCACGACCGCACCGAGACCCAGATCGCGTTGATCGATCTGCTGATCGACGCCCAGGATGTCATCGGTTCCATCGCGACCGAGTCGGATCGTCGCGCCGGCACCACGGCGACCGGTGCGGTCCTCGTCGTCCACGACGGCGAACCGCACTGGCTCGTGGTCAACATCGGCGACTCCCGCACCTACCGACTCCAGGGCGGCGTCCTCGAACAGCTCACCGTGGACCACTCGCAGGTCCAGGAGTTCGTCGACGCCGGGTTCCTCACCCCCGAACAGGCACGGATCGACCCCCGGCGCAACGTGATCACCCGTGCGCTCGGCGCCGGCATGAGCGAACCGCAGGCCGACTTCTTCTCCATCCCCGCGCTGCACGGGGACGTGCTGCTGGTGTGCTCCGACGGCCTCACCGGTGAACTGCCCGACGACGAGATCGCCGACATCCTGTCCGGCGCCGAGAGCGCCGAGGCCGCGGCCACCGCGCTGGTCGAGGGCGCCCTCGCGCTCGGCGCGCACGACAACGTGACCGTCGTCGTCGTGCGTGTCGAGTGACCCTGCGCCCGGAGACCCTGCGTCCGGTGACCTACGTCGACTACTGCGGCGAACGCTTCGACCTCGATCCGGGCCGGCGCTTCTACATCGGTCGTGAGGCCGACCTCACGATCGACGACAATCCGTACCTGCACCGACGATTCCTGTTGCTGCACAACGAGAATGGGCTGTGGTGGCTGAGCAACCTCGGCACCCACCTGTCGGCGAGCGTGTCCGCCGGCGACGTCGGGTTCTCGGCCACCCTCGGGCCGGGCGCGCGGATGCCGCTGGTGTTCGGGCTGACCACCATCGTGTTCACCGCCGGCCCCACCACCTACGAGCTCGGTGTGCACGCGCAGGGACCGGAGATCCGGTCGGTCACCGCGCCGCAGGTGATCGGCGGCGACACCACCCGCGGGGTGCCGACCCTCACCGAGAGTCAGACGCTGCTGATCGTCGTGCTCGCCGAGGAGATCCTGCGACGCGACGGCACCGGCGCGAGCGCCATCCCGTCGTCGGCGCAGGCCGCCGCCCGGCTCGGGTGGTCGATCACCAAGTTCAACCGCAAGCTCGACAACGTCTGCGACAAACTCGGCCAGCTCGGCGTGACGGGCATGCGGGCCGGCGGCGGCAAGCTCGCCTCCAACCGTCGCACCAAACTGGTCGAATACGCGATCGCCTCGCGGATCGTGACCCGCGACGACCTACCCCTCATCGATGTCGAGGCCGCCCGCAACCGGTCCTGACCTGCGCGTCATGGGTAGTTCTCCCCATCGGCCGGGTAGTTCTCCCCATCGACGGAACCAGACGGCCGGTCATAGCGTCTAACTCAATGACAGGTGGGGTATCCGACACGGCCACCCCCGAGATGAGTGAGGACACAAATGACCGTCATCGAACATCATGTTCCGGCGCATCACTCTTCTGTCCGAGGCGGGGGAACACATCGCGGGGTCGTCGACGCCGCTCGCCGACAGGCAGAAGCCACCAGACGACGCCAGGACGCGCTGGCGCGACTGGCGCAGCGGCGGATGCCCCTACCCGGCCAGCCGGTGCACGGCCAGGCACCCGCGCCGGCGTCGCACGTCACGCTGGTCACCTCCGCCGGCCGGTCGGAGCCGTCGGGTCCGCGCTGCTCCTGCCACACCGGGCGGCCCGACCTGGTGCGGCCTGCCCTGACCGAGCGGGAGGTGCAGGTCCTGCGCGCGTGGCTCAAGCTCGACTCCAAGCCCGACGTGGCCGCCGAGCTCTTCATCTCGCTGGGCACGGTGAACACCCACCTCACGCGCATCCGGGCCAAGTACTCCGACGTCGGCCGTCCGGCCCCGACCAAGGCGGCGCTGGTCGCGCGTGCGGTGCAGGACGGCCTCATCGCGCTCGACGAACTCTGAGGACGGCTCGCGCCCCGGCGTGACATACAGTCTCCTGGTGGCAACCATCGAGGAGATCCTCCAAATCGAGGTGATCGAGAAGGACATCTATCGGGGTCACCCGGTCCCGACGCTGCTCCAGCGCACCTTCGGTGGACAGGTCGCGGCGCAGGCCCTGGTCTCGGCGACCCGCACCGTCGACGAGGAGTTCGGGGTGCACTCGCTGCATGGCTACTTCCTGCGGCCCGGCAACACCGAGAAGCCGGCGGTGTTCCTCGTCGACCGCATCCGTGACGGCCGGTCCTTCGTCACCCGGCGGGTGACCGGCATCCAGGACGGTGAGGCGATCTTCACCATGTCGGCGTCGTTCCACGTACGCACCGACGAGGGACTCGAGCACCAGGACACGATGCCGCCGGTGCCGAGCCCCGACGAGCTCGACCACGACCGGGAGATCCTGGAGCGCCGCAACCGGTTCCTCAAGGAATGGCCGAACTTCGACTTCCGGATCGTGCCGCTCGAACAGATGGTCACCTGGGACAGCCTCGCCGCGCAGCAACGGGTGTGGTTCCGCCACCGGGACCCGTTGCCCGACGACCAGGTCGTCCATGTGTGCACGCTCGCCTACATGAGCGACATGACCCTGCTCGGGTCGTCGCACGTGCCGCACCCCGACGTCGAGACCCAGGGGGCATCCCTCGACCACGCCATGTGGTTCCTGCGTGACTTCCGTGCCGACGAATGGCTGCTCTACGACCAGACCTCGCCGTCGGCGGGCGCGGGGCGGGCGCTCACGCAGGGCCGCATCTTCGACCAGCGGGGCCGCATGGTGGCCGCGGTGACGCAGGAGGGCCTCACCCGGATCCGTCGGACGACGACACCGTGACCGCTCGACCCCGCATCGGTGTCCTGGCCCTGCAGGGGGACGTCCGCGAACATCTCGCCGCGCTGGCCGCGGCGGGCGCCGACGCCACCGCGGTGCGGCGCCCGGCCGAACTCGACGGCATCGACGGCATCGTCCTGCCGGGCGGCGAATCGACGACGATGAGCAAGCTGCTCGGGACCTTCGAGCTGTTCGACCCGCTGCAGCGGCGGCTGGCCGACGGGTTGCCGGCGTACGGCTCCTGTGCCGGGATGATCCTGCTCGCGTCGACCATCCTCGACACACGGCCCGACGCCCGGCACCTCGATGCGCTCGACATCACGGTGCGCCGCAACGCTTTCGGCCGGCAGGTCGAGTCCTTCGAGACCGATCTCGACGTCGCGGGCATCACCGATGTCGCCGGAGCCGAGCGGATGCGCGCGGTGTTCATCCGGGCGCCGTGGGTCGAGTCGGTGTCCCCGGACGTGACGGTCCTCGCCCAGGTCCCCGACGGCCCCGCGCAGGGCCGGATCGTCGCCGTGCGGCAGGGCAAAGTGCTCGCCACGTCGTTCCACCCCGAGGTGACCGGCGACCGACGAGTGCACGAATACTTTGTCTCGATGGTGCGCGAGTAAGATCGACGGGGTTTCACGGCGCGGACGTCCGGGCAGAGGCGGAAAGGGAAGATCATGAGCGGCCATTCCAAATGGGCCACCACGAAGCACAAGAAGGCCGTCATCGACGCCAAGCGCGGCAAGATGTTCGCCAAACTGATCAAGAACATCGAGGTGGCCGCGCGTACCGGCGGCGGTGACCCGTCCGGCAATCCGACGCTGTACGACGCGATCCAGAAGGCGAAGAAGTCGTCGGTGCCGAACGACAACATCGAGCGCGCGCGCAAGCGCGGTGGCGGCGAGGAAGCCGGCGGCGCCGACTGGCAGACCATCACCTACGAGGGCTACGGCCCCAACGGCGTCGCGATCCTCATCGAATGCCTCACCGACAATCGCAACCGCGCCGCCGGCGAGGTCCGTACCGCGATGACCCGCAACGGCGGCAACATGGCCGACCCGGGATCGGTGGCCTACCTGTTCACCCGCAAGGGCGTGGTGACGCTCGAGAAGAGCGGCCAGTCCGAGGACGACGTCCTGATGGCCGTTCTCGACGCCGGCGCCGAGGAGGTCAACGACCTCGGCGAGAGCTTCGAGGTGGTCAGCGAGCCCACCGACCTCATCGCGGTGCGCACCGCACTGCAGGAGGCCGGGATCGACTACGACTCCGCCGAGGCCGATTTCCGGGCGTCCGTCGAGGTCCCGGTCGACGCGGACGGTGCGCGCAAGGTGTTCAAACTCATCGACGCGCTCGAGGACTCCGACGACGTGCAGAACGTCTACAGCAACGTCGACGTCAGCGACGAGGTGCTCGCCGAGCTCGACGCCTGACGACGTTCTTCCCCCGTAATTGCAAAGACTCTCCACGAGTTCGTGGAGAGTCTTTGCACACCTGGGGGAGGAACAGGGTGGTCCGCCGGGCTGGACGGACGAACTCACGCGTCGGCCCGGCTGACCGCGGGGCGATCGGGGTGGTCGTAGCGCACGGTGACGTCGGCGTCGGACTCCTCGGCGTCGAACCTAGCGGCGTCGGCGAGCAGCACCGGGATGGTCCACTGATCGGCCGACGGTGTGCGGCGCCGGAGCGTGGGTTCGCTCTGCAGCAACCGCACCGTGAGGTCGAAATGGTGCCGTCCCAGCAGCATCGGGCCCGCCACGATGATCACCTGATCGGCCGCTGCGGGTCGCCTGTCGTCGCGAAAAGACCTGTCCGTCAACGGGTTCCACAGGCGCGGTAGCCAGGGGTCGCCGGCGCGGACCGGGGTGACGACCTCACGGTCGAGGGCTGCGTGATCGAACCACGAGGCGCGGTAGCTCTCCTCGTCGGTGTGGCCGTACTCGAACCGCAGCGAGGCCGGGCGGACGAAGTGCGCCAATTCGACGATGCCGGCGGGACGTCCGAGTGCCTGAAGCCGGTCGGTGATCCGTCGCGCGAGCGCTTCCGGGTGGGCGGCGTCGGCGCCGTCGATCGCCGCGACGACGACGCCCGAGGTGTTCCGGAGTCGTTCCACGCACAGCTCGACGAGTCCATCGGGGCTGATCGGGGCGAAGTGGGGCACGCACCCAAGATTGCCGCGCGTGTTGGTCGCCGCCCGTGTCGGGGTGGGCGGATAGAATCTCGAACAGTTGTTCGTACCGTGTCGACGGTCGGAGTCGGGAGGTTCTGCGTGCGCGTGATGGGGGTCGATCCCGGGCTGACGCGGTGCGGTATCGCGCTGGTCGAATCCGGGCGCGGGCGCGCGGTGACCGCCCTCGACGTCGACGTGGTGCGCACCCCGACGGACATGGATCTCGCCGACCGTCTCCTCGCCGTCTACACCGCCGCCTGTCACTGGCTCGACGTGCACCAGCCCGACGTCGTCGCCATCGAGCGGGTGTTCGCGCAGAACCAGGTCTCCACGGCGATGGGCACCGCCCAGGCCGGCGGGGTGATCGCCCTGGCCGCCGGGCAACGCGACGTGCCGGTGCGATTCCACACCCCGTCGGAGGTGAAGGCCGCGGTCACCGGCAGCGGCCGGGCCGACAAGGCGCAGGTCACCGCGATGGTCACCCGCATCCTCGGGATGCAGACCAAACCGCGACCGGCCGACGCCGCCGATGCCCTGGCGTTGGCGATCTGCCATTGCTGGCGCGGCCCGATGATGGAGAAGCTGGCGCAGGCCGAGCAGAAGGCGCGGGCACAACAGAAGCAGCAGAAACACCAGAAGCAACAGACGGCGCACACGCCGCAGACGACGACACGAGTAGGGGGACGGTGATGATCGCGTCGGTTCGCGGTCCGGTGATCGACATCGCGCTCGACCACCTGGTGATCGATTGTGCGGGCGTGGGCTATCGGGTGCTGGTGACCCCGGCGACGGTGGCGACCGTACGTCGAGGCGAGGAGGCGACGCTGCTGACGTCGATGATCGTCCGAGAGGACTCGATGACCCTCTACGGGTTCACCGACGCCGACGCCCGGTCGCTGTTCACCCTGCTGCAAACGGTCACCGGAGTCGGACCACGCCTGGCCATGGCCACTCTGGCCGTGCTCGAGCCCGACGCGCTGCGGCGCGCGCTGGCCGCCTCCGACGTCAAGGCGCTCACCGCGGTCCCCGGGGTGGGCAAGCGGGTCGCCGAGCGACTCGTCGTCGAACTCCGTGACAAGGTCGACGTCCCCACCGCGTCGACGGCCGGTGCCGCCGCACCCGTGGCGCTCGTCGGTTCGGTCCGCGATCAGGTGTCCGAAGCGCTGGTGGGGCTCGGGTTCACCGCCGGTCCCGCGGACAAGGCGGTGACCGCGGTGCTCGCCGACCTCCCCGACGGGGACGCGTCGACCGTTCTGCGAAAGTCGTTGGCGCTCTTGGGGAAGACCGCATGACCGACGAGACGTCCGGCGCCGACGAGCGTGCGGTCAGCGCCACCGAGTTGCCGGCCGACGGCGATTTCGACGCCGGACTCCGCCCCCGTTCGCTCGCCGACTTCATCGGGCAGCCGCGCGTCTGCGAGCAGCTCGAACTGGTGCTGCACGGGGCGAAGGGACGCGGCGGCACCCCGGACCACATCCTGCTCTCGGGCCCACCCGGGCTGGGCAAGACGTCGCTGGCGATGATCATCGCCGCGGAGATGGGTGCCGCGATCCGCGTCACGTCCGGACCGGCGCTCGAACGGGCCGGCGATCTCGCCGCGATGCTGTCCAACCTCGTCGAGGGCGATGTGCTGTTCATCGACGAGATCCACCGGATCGCCCGCCCGGCCGAGGAGATGCTCTACCTCGCCATGGAGGACTTCCGGGTCGACGTCGTCGTCGGCAAGGGACCCGGTGCCACGTCGATCCCGCTGGATGTCGCCCCGTTCACCCTCGTCGGGGCGACCACCCGATCCGGGTCGCTGACCGGGCCGCTGCGCGACCGGTTCGGGTTCACCGCGCACATGGAGTTCTACGAGACCGACGAGCTCGTCCGCGTGCTGCGGCGTTCGGCGGGCATCCTCGGCATCCGGATGATCGACGACGCGGCCGGCGAGATCGCCGGCCGATCCCGCGGCACCCCCCGTATCGCCAACCGTCTGCTCCGCCGGGTGCGCGACTACGCGGAGGTCCGCAGCGACGGTGTCATCACCGTCGAGATCGCCCGGGCCGCCCTGGCCGTCTACGACGTGGACGACCTCGGCTTCGACCGGCTCGACCGGGCCGTGCTCGGGGCGCTGGTCCGTGGATTCGGCGGGGGACCGGTCGGTGTGTCGACGCTGGCCGTCGCCGTGGGCGAGGAACCGACGACGGTCGAGGAGGTGTGCGAGCCGTTCCTGGTGCGGGCGGGCATGATCGCGCGCACCCCCCGCGGACGGGTCGCCACCGCGGCCGCCTGGCATCACCTCGGGCTCACCCCGCCCGTCGGCGCACTGAACGCCAGTTTCGGGGTCCGTTCCCGCGAGGACATCACCGGGAGTCTGTTCGACGACCTGTGACGAAATCGGACATTCGTGCCGGGCATGGCACACTGGTTGCTGCACACCCGACCTGACACCACCCGATAACCCCGAAGGATTGACGTAGTAACCATGGAGTCTTTGCTATTCCCGCTCCTGCTGGCGATGCTGGCCGTGTTCATGTACTTCAACATCCGCAAGCAGAAGAAGCGCATGGCCGACATGCAGGACATGCAGAATTCCGTGGCCACCGGCGCGCGGGTCCAGCTGACCTCCGGCATGTACGCCACCGTCGTCGACTCCTCGAAGGACTATGTCGACCTCGAGATCGGCAACGGCATCATCTCCCGCTTCAACCGCCTCGCGATCGTTCGTGTCGTCCCGGTCGAGGATGCCGGGGCGACCTACCCGGGTGCGCTGAGCACTCCCGACGCCGACCAGATCATCGAGAGCCCGGCCCCCGAGCAGACCTACGACAAACCGGCGAATCCGACCGACGAGAAGTGATCTCCGCACCGGGAAACCGGTGGCTACCGAGCAGTCAGTAGAGTGGTCGTCTGCTGCCCAGATGACCGCAATTCTCAGGAGACCAAACCGCAGTGACCACACCTCGCCGGGCGTCGGCGAAACGGTCGGGACCTCAGCGTGAGATCCCGCCGTGGAGACCGCTGACCGCCTTCTTCGTCTTGCTCGCCGTCGTCTACGGCCTGGTCTTCTTCACCGGTGGTGGATCGGCGACCCCGAAGCTCGGCATCGACCTGCAGGGCGGTACCCGCGTCACCCTGACCGCGCGCACCCCCGACGGTAAGGACCCCTCGCGGGAGCAGCTCGACCAGGCCAAACAGATCATCGAGCAGCGCGTCAACGGTCTCGGTGTGTCCGGATCCGAGGTCGTGGTCAACGGCAACAACCTCGTCATCACGGTGCCCGGCGACGACAGCGCGCAGGCGCGTGCGCTCGGCCAGACCGCGCGTCTGTTCGTGCGTCCGGTGGAGAACGTGCAGCCGGCCACGCCGCAGAGCAAGACCGACGAGCAGCGGGCCGAGGAGAAGAAGGCTGCCGAGGCGAAGGATCAGCAGTCGTCGGCCGCGGCGATCGAGGAACAGCGCAAGCTGCGCCAGGCGCCCGCGGGGGCCAATCTCGACGCGCTGACCGCGCAGATGGCGAAGATGGACTGCTCGCCGGACTCCTACGATCCGCTCGTCGGCAACGACCTGCCCGATCAGTACCTGGTCGCCTGCTCGCAGGACGGCAAGCAGGTGTATCTGCTGGCGCCGGAGATCATCGACGGCCGCGACATCAAGAACGCCACCGCGACCACCACGCAGCAAGCCGGTTCCTGGGTGGTGTCCCTGGAGTTCAAGGGTGATGCCCAGAAGCTGTGGCCGACCTACACCGCCCAGAACGTCGGCAAGGCCACCGCGTTCACCCTCGACAGCAAGGTCGTGTCCGCGCCGCAGATCCAGGGTGCGATCACCACCCCGGCCACCGAGGTGAGTGGCAACTTCACCCAGCAGGAGGCCAAAGACCTCGCCAACGTCCTCAAGTACGGGTCGCTGCCGTTGTCGTTCGAGGCGTCGAACGCCGAGACCGTCTCCGCGACATTGGGTCTGTCGTCGCTGAAGGCCGGTCTGCTGGCCGGTGCGGTCGGCCTGATCGCGGTGCTGATCTATGCGTTGCTCTACTACCGGATGCTGGGCATCCTGACGATCTTGTCGCTGGTGCTGTCGGGCCTGATGGTCTACGGGATCATCGTGCTGCTCGGCCGGTGGATCGGCTTCACGCTCGACCTGGCCGGTATCGCCGGTCTGATCATCGGTATCGGCATGACCGCCGACTCGTTCGTCGTCTACTTCGAACGAATAAAGGACGAGATGCGCGAGGGCCGGACGTTCCGGTCCGCGGTACCCCGCGGTTGGGCGAGTGCGCGCCGCACCATCTGGACCGGCAACGCGGTCAGCTTCATCGCCGCCGTGATCATCTACGTGCTGGCGATCGGCGAGGTTCGTGGCTTCGCGTTCACCCTCGGCCTGACCACCATCCTCGACATCGTCGTGGTGTTCCTCGTCACGCATCCGCTCGTGGTGCTGGCCAGCCGCTCGGAGTTCCTGTCGCGGCCGTCGGTGAACGGGCTCGGCGCGGTGAGCGAGGTCGCGCGGCAGCGCCGCGAGGCCCGGGCCGCGAAGTACGCGACGGCGGGCTCGTCCGCGAAGTCGGAAGGATCCGCGAAATGAGCATGCAGACCCCCGACGCCGGTCGGCCGAACTCCGGGCGGGTCGGCGGCGGTCGCAGCGACGTCCCCAAGCCGGTCGCCGTCACCGACGAGCCCGACACCGCGGCCGACGCGGACTTCGTCCCCGCCGCCAACCGGTCGTTCCTCTCCCGTCTCTACACCGGCACCGGCGCGTTCGACATCGTCGCCAGACGCCGCATGTGGTACATCATCACGGCGGTCATCCTGTTGGTGAGCATCCTGTCGATGGTCTTCCGCGGCTTCTCGCTGGGTATCGAGTTCGAGGGCGGCACGCAGGTATCGATCCCGGTGTCGGCGGGTGTCACCACCGACGCGGTGGAAACCGTGTTCACCAACACGCTCGGTACGGCGCCGGAGTCGGTTCAGACCGCCGGCTCGGGCTCGAGCGAGACCGTGCAGGTGCGCACCGAATCCCTCAACCTCGCCCAGACCGAGGAGGTGACGCGGGCGCTCGCCGACGAGTTCGGTCCCGAACTCACCGCCGCCGAGGTCAGCGTCTCCGATGTCAGCTCGAGCTGGGGCAACGAGATCACCAAGAAGATGCTCATCGCACTCGGGGTGTTCCTGGTGATCGTGTTCGTCTACATCGCGGTCCGCTTCGACCGGGAGATGTCGATCGCCGCTCTGGCGTCGCTGTTCTTCGACATCATCGTCACCGCCGGCATCTACTCGCTCGTCGGGTGGGAGGTCACCCCGGCCACCGTCATCGGCCTGTTGACCATCCTCGGCTTCTCCATCTACGACACCGTCGTCGTGTTCGACAAGGTGTCCGAGAACACCCGGTCGGTGCTGCAGACCGCACGGCGCACCTACGGTGAGCAGGCGAACCTGGCCATCAACCAGACACTGATGCGGTCGATCAACACGACCGTCATCTCGGTGCTGCCCATCCTCTCGCTGATGATCATCGCGGTGTGGTTGCTCGGCGTCGGCACGTTGAAGGACCTCGCCCTGGTCCAGCTCGTCGGCGTGATCGTGGGTGCGTACTCGTCGATCTTCCTGGCGGCGCCACTGCTGGTGACCCTCAAGGAACGACGCCCCGACATCGCCCGGCACACCAAGCGGGTGCTGGACCGGCGCGCCCGTCAATAGCCGACGAGCGCTGGCGATACCCTACGAAACCGTGACGCTGCGGACCCTGCTCGCCCTGGTGACGTCGCTGTTCGTGGTCGGCGGACTCCTCACCGCATGCGGCGACGATCCGCCGCCGTCGGTCACCTACGTCGTGGACGCGCGGATCGACACGTACAACGCCAACACCGTCGACGGCAACGCGGGCGGCGCGCTCATGGCGACCACCCGACTGCTGCCCGGTTTCAGTTTTCTGGGCGCGCAGGGACAGGTCACCCCGGATCGGGACATCGGGACCGTGACACCGGTGGCCGGCGGGTCGCTCACCCTGCGCTACGACATCGCACCCGCCGCGACCTACTCCGACGGACACCCGCTGGCGTGCGACGACCTCCTGCTCGCCTGGGCGGCCATGAGTGGACGCGTGCCCGGCGGATTCGCGCCGGCCACCACCGCCGGGTACCGCGACATCGAACGTGTCGACTGCACCCCGGGAGCCAAGACCGCCACCGTCACGTTCGCGCGGGGCCGCGGCTACAGCGACTGGCTGTCGCTGTTCGGGGCGGGGGTGCTCCTTCCTGCGCATGTGGTCGCCACACTCGCCGGCGTGGCCGACGTCGCCGGGCCGATCAGGCCCGGTGATCCGGCGGCGCTCGGCCGAGTCGCGAAGGCCTGGAACACGGGTTTCGCGCTGACCCCCGGAACGATCGACAAGGCGCGGCTGCCGTCGTTGGGGCCCTACCGCATCGACGGTTACTCGGCGTCGGGCGGACTCGTCCTGGTGGCCAACGACAAGTGGTGGGGCGATGCGCCCGCAACCGGCCGGATCGTGATCCGGCCGACGAGCGCGCAGCAGCGGTTGTCGGATGGTGCATTCGACGTCGCCGACGTGACCGCGGGCATCTCGACGCAGGACATCGCACCCACCGACTCGACCAAACAGCCTCTGCCGCAGCCGAATCGGGCGCTGGCCGTGGAATCGATCGTGCTGTCGCAGCGGGGTGCGCTGGCCGACGTGCGGGCCCGGCAGGCGTTCGCCTCCTGTGTGCCGCGCGATCGGCTCGCACGGCAGTTCGGGCAGGGCGCACAGATGTGGAACCTGCGGGTGCTCGCCCCGGCGGACAATCTCGCGGGCCAGCTCAACGGGTCCTTCGGCGGACAGTACGCCCGCGCGGACATCGCACGGGCACGTTCGCTCGCCGACGAGTCCGCCGCGGATCGCAACGGGCCGTTGCGGGTCCGCGTCGGCTATCTCGGACCGACGCCGCGCTGGCAGCAGATGGTCGGGGTGATCGCCGACTCGTGCCGGGCGGCGGGCATCGACGTCGTCGACGCCGGGTCGTCGGACATCACCCCCGGTGCCCTCGGTCGCAGCGTGGACGCGCTGCTCGCCGCGGAGGGCGCGTCACTCGCGGCCGCCGGCGCCGCCAACCCGTCGCGTGACGCCTACCAGCTCTACGGCGGGGACCCGCTGAATCTCGGCGGATTCCGGGATCCGGAGGTGAGCGGGGCGATCGACGAACTGGTGGTGTCGGATCTGGCATCGGATCGGCTGCGTCTGGTCCGCACCATCGAGAACGCCGCCTGGGCGGCGGTGCCGTCCATCCCGCTGTTCGCGGCACCGCGGATCCGGCAGTGGGGTGCGCGGGTCGATAATGTGGTGGCCGGATTGGGCCGCAACGGCACCGGCTGGAACATGGATCGGTGGGTGGCACGTGACGAGTGAGTCCGACGAGATCACCGTGCGCGCCCTCGCGGACGCGCGGCGGGCCATCGAGGAACACGCACGCACCGTGCCCGACTTCCCGGCCCCCGGCATCACCTTCAAGGACCTCACACCCGTCCTCGCCGATCCGGGGGGCCTGTCCGCGGTGGTCACCGCGATGACGCACGGCTGCCGGGACATCGACCTGGTCGCCGGCATCGACGCGCGCGGGTTCCTGGTCGGCGGTGCGGTCGCGCGCGAACTCGACGTCGGCGTGCTTGCGGTGCGCAAGGGTGGCAAGCTCCCGCCGCCGGTGCTCAGCGTGCAGTACGCACTCGAGTACGGCCGGGCCACCCTCGAGATCCCGGCCAACGGCATCGATCTCGGCGGACGCCGGGTCCTGCTCGTCGACGACGTGCTGGCCACCGGGGGCACCATCGTCGCCGCGTCCGAGCTGATCCGCCAGACTGGGGCCGACGTCGTGTCGGTCGCGGTGATCATGGAACTCGAGGGACTCGGCGGCCGCGAGACCATCGCCGCGGGGCTCGGTGCCGCGCTGCCGGTCCACGTGGTGACCACAGCCTGACGCCCTACCGGTGTGTCACTAGACTGGACAGGTCGAGCCCCGAGGAGGTCACGATGCCCGACGAGACCGACGTCGAGACCACGGAGGCTGGCGGCGGTGCCGTCGGTGCCCCGTCGTCGTCCGCGACGCGGCGTGTGCGGGCCCGGCTCGCGCGGCGGATGACCGCCACCCGCAGCCCGGTGCGCCCGGTGCTCGAACCGCTGGTCACCCTGCATCGCGAGATCTATCCGAAGGCCGATGTGGTGCTGCTGCAGCACGCCTACGATGTGGCCGACGAGCGGCATCAGGGACAGATGCGCAAGTCGGGTGACCCGTACATCACCCATCCGCTGGCCGTCGCGACGATCCTCGCCGACCTCGGCATGGACACCACCACCCTGGTCGCGGCGCTGCTGCACGACACCGTCGAGGACACCGGATATACCCTCGAACAACTCGAATCCGACTTCGGGCCCGAGGTCGCCCACCTCGTCGACGGCGTCACCAAACTCGACAAGGTCGCACTCGGCAGCGCGGCCGAGGCCGAGACCATCCGCAAGATGATCATCGCCATGGCCCGCGATCCGCGCGTGCTGGTGATCAAGGTGGCCGACCGCCTGCACAACATGCGGACCATGCGGTTCCTCCCGCCCGAGAAGCAGGCTCGCAAGGCCCGTGAAACGCTGGAAGTCATTGCGCCGCTGGCACATCGGCTTGGTATGGCGACGGTCAAGTGGGAGCTCGAAGATCTCTCGTTCGCGATCCTGCACCCCAAGCGCTACGAGGAGATCGTCCGACTGGTCGCCGACCGCGCGCCGTCGCGGGACACCTACCTGGCCCGGGTGCGCGCCGACATCAACAATGCGCTCGGCGGCGCGCGTATCTCCGCGACGGTGGAGGGCCGGCCCAAGCACTACTGGTCGATTTATCAGAAGATGATCGTCAAGGGCCGCGACTTCGACGACATCCACGACCTCGTCGGCATCCGCATCCTCTGCGACGAGGTGCGCGACTGTTACGCCGCGGTCGGCGTCGTGCATTCGCTGTGGCAGCCGATGGCCGGACGTTTCAAGGACTACATCGCCCAACCCCGCTTCGGTGTCTACCAGTCGTTGCACACCACGGTGATCGGCCCCGAGGGCAAACCGCTCGAGGTGCAGATCCGCACCCACGAGATGCACCGCACCGCCGAGTTCGGCATCGCCGCGCACTGGCGGTACAAGGAGAGCCGCGGAAAAGGCAAGGGCACTCGGCGCTCGGATGCCACCGAGATCGACGAGATGGCGTGGATGCGACAACTCCTCGACTGGCAGCGGGAGGCCGCCGACCCGGGCGAGTTCCTCGAGTCGCTGCGTTACGACCTTGCGGTGCAAGAGATCTTCGTGTTCACACCCAAGGGCGACGTGATTACGCTGCCCGCCGGGTCGACACCGGTCGATTTCGCCTACGCGGTCCACACCGAGGTCGGGCACCGCTGCATCGGCGCCCGTGTCAACGGCCGGCTCGTCGCACTCGAGCGCAAACTCGAGAACGGTGAGGTCATCGAGGTGTTCACCTCGAAGGCGCCCACCGCCGGCCCCAGCAAGGACTGGCAGAACTTCGTCGTGTCACCGCGAGCGAAGGCCAAGATCCGGCAGTGGTTCGCCAAGGAACGCCGCGAAGAGGCCCTGGAGGCCGGCAAGGACGCCATCGCCAAGGAGGTTCGGCGCGGCGGACTTCCGTTGCAGCGCTTGATGAGTGCCGATTCCATGGCGGCCATCGCCAAGGAACTGCGGTATGCGGACGTGACCGCGCTCTACACCGCGGTCGGGGAGAACCATGTCTCGGCGCGGCACGTGGTCAACCGCCTGGTGGCGTCCCTCGGCGGCATCGACGAGGCGGTCGACGAGATCGCCGAACGGTCGACGCCGTCGACGCTCCCGACCCGCAGCCGACCGGGCGGCGACGCCGGGATCGTCGTCGAGGGTGCCGACAACGTCCTCGCCAAGCTCGCCAAGTGCTGCACCCCGGTGCCCGGCGACGACATCATGGGCTTCGTCACGCGCGGCGGCGGGATCAGCGTGCACCGGACCGACTGCACCAACGCGGCGTCGCTGAAGCAGCAGTCCGAGCGCATCATCCCGGTGTCGTGGGCGCCCAACCCGTCGTCGGTGTTCCTGGTCGCCATCCAGGTGGAGGCCCTCGACCGGCACCGCCTGCTCTCCGACGTCACCAAGGTGCTCGCCGACGAGAAGGTGAACATCCTCTCGGCCTCGGTCACCACCAGCCGCGACCGGGTCGCGATCAGCAAATTCACGTTCGAGATGGGCGACCCCAAGCACCTGGGGCACGTCCTCAACGTCGTGCGCAACGTCGAGGGTGTCTACGACGTGTACCGGGTCACCTCGGCGGCCTGACCCCGTCGGCCTGATCCCGGCGGCGTGACCCCGGCGGCCGGATCCCGGCGGCGTGACCTCGACGTCCTGATCCCGGCGGCGTGACCTCGACCGTCCGACCGCGGCGCGGCGGGTCTCAGTCCTGGTTGCTGCCGACGGTCGCCGTGGTGATCTGCACCGGCTGCTTCGGGGTCCCGTCGCTCGGGTCGCCCGTCGGGCCCGGGTTCAGCCCGTTCTTCTCGATCTTGTCGAGCACCGTCAGGCCCGCCGGATCGACCTTGCCGACCACCGAATAGCTCGGCGCCAACTGGCTGTCCTGCATGACCAGGAAGAACTGTGCCGAGCCGGTGTTGGACTGACCCGACTGCGGGTTGTTGCTGTTGGCGATCGCGACGGTGCCGCGCGGATAGACGACCGGGGCGGACCCGTCGGCCGCCGCCTGTTCCTGGCCCGGGACCGGCTTGAGGCCGGTCGGCGCCTCGTCGGGGCTCGACCACCCCGGACCGCCGGCACCGGTACCGGTCGGATCGCCGCACTGCACCACCTTCAGCGTCGCCGAATTGGTGATCCGGTGGCACGGGGTGTCGTTGTAGTAGCCGTGCTCGGCCAGCGAGATCACCGCGCCGGCGTTACAGGGTGCGCCCGTGCGGTCCAGCGTGATCGGGATGGCGCCCTGGTTGGTGTCGAGCACCAGCGACTCGGTGCCCTCCTTGAGTTGCTTGTCGGATGGCTTCGGCGAGGTGCGCTGTTTGCCGGCCTGCGCGCGCACCGAGTCGTAGTACGCCTGCATCTTGGCGCGGTCGGCCTCCGAGAGGCCCGGCTGCGCCGGGACTGTCTTGGGGATCTGGTCGAACTTGCTCGGCTGATCTTGATACGCGCAGGCCGTCCAGCGGGCCGCCTCGCGGTCGTCGAGGATCTTCTTGGTGATCAGGGTGGCGGCGGTCGCGACCACGGCGACCACCACGACGGTCGAGACCGAGGCGATGATTATCTTGCGACGTCGGGCCTGCTGGTGTTCACGTTCCAGGCGTTCTTCCAGCTTGCGCTTGGCCGCCTCGCGACGTTCCTCGTTGGTCGACACGCGTTTGTGACCCCTCCTGAATTCATGTGCACCGGTACCGAACACCATCCGGGTTGTGACAAGACTCGGGCACAGTGTGCCAGGAGAACCTGAGAGTCCCGACGTCGGGGCGGTTTGCCACAATGGAACGATGCTCATCACCGGATTCGCGGCAGGAATGTTCCAGACGAACTGCTATCTGCTGGCGAACGAGGCCGGATCCGAGGCCGTCATCATCGACCCCGGCCAGGACGCCGCCCCTCGTGTTCGCGAGTTGCTGGCCGAACACAACCTCACCCCGGTCGCCGTGCTCCTGACCCACGGGCACCTCGACCACACGTGGAACGCGCAGGAGCTCTGCGACGAGTTCTCCATCCCGGCCTACATCCATGCCGCCGACCGGCCGATGCTCGCCGACCCCGGCAAGGGGATCGGGCGCACGCTCGGCTCGATGATCGGCACCCTGACCTTCCGGGAACCGGAGAAGGTCGTCGAGTTCGTCGACACCGAAGACGTCGACCTGGCGGGGATCCGCTTCTCGGTGGATCTCGCGCCCGGCCACACGCAGGGGTCGGTGCTGCTCGGGGTCGAGGTGCCCACCGACGACGGACCGGTGCCGGTCTGTTTTTCCGGCGACGTGCTGTTCGCCGGCTCGATCGGACGCACCGACCTGCCCGGCGGCGACCATCAGCAGTTGCTGGACTCGATCGCGGCGAAACTGCTGCCGTTGCCCGACGACACCCAGGTCCTGCCCGGTCACGGTCCGCAGACGTCGATCGGCCGGGAACGGACCAGCAATCCGTTCCTCCTCGATCTGCCGGCCGACACTCCGAAGAAGGGACGTCACGGACTGTGAGCGCCTTTTCCGCGCCGCGCGGCATCCCCGACTACTACCCACCGGGCTCGGCCGATTTCCGGCTGGTCCGCGACACGCTGACCGACGCCGCGCGCCGAGCCGGTTACGGCCACATCGAGTTGCCGATCTTCGAGGACACCGCGCTGTTCGCCCGCGGCGTCGGCGAGTCGACCGACGTGGTGAGCAAGGAGATGTACACCTTCGCCGACCGCGGTGACCGGTCGGTGACGCTGCGCCCGGAGGGCACCGCGGGCGTGGTGCGGGCGGTCATCCAGCACGGTCTCGACCGCGGGCAACTGCCGGTGAAGCTCTGCTACGCCGGACCGTTCTTCCGCTACGAGAAGCCGCAGGCCGGCCGATACCGGCAGCTGCAGCAGGTGGGTGTCGAGGCCATCGGCGTCGACGATCCCGCGCTCGACGCCGAGGTGATCGCCGTCGCCGACGAGGGTTACCGACGCCTCGGCCTGTCCGGATTCCGCCTGGAGATCACCTCGCTCGGCGACGACGCGAGTCGCGGACCCTATCGGGAAGCGTTGCAGGAGTTCCTGTTCGGACTCGACCTCGACGAGCCCACCCGGGCTCGCGCCCAGCTGAATCCGTTGCGGGTGCTCGACGACAAACGACCCGAGATCAAGGCCGCGACCGCCGACGCGCCCCTGCTCGTCGACTACCTCAGCGACGACGCACGCGCCCACTTCGACACCGTGCTCACGCACCTGAAGCGTCTCGGCGTGCCGTTCGAACTCAATCCCCGGCTCGTCCGCGGACTCGACTACTACACCAAGACGACCTTCGAGTTCGTGCACGACGGCCTCGGCGCACAGTCGGGCATCGGCGGTGGCGGCCGGTACGACGGACTGATGAAAACCCTGGGCGCCAAACAGGATCTGTCCGGCATCGGCTTCGGGCTCGGCGTCGACCGCACCATGCTCGCGATGGAGGCCGAGGGCGTCGCGCACGCCAACACCGCCCGCTGCCAGGTCTTCGGGGTACCGCTGGGCGTCGACGCCAAGGCCGAATTGGTCAGTGTCGCAGGACAACTGCGCAGCGCCGGGATCAGCGTCGACCTCGCCTACGGGGACCGCGGGCTCAAGGGTGCGATGAAGGCCGCCGACCGGTCGGGTGCGAAACTCGCGCTGGTGCTGGGGGACCGGGAACTCGAGGAACGCCAGGTGGAGGTCAAGGACCTGTCCAACGGTGAGCAGCATCGGGTGGGACTCGACGGGATCGTCGACGAGATCCGTCGATTGCTGTCGCTCCCTCGCTGAGGGCGGACACCTCTCCCGCTCCCGCCAAAGGGCGCTGTCCTGAGGTGCGAGGCGCCGGCCGAGCCCCGAACGGTCCGTTGGTGATCCCGGCCCCGAGTGCCAGGATGGACCCATGACCACCGTCTCGAGACTCGCCTCGGATCTGTCGCGGCTGGGCCGCGAGTCGGACATGCTGGACACCATCGTCACGATGATGGGCGACGACCTGCTCGACGCACCGTCGGCCGACGGGCGGCCGCGTCGTGAGGTCATCTCCACGTTGGCTGAGGGCGGGTTCGCCCTGGCCGCCGCCGTCGAATCCGCGGTCGGGAGTCCGGTCGGCGAAGGCTCGGCGACCGAGGACGTCAGGGCGCGCTTCCGCGAGTCCAACCGCGCCTTCGCCCGAGCCGCAGAGCGGGTGGACGAACTGTCCGACGACGCCGTCGTCGAGCACGCCGGGCTGACACTGCGACGCGACGACGTCGTGCCGCAACGCATCGCCGAGGTGGTGCTGGCCAACAACGTCATCAGCCGGGTGTGGACACTCGACGAGGCGGACCCCGATTCGGTGCTCAACGCCCTCGACGCCATGGTGCGGCGGCTCGAAAGTCTCGACGACGCGCCGTCACTGACCCTGGCGACTCTCGAAGGTGACGAGTGGCAGCTGCATGGGGGCGGACAGCGCGTCGACGGCACCCGCGAGTACCTCGCCCAATGGCTGGCCCACGGAACGGATGACGAGGGCCGGCTCCCGCGGGTTCCGGCGTGGAGCTGACTGGGGCGTGGAGCTGACTGGGGCGTGGAGCTGACTGGGGCGTGGAGCTGACTGGGGCGCCGGCTACCGAACCATCTCCTGCGCCAACACATCGAGGGTGACCCCGCCCAACGCGAGCGCCCGGGTGTGGAAGTCCTTGAGCGTCCACTCCGGATTCGCCGCCAGCGCCGCGGCCCGCGTCTGTTCCCAGACGCGTTGTCCCAGCGCATACGACGGGGCCTGCCCCGGCCAGCCGAGGTAGCGGTTCAGTTCGAACCGCAGCACGGCACGATCCATCGCGACCGACTCGGTGAGGAACTGCCACGCCTTCTCGGCGTCCCAGGTGCCGCCGCCGAGCGACTCGGGCGCGGGCAACTCGCAGTGCACGCCGATGTCGAGGACCACGCGGGCCGCGCGCAGTCGTTGTGAGTCGAGCATCCCCATGCGGTCGCCGGGGTCGTCGAGCCAGCCGAGCTCACCCATCAGCCGCTCGGCGTAGAGCGCCCACCCTTCACCGTGGCCCGAGGTGAACGACGCCAACTTGCGCCAGTCGTTGAGGTCCTCGCTCACGATCGCCGACCCGAGCTGCAGATGATGGCCCGGCACACCCTCGTGGAACACCGTGGTCGTTTCCTGCCAGGTGTGGAACACGGTCTGCGCCGGCGGCACCGACCACCACATCCGGCCCGGCCGCGACAGGTCGGCCGACGGCTGCGTGTAATAGATGATGCCGGTCGACGACGGCGCCAGCCGGCACTCGAGGCGGGTGAGCCGGGGCGGGATGTCGAAATGCGTGCCGGCCAGTGCGTCCACCGCGCGGTCGGACAGCTCCTGCATCCAGGCGACGAACGCGTGCCGATCGCCGATCGCGTACTGCGGCGACGCATCCAGGTGAGCCATCGCCTCGGCGATCGATGCGCCCGGCAGCAGCCGTTCGGCGATCCCCGCCTGCTCCGCGACGATCGCGGAAAGATGACCCATGCCCCACTCGTAGGCCTCGAGCGGATCGGTGTCGGCACCGAGATAGGCGGGCAGGAACCGCTGATAGCGTTGCCGCCCAACGGCATCCGCGGTGGTCGAGGCCGGCGCCACGGCCTCCCGCAGGACCGTCGCCAGCCCGCCGAACGCCGAGTGCGCGGCCTCGAGGGCGGCCGCCAGGTCGCGCGCGAACGCCGGGTCGTCGGCGAACGCCGCGGTGTTGGTGGCGATGGCGTCCGCGGCGCAGTCGGCCTGCTCGGCGACGAGGTCAACCTGGCGCCGCGCGAACACCGGGCCGTGGGCCAGTCGGTCCAGCAGCCCGTCGATGACGGTGTCCACGCAGGCCGGGATGGCGCGCAGCCGTGCCACGAACGTCGCACGATCGTCCGCCGAATCGGTCGGCATCAGATCGAAGATGTCCCGGATACCCTGCAGCGGCGACGCGATGACGTTGCACTCGCCGACCCGCTCCCCGGCATCGGCGAGGTCGAGCTCGCGGCGCAGCGACGCGGACATCGTCGCCACCGTCACCCGGTCGATCTCGTCGGCCACCGGCAACGACGCCAGATCGATCAGCGCGTCGCGTGCCGCCGAGGAGCGCTCGGCACAGGCGTCGGGGGAGAAGTCGGTGAGCAGGTGGTCGTGGCCGCCGATCCCGACCTCGGTGGCGAACAACGGATCGAGCCGCGCGCACCGGGCGAGGTAGGCCTCGGCCCGTTCATCGACCGCCGTCCGCGCGCGGGCCGTCACAGGTCGTTGGTCGCGAACGTGTCGCACTTGCGCGGATCACCGGACTTGTAGCCGATGGTGAACCACCGCACCCGCTGCTGGGCCGACCCGTGGGTCCACCCCTCGGGGTTGGAATTACGGCCCTGGATGGTGTCGTCGCCGATCGCCTTCGCGGTCTGCACCACCGTCGAGATCTGTTCGGAGGTCAGCGGTTCCAGCATTGCGTCGCTGCCCTTGTCGGCGTGATACGCCCACACGCCGGCCAGGCAGTCGGCCTGCAACTCGATGCGCACCGACCCCGACTGCGGGCCCTGCGCACCCATCCGATTCCCCTTGGCGAGCACGCCGGTGAGATTCTCCACGTGGTGACCGTACTCGTGGGCGATGACATATTCCTGCGCGAGCGGACCGTCACTCCCGCCCATCCGTCGGAGCATCGCGAAGAACGTCGGGTCGATGTAGATCGTCTCGTCGACCGGGCAGTAGAACGGCCCGGTGTCCGAGGTCGCCGCACCGCACCCGGTGTTGACCGAGCCGGAGAAGATCTTCGTCTGCGGCTTCGTGTAGCCGGGCATCAGATCGGCCCACACCCGGTTGACGCTGTCGACCGTCGCGACGATCCGGCAGACGTCGTCGGTGTTGGCCTTCTCCAGCGTGCACGACGCGATGTGGGCGTCGATGTCCGATGTGCTCTGACTCGACATGTCCGTCGTGGTCGACCCGCCGGTGATGGATCCGGGGTTGATGCCGAACAGCAGGGCGATGATCGTGAAGATCAGACCGGCGCCGCCGCCGAGCGCGATCCGGCCCATGCCGCCACCGCCGCCTCCGCCTCCGCCGCCCGAGACGGTGGAGGTGTCCAGCGGACCGCCGCCCTGAAAAGTCATGTTGCCCCTCCGCTTTCTCTCGCGGCCAGCATATTCGTCGTGACCTTCCAGGTAGGCCGATCGTGGGCAACTTCGCCAGAAACGTAGACTGACCCCGATCAGCAGCATCCGCTCAGACCCCTTTCGGGAAGGACATCGTCAGTGCTCCGCACGCATCTCGCCGGTTCGCTCCGCCGCGCCGACGCCTCGCAGACCGTCACCGTTGCCGGTTGGGTCGCCCGTCGTCGCGACCACGGTGGCGTGGTCTTCATCGATCTGCGCGACAGCTCCGGTCTGGTGCAGGTGGTGTTCCGGGACGAGGCCGTCGCCGAGGCCGCACACCGGCTGCGCGCCGAGTACTGCGTCACCGTCACCGGCGTCGTCGAAGAGCGTCCGGCCGGCAGCGAGAACCCGAACCTGCCGTCCGGCGAGGTCGAGATCAACGCGGTGTCGCTCGACGTCCTGAACAGTTCGGCGCCGCTGCCGTTTCAGCTCGACGAGTCCCCGGGCGAGGAGGCGCGCCTGAAGTATCGCTACCTCGACCTGCGGCGTGAGGGTCCCAACCACGCCCTGAAGTTGCGGTCCAAGGTGAACGCGGCCGCCCGCGGTGTGCTCGCCGACCACGACTTCACCGAGATCGAGACCCCGACGCTGACCCGGTCGACGCCCGAGGGTGCCCGTGACTTCCTGGTCCCGGCGCGTCTGCAGCCCGGCACGTTCTACGCGCTGCCGCAGAGCCCGCAGCTGTTCAAGCAGCTGCTGATGGTGGCCGGCATGGAGCGGTACTACCAGATCGCGCGCTGCTACCGCGACGAGGACTTCCGCGCCGACCGGCAGCCCGAGTTCACCCAGCTCGACATCGAGATGAGCTTCGTCGACCAGGACGACGTGATCGCGCTCTCCGAGGACATCCTCGTCGCCCTGTGGAAGCTGATCGGCGTCGAGATCAGCACCCCCATCCCGCGGATGACGTACGCCGACTCGATGCGCCGCTACGGCTCGGACAAGCCGGATCTGCGGTTCGACATCGAACTCGTCGAGTGCGCCGAGTACTTCAAGGACACCCCGTTCCGGGTGTTCCAGTCGCCGTACGTGGGTGCGGTCGTCATGCCGGGCGGGGCGTCGCAGCCGCGCCGGCAGCTCGACGCGTGGCAGGAATGGGCCAAGCAGCGCGGCGCGAAGGGGCTCGCGTACGTGCTCGTGGCCGAGGACGGCACCCTGGGCGGCCCGGTCGCCAAGAACCTGTCCGAGGCCGAGCGTGACGGTCTCGCCGCACATGTCGGCGCGAAGCCCGGCGACTGCGTGTTCTTCGCGGCCGGTGGGGTCAAGGCGTCGCGCGCGCTGCTCGGGGCCGCACGCGGCGAGATCGCCGACCGGCTCGGCCTGCGCAAGGACGGCGACTGGGCGTTCACCTGGGTCGTCGACGCCCCGTTGTTCGAATCGGTCGACGAGGCCACCGCATCCGGTGACGTCGCGGTCGGCTCGGGTGCCTGGACCGCGGTGCACCACGCGTTCACCGCGCCGAAGCCGGATTCCCTCGAGGCGCTGGAATCCGATCCGGGGGCCGCACTGGCCTACGCCTACGACATCGTGTGCAACGGCAACGAGATCGGTGGCGGCTCGATCCGTATCCATCGTCGCGACGTCCAGGAGCGGGTGTTCGAGATCATGGGCATCGGCCACGACGAGGCGCAGGAGAAGTTCGGCTTCCTGCTCGACGCGTTCGCGTTCGGCGCCCCGCCGCACGGCGGCATCGCGTTCGGCTGGGACCGCATCACGGCGTTGCTGGCGGGGGAGAGCTCGATCCGTGAGGTGATCGCGTTCCCGAAGTCGGGCGGCGGCGTCGATCCGCTCACCGATGCGCCCGCGCCGATCACCGCGCAGCAACGCAAGGAGTCGGGTATCGACGCGAAGCCGGTGCCGCGCAAGGGGGCCGAGTCCGAGTGAGCAGGTTCGCAAAATCAAACCCGGCGTCGGGTCGTCATATGTGGTGTGATTTCACACCATGACCATCAAGGTGGCCCTCGAGCATCGCACCAGTTACGCATTCGATCGCCCGGTCAAGATCTACCCCCATGTTGTCCGTCTGCGACCGGCCCCGCACTCGCGCACCCCGATCGAGGCCTACTCGCTGAAAATCGAACCGCCAGAACACTTTCTGAACTGGCAGCAGGACGCGTTCAGCAACTACATGGCGCGGTTGGTCTTCCCGGAACCGTCGACCACGCTGTCCATCACGGTCAGCCTGGTGGCCGACCTGACGGCCATCAACCCCTTCGACTTCTTCATCGAGGACTGGGCCGAGAACTACGGCTTCGCCTACCCCGAAGACCTCCGCAACGACCTGGAGATCTATCTGCGTCCGGTCGGTGTCACCGAGGGTGAGTTCGCGGGCGCGCCGGTGCATCCGTCGATCGCCGAGTTCGCCGCCCGCCACCGCCCGACCGGACCGGTGCGCATCATCGACTTCCTCGTCGCGCTGAACCACGCGGTGAACCAGGCGGTCAACTACACGGTCCGGCTGGAGGCCGGCGTGCAGACCCCCGAGTACACGTTGAGCAGCGCCATCGGGTCGTGCCGCGACTCGGCGTGGCTGCTCGTCGCGTTGTTGCGGGAGCTCGGCCTCGCGGCACGATTCGTCTCCGGATACCTCGTGCAGCTGACCTCCGACGTCAAGTCGCTCGACGGCCCGTCCGGCCCGGACGCCGACTTCACCGACCTGCACGCGTGGACCGAGGTCTACCTGCCGGGCGCCGGGTGGGTCGGCATGGACCCGACGTCGGGTCTGTTCGCCGGGGAGGGACACATCCCCCTCGCGGCGACCCCCAACCCCGGCGGTGCCGCACCGATCACCGGCGCGACCGGACCGTGTCACGCCACCCTCGACTTCTCCAACACCGTCACCCGGTTCCACGAGGACCCCCGGGTCACCCTGCCCTACACGCCGGCGCAGTGGGACCGGGTCACCGTGCTCGGCGCCGAACTCGATCAGAAGATGGCCGATCGCGACGTGCGCCTCACCATGGGCGGCGAACCCACCTTCGTCTCGATCGACAACCAGACCGACCCGGAATGGACCACCGACGCCGACGGCCCGCACAAGCGGCTGCTGGCGTCCCGATTGGCCGAACGAATCCGCGGTGCCTACGCGCCGACCGGACTCGTGCAGCGCAGTCAGGGCAAGTGGTATCCGGGGGAGCCGCTGCCGCGCTGGCAGATCGCCCTGCTGTGGCGCACCGACGGGGAGCCGATCTGGCAGAAGCCGGAATTGCTGGCCGACCCGTGGTCGACGATCGAGCAGACGGCGGCCAGCATCGAGGTGGAGACCACCGGCACCGCCGAGTCCACTGCCGTCGAACAACCGGCCACCCTTCAGGCCGCGCACGGCCTGCTGGCCGCGATGGCGCGTTCGTTCGGTCTGCCGCCCGAGCAGGTGCGGCCGGCCTACGAGGATCCGCTGGTCCGCCTCAGCACCCTGATGAAGATGCCGCCCGGCGACCCGGCCGAGGATGCGGCCGCGGCCGCGGCCGTCGAACAGGCCCGGCTGGCCGCGGCGGCCGAGGCCGAAGAGGACGAGGAACCCGCCGAGGTGGTCGACAGTTCGGCGGCGCGGCAGGCACTGCTGGACAAACTCGACGCCGCCGTCGACCTCCCGACGGCATATGTGTTGCCGTTGTCGCGCTCGGAGGACGAGACGCACTGGCAGAGCGCGCGCTGGGTGACCCGCCGCGGGCGTCTGGTGCTGGCCGAGGGCACGTCTCCCGCGGGGCTGCGGCTGCCGCTGGGCTCGCTCTCGTGGGGCCCCGAGCCGGTCATGTTCGACGCGGACCCCACGGTGCCGGTCGACGATCTGCCGGATTCGACGATGACCCCGCTCGGCCCGGCGGCACCCGCCGGAGCGGAGTTGCCCGAGCATCCGGCCACCCGTCCGAGCAAGGCGCCGGCGGTCGTGCCCGAGGACGCACCCGTCCCGCGCACCGCGGTGGTCGCCGAGGTGCGCGGCGGAGTGCTGTACGTGTTCATGCCGCCGACCGCGACCCTCGAGGACTTCCTGGCGATCGTCGGCGGTGTCGAGGCGGGGGCCGCGGCGGTGTCCACGCCGGTCGTCATCGAAGGCTACGGACCTCCGTCGGACGGCAGGCTGCAATCGCTGACCGTCACACCCGACCCCGGCGTCATCGAGGTGAACATCCAGCCGACGGCCTCGTTCGCCGATCAGTCGGAACTCCTCGAGGCGCTCTACGACCATGCCCGGCACACGCGGCTGGGCACCGAGACGTTCGACCTCGACGGCAGCCACGGCGGTACCGGCGGCGGCAACCACATCACCCTCGGCGGCACCACGCCCGCCGAGTCGCCGCTGCTGCGCCGCCCCGACCTGCTGGTGTCGATGCTGACCTACTGGCAGCGGCATCCGTCCCTGTCCTACCTGTTCTCCGGGCGCTTCGTCGGCACCACCTCGCAGGCGCCGCGCGTCGACGAGGGCCGTGAGTCGTCGCTCTACGAGCTGGAGATCGCGTTCGCCGAGATCGACCGGTTGAGCGAGAAGGGGGAGGACGGTGGCCCGCCCAACCCGTGGGTCACCGATCGCGCACTGCGGCACCTGCTCACCGACATCACCGGCAACACCCACCGTGCCGAGTTCTGCATCGACAAGCTCTACAGCCCCGACTCGGCGCGCGGCCGGCTCGGACTGCTCGAACTGCGGGCCTTCGAGATGCCGCCGCATCACCGGATGGCGATGGTGCAGTCGCTGCTGGTGCGGTCGCTGGTCTCGTGGTTCTGGGATCAGCCCTACCGTGGGCGGCTCATCCGGCACGGCGCCGACCTGCACGGCAAACACCTGCTGCCGCACTACGTCATCGCCGACATCGCGTCGGTCGCCGAGGATCTCCGCGAGGCGGGCTACCCGTTCGACACCGCCTGGCTCGACCCGTTCACCGAGTTCCGCTTCCCGCGGCTGGGTACCGTGCAAATCCGCGACCACGAGGTCGAGCTGCGCGGCGCCATCGAACCGTGGAACACCCTCGGTGAGGAGTCCACCGGCACCGGCACCGCACGCTACGTCGACTCGTCGATCGAACGTGTGCAGGTGCGCGTGCAGGGCGGCGACGACGACCGATACCTGTTGACGTGCAACGGTTTTCCCGTTCCGCTCACCCACACCGGGCGCAGCGGGGAACGGGTCGCCGGGATCCGTTTCCGCGCGTGGCAGCCGCCGAGCGCCCTGCATCCGTCGATTACCATCGACACACCGCTGACCTTCGACGTCATCGACACCGTCTCCGGCCGGTCGGTCGGCGGCGCGACCTACCACGTCGTGCACCCCGGTGGCCGCGCCTACGACCGTCCGCCGGTCAACGCGGTCGAGGCCGAATCCCGGCGCAACGGGCGCTTCGAGGCGGCCGGTCACACCACAGGTGCGGTGGACATCGGTTTGCTGCGCGAGCGGCAGGCGCGACTGGCCACCGACAGCGGGGTCCCCGGGATCCTGGACCTGCGGCGGGCACGTACAGTTCTCCGGTGACCGTTTCGTCGGGTGGTGCGCTGCCCGGGGTGTTCGATCGCTATCTCCCCGACAGCGCCGGCGCTGCGCCGTACGACGAGATGCTCGACGTCTCCGGCCGGGCGCGAGTGGCCTGGGACGATCTCGTCGCCGGATTCGGTGCGCGCGGCAATGCCCGGTTGGTGGCCGCGGCCGCGCGGCTGGCCGAATCGGTCACCGACGAGGGCGTCTTCTACAACGAGTTCGACGGCGCGCAGACCAGCGCCCGTGACTGGCAGGTCGATCCGGTTCCGCTGATCCTCGACGGCGTCGAGTGGGCCGAACTGGAGAAGGCCGTCACCCAGCGAGCGATGCTGCTCGACCTGCTGCTGCGCGACGTCTACCGGGACCAGAAGACGATCACGTCGGGTCTGCTACCGCCCGAGATGGTGTTCGGGCATCCGGGATACATCCGCAAGGCCGCCCGCCTGGAGGTCCCGCGCCCGCACGCGCTGTTCCTGCACGGCGCCGATCTCGGCCGCGGACCGGACGGCCGGTTCGAGGTGTACGGCGACCGCACCCAGGCGCCGTCGGGGATCGGCTTTGCGATCGTCGACCGGCGATTGCTCTCCCGCACGTTTCCGCAGCTGTTCCAGACCTGCGCACCGCGCCCGATGGCCACCTTCGCCGGCACGCTGCGGCTCGCGTTGATCGACTATGCGCCGCCCGGTGTCGACGACCCGACCGTCGCGGTGCTGTCCCCGGGCGCCATGTCGCAGACCGCATTCGACCAGTTCTATCTCGCCTCGACCCTCGGTGTGCCGTTCGTCGAGGGTGCCGACCTGACGGTCCGCGACGGCGTCGTCTACATGCGGTCCCTGGGCCGCTACAAACGGGTGGACGTGCTGCTGCGCCGGGTCGACGCCGAATACGCCGACCCCCTGGACCTGCGCACCGACTCCCGCCTCGGCGTCGCCGGCCTCGTCGAGGCCATCTCCCGGGGCAACGTCACCGTCGTCAACACCCTGGGCAGTGGGGTGCTGGAGAATCCCGCGCTGCACACCGTGCTGGAGAAGCTGGCGCCGGCGCTGCTCGACGAAGAACTCGCGCTGCGGTCGGTGCCGACACTGTGGGCCGGCGACGACCTGCAACGCGGCAAGATCCAGGCCGAACTCGACGCGCTCGTGCTCACCAACTTCCACACCGGCGAGGAGATCATCGCGCCGATGCTCGGCACGGCCGCCCGTGCCGACCTGGCGAGCCGGATCGAGGCGCAGACCTGGCAGTGGGTGGCGCGACTGGCCGAGTCGTACTCCGTCGCGCCCAGCATGACGCCGGGGATGTACCAGCCGGACCCCACCATCGGAACCGGCGTGGTGCGGGCCGCCCCCGTCGCGCTGCGCACCTTCAGCGTGGCGCAGGGATCGACGTACGCCGTGATGCCGGGCGGGCTCGGTGCGGTGCTCGCCGACGGGGTCGCCGGGGCGGCGCAGCGGACGGTGGCCGCCAAGGACGTGTGGGTGACCAACGCCGAGGTCGGCGGACACGTCTCCCGGAAATCGGGCACCCGGATCGCGCCGACCGAGGAGGTCGTCGAGTTGCGGGCCGGTCAGGCGCCGCCCGACTACTCCGAGGTCGCGGCCGCCGCGAGTCCCCGCGTCCTGTCCGACCTGTTCTGGTTCGGCCGCTACGGCGAACGCACCGAACTGGTCACCCGGATGGCCAAGGTGGCCCGAGAGCGCTACCAGGATTTCCAGTACCGTCCGTGGATGACGGGGTCGGCGGGGGTGCCGTTGATGCTGCACGCCGTCGCCACCGTCAGCGGCACCGCCGGGTTCCTGTCCACCGCCGATCTGGCGCCGTCGTCGGACGACGCGCAGATCGCGCCGCGCACGGTCTCCGAGGCGCTGGCGAAGATCACCGATCTCACCGTCAGCCGGTCGGTGCCGGGCACCATCGCGCACTCGGTCGACCGGCTGGTCGCGTCCGCCCGCGCGGTCCGCGACCAGATGTCGACCAGCACGTGGATGGTGCTCGCCCCCGTGGAACGGGCCATCGAGGAGTTCTCCACGCAGGTCTCGACCGGTCATCCGACGATCGACTGGGCCGCACCCACCGCCGGGTCACTCGATTTCGGGCCGGAACTGGCCCACACCCACGACGAGGTGCTGCACGGTGTGCTGGCGTTGTCGGGCCTGCAGGCCGAATCGATGGTGCACGACGCCGGATGGTCGTTCATGGATCTCGGCCGGCGCCTCGAACGTGCTCTGACCCTGGCCGATCTGACCGCGGCGCTGTTCGTCGACCAGCACGACCGTGAGGTGGAACAGGCACTGCTCGAGTCGTACCTGGTGGCCAACGAGTCGTCGGTCATCTACCGGCGCCGCAACCGCGGCCTCTACCAACTCGACGCGGTGATGGAACTGCTGCTGTTCGACGAGTCCAACCCTCGGGCGATGATCTACCACCTGACCTGCATGCGGCGGGACCTCACCGCGGTGCCCGAGGAGGTGCGCTCGGCCAACGCCGAACGCATCGTCGAGGAGATGATCGCCGAGTTGCGGCGCTCCGACCCGGGCGACCTGTGCGAGGTCGGCGCCGGGCGTCGCGGCGAACTCGACGAGCTGATGAGCGTGCTGCGCGAGGGATCGCGGGAGCTGTCCGACGTGCTGACCCGGACCCGGTTCGCACCGCCGCGTGAAGCGCAGCCCATCTGGGGTGGCGGCGGAACGGACCCGATCGGATGAGGCGCCGCTACCGCGTGTACCACCGGACGTGTTACACCTACGACGACGACGTGTCGTCGTCCTATGGCCGGTGTTACCTGACCCCCCGGGAACTGCCCCACCAGCACGTCGTCGACACCGAGGTGCGCATCGAACCCCAGCCCGACGACTGGTCGACCGGTGTCGACGTGTACGGCAACAGCGACTCGTACTTCCACGTCCGTACCAGCCACGAAGAGCTGGTCGTCACCGCCACGTCGGTGGTCGACGTCGATCCGCCCGACGCCGGGTTGCTGCTGTCCGCGGCGGCGCTCGGACCGTGGGAGTGGGCGCGCCCGGCGGGCCTGGGGGCCGCCGGTGCCGAGGCGATGGAGTTCGTCCTGGACCTCACGCCCGCCGAGATCACCCCGGCGGTGATGGCCTACGCGCGCCAGGTGTTCACGCCCGCCCGCCCGCTGATCGAGGCGATCACCGACCTCACGAGCCGCATCTTCCACGATTTCTCCTACAAGTCCGGGTCCACCGCCATCAGCACCCGGGTCGACACCGTGATGGAGCGCCGGATGGGCGTCTGTCAGGACTTCGCGCGGGTGGCGATCGCGTGTCTGCGTGCGGTGGGGCTCGCCGCACGCTACGAATCGGGCTATCTGGCGACCGATCCGCCGCCGGGCCGTTCCCGGATCTTCGGTGCGGATGCCAGCCACGCGTGGGCCGCCGTGTGGTTGCCGGGCGACCACTGGGTGGCGTTCGACCCGACCAACGACAAACTCGTCGACGAGCGTCACGTCACCGTGGCGTGGGGCCGGGATTACGACGACGTCCCGCCCCTGCGCGGCGTGATCTACACCGAATCGAAGAAGAGTCACATCGATGTCGCCGTCGACGTGAGCCCGATGGTCGTGGAGTGAACCCCGGGGGCGCAGTGATGTTGCGCGAGAGCGGGTTTGATTGCAAGTGGATGAACTCGCGTGACGGGGTGGCGGCGCGTTGGGTACGTTGGTTGATGACATGACGGTAATCACTGAGAATCGCATCACGAGCGTGGTGCGCGCGGCCGAGGCAGTGCTTTCGCACAGGGCCGGGTCTCCTGTCACCCTTGCCGATCCGGAGGATCTCGGCGGCAGCGGGCGCACCATCGTGGTGCGCGCCCGGGTGATGGCCAACCCGCTCTCGATGGATCGCACGCTGGTCATCAAGGCGCTTCCCGACGACGAGGATCCGCGCGCCTTCCACCGCGAACTCGCGTCCTACAAGTACGCGACGGCACTGCCCACCGAGTCCCGTCCGGGACCCCAACTGATCGCGTCGGATCCCGACGTGCGGCTGCTCGTGCTCTCCGATCTCGGGCACGGACGCTCGATGTCGTCGCTACTGTCGGGCACCGATCTCGTCGAGACCTCGCATGCGGTGAGCGCCTGGGGGCAGGCGCTCGGCCGGATGCACGCCGCGACGGTCGGCGGCGAAGGCGACTATCTGGCGCTGCTGCGCCGCGGACTGAACGGCCTGGAGGATGCCGATGCACTCGGTGAGGCGGCGGCGCGCGCCGTCGCGGACGCCCCCGCACTGACCGATCGGCTCGGGATCGATCTGCCCGACGAGGTGCTCGGCCGTCTGCGTGCGGCGTGCCGGCTGTTCGGCGAGGGAGATCATCGCGCGTTCAGCCCGTCCGACGTCGGTCCGGAGAACATCCTGCTCAACGACGCCGGCGTGCAGTTCATGGACTACGAGTGGGGTGGGTTCCGCGACGCCACACTCGACGTCGCCTACGCCACCGTCACCTTCGGCACCCGCCTGCGCCACGCCGACCTCGAGCGCCGTGCCGAACTGGAGATCTCGCTGATCGACGCCTGGCGGTCGGAGGTGTCGGGCATCTGGCCGAGTTTCACCCACGACCGCGAGGCGTACCGCAAGATCCTCACCGGCCGCCTGCTGTGGAAGTGGCTGTCCACGGTCTGGATGCTGCCGGCCGACGGTCCGGAGACCGTGTCCGCGATCCACGTGACCGCCGCCGGCTACACCCACGACTGGGCTCTGCACACCAACGACCCGCGCGTGCTGGTGACCCGGTGGGCGAGTCTGTCCGCCGCGGCCACCCGGGCGGGCGAACCGGTGATCGCCGAGTTCGCGGCGAGCCTGTCCGCTGCATTGCAGCGGCTCTGGCTCGCCTGAGAATGGACGGCCTGTTCGACACCCCGTCACCCGCACCCGCCGCGACGAGTGGCCTGACCGCGGCCCCGGTGGCGTCGGCCCCGCTGGCCGTGCGGATGCGGCCGCAATCGCTCGACGAGATCGTCGGACAGCAACACCTGCTCGGGCCGGGATCGCCGCTGCGCCGCCTGATCAACGGATCCGGTGCGGCATCGGTGCTGCTCTACGGCCCGCCCGGGACCGGCAAGACGACCATGGCCGCGCTGATCTCCCGGTCCACCGGCGGCCGCTTCGAGGCGCTGTCGGCGTTGTCGGCGGGCGTCAAGGAGGTGCGCGCGGTCATCGACGTCGCCCGCCGCCGCCTCATCGACGGGCAGCAGACGGTCCTGTTCATCGACGAGGTCCACCGCTTCTCCAAGACCCAGCAAGACGCCCTGCTCGACGCCGTGGAGAACCGGATCGTGCTGCTCGTCGCGGCCACCACCGAGAACCCGTCGTTCTCGGTGGTGGCGCCACTGCTGTCACGGTCGCTGGTGCTGCAGCTGCGGTCGCTGTCCGACGACGACATCCGCGAGGTGCTGTCGCGCGCGGTCGCCGATCCGCGGGGCCTCGACGGCCACGTCGCGGTCACCGACCCCGCCTACGACCATCTGGTCGCGGTGGCCGGCGGTGATGCGCGCCGGGCGTTGACCGCGCTCGAGGCCGCGGCGGATGCCGCCGCCGACCAGGGTGTGCTCGACGTCGACGACGTGGCCGCGGCCATCGACCGGGCCGCGGTCCGCTACGACCGGGACGGCGACCAGCATTACGACGTGACCAGCGCGTTCATCAAGTCGATCCGCGGTTCCGACGTCGACGCCGCGCTGCATTACCTCGCCCGGATGATCGCGGCGGGGGAGGACCCCCGGTTCATCGCGCGGCGGTTGATGATCCACGCCAGCGAGGACATCGGGATGGCCGACCCGACCGCACTGCAGACCGCCGTGGCCGCCGCGCAGGTCGTCGCGCTCGTCGGCATGCCGGAGGCCAAGCTCGCGCTGACCCAGGCGACCATCCACCTCGCCACCGCACCCAAGTCGGCCGGTGTGGTCTCGGCGATCGGCGCGGCACTTGCCGACGTCGAGGCCGGCCGATCCGGCGCGGTGCCCGCCCATCTGCGCGACGGTCACTACGCGGGCGCGCAGAAACTCGGCAACGCGATCGGGTACCGGTATCCGCACGACGATCCCGACGGGGTGCTCGCACAGCAGTACGCGCCCGATGATCTCGTCGGCGTCGACTACTACCACCCGACCGACCACGGGTACGAACGGGAGATCGGGGCGCGCCTGGGCCGGTTGCGGTCGATCGTGCGTGGCGCGGTCAGCCGGTCACGCCGTCGCTGACACCCCGGCCACCCGCACGATCGCCTCGTGCCGCACCGGGAAGTTCATCGAACTCGCGATGAAGCACCGGTCGTGCGCGTCGTCGTGCGCGGTGATCGCGTCCTCGACCTTCGACGCATCGGTGATGTGCACCCGCGGATGCAGGACGACCTCGACGAAGTGCCCGCCCTTGCCCTGCTGCTCCATGTGTCCGACGGCGTCATCGACATACGACATCACGACGACGCCCCGTTCGACGCAGGCGTGCAGGTAGGAGAGCATGTGGCACTGCGCGAGCGCCGCGATCAGCATGTCCTCGGGGTTCCACCGGCTCGGGTCGCCCCGGAAGATCGCGTCCGCGGACGCCAGGATGTCGGGTTTGCCCTCGACATGCACCTTGACGCTGCGGTCGTAGTCGCGGTACCCGGAGGTGCCGGTGCCGCGGTTTCCGGTCCACGTCGCCGTGACCGTGTATTGGTGGTCACCCGTCATCAGTCCAGTCTGCATCTCGACGGACTCGCAGGTGGCCGGATTGGTGGACCCGCTCGCCTTCTCCTCTGTATCCCGGTGGACCGGCCGGTGGGGCGCGGTGGTCGCCCGACTCGCCTGAGCCTGCATCCCGGCGGACCGGCCGGTGGGGCACGGTGGTCGCCCGACTCGCCTGCGGTCTGCATCCCCGGCGGACCGGCCGGTGGGGCGCGGTGGTGGCCCGATGCGACGGTAAGCTGGTATGTCGTGCAGACCCACGACATCAGGCAGCGTTTCCTCGATCACTTCATCAAGGCGGGGCACACCGAGGTGCCCAGCGCGTCGCTGATCCTCGACGACCCGAACCTGCTGTTCGTCAACGCCGGCATGGTGCCGTTCAAGCCGTTCTTCCTCGGCGAACAGACCCCCGACTTCTCCCGCGCCACCAGCGTGCAGAAGTGCGTGCGCACCCTCGACATCGACGAGGTCGGCATCACCACCCGGCACAACACCTTCTTCCAGATGGCCGGCAATTTCTCGTTCGGCGACTACTTCAAGCGCGAGGCGATCCAGTTCGCCTGGACACTGCTGACCAACAGTGTTGCCGACGGCGGCTACGGCATCCCGGCCGACAAGCTGTGGCCGACCGTCTATCTCGACGACGACGAGGCCGAGGCCATCTGGCGCGACGAGATCGGCGTGCCCGCCGAGCGCATCCAGCGCCGCGGTCTCAAGGACAACTACTGGTCGATGGGCGTGCCCGGACCGTGCGGGCCGTGCTCGGAGATCTTCTACGACCGTGGCCCCGACTACGGCGTCGAGGGCGGCCCCGAGGCCGACGAAGACCGCTACATCGAGATCTGGAACCTCGTGTTCATGCAGAACGTCCGCGGGCCCGGCGGCGGCAAGGACAACTACGAGATCCTCGGGCCGCTGCCCAAGAAGAACATCGACACCGGCATGGGCATCGAACGTGTCGCCTGCCTGCTGCAGGGTGTCGACAACGTCTACGAGACGGACCTGCTCAAGCCGATCATCGACCTCGCCGCCGAGCTGACCGGCCGCGCCTACGGTGCCGGCAACCACGACGACGACGTGAAGTTCCGTGTCATCGCCGACCACGCCCGCACCGCCGCGATGCTCATCGGCGACGGCGTGCTGCCCGGCAACGACGGCCGCGGATACGTGCTGCGGCGCCTGCTGCGCCGCGTCGTGCGGTCGGTTCGTCTGCTCGGCGCCGACCGGCCGACGATGGGCGCCTTCATCGAACTCGTCATCGACACCATGTCGCCGTCGTACCCGAACCTCGCCGAGCAGCGACGCCACATCATCGACGTCGCCGTCGGTGAGGAGGCCTCGTTCTCCAAGACCCTGGCCGCCGGGTCGAAGCTGTTCGCCGACGCCGCCGCGGCGACGAAGGCCGCCGAGGCGTCGGTGATCAGCGGTGACGACGCCTTCACCCTGCACGACACCTACGGTTTCCCGATCGACCTGACCCTCGAGATGGCCGCCGAAGCCGGACTCGACGTCGACCAGGCCGGCTTCACCGCGCTGATGGCCGAGCAGAAGCAACGCGCCAAGGCGGATGCGACCGCTCGCAAGACCGGGCACGCCGACCTCTCGGTGTACCGCGAGTTCCTCGACCGCGGCCCGACCGAGTTCACCGGATTCGGCGAGCTCGTCAGCGAGGCCAAGGTCCTCGGGCTCGTCGCCGACGGCGCACGGGTCACCTCCGCGGCGCCGGGCTCCGAACTGGTCGTGATCCTCGACCGGACCCCGCTCTACGCCGAATCCGGCGGCCAGATGGCCGACGTCGGCACCATCACCACCGGCGACGGGGTGCGACTGCGGGTCACCGACGTACAGAAGGCCGGCAAGTCGGTGTGGCTGCACAAGGTCGTCGTCGACGAGGGCGAGATCGCCGAGGGCGACGAGGTCATCGCCACGGTCGACCAGTCGTGGCGCCACGGTGCGACGCAGGGACACTCAGGAACGCACATGGTGCACGCCGCGCTGCGTGAGGTCCTCGGGCCCACCGCCACCCAGGCCGGTTCGCTCAACCGTCCGGGTTACCTGCGGTTCGACTTCCACTCCGGAAAACCGTTGTCGGAGAGCCAGCGTCGCGAGATCGAGGAGATCAGCAACGCCGCGGTGGAGGCCAACTATCCCGTCCACACCTTCGAGACCGGTCTCACCGAGGCCAAGTCGATGGGCGCCATCGCGTTGTTCGGCGAGAACTACGGCGACGTGGTGCGCGTGGTGGAGATCGGCGGACCGTTCTCGATGGAGCTATGCGGCGGCACGCATGTCGCGTCGTCGGCCCAGATCGGTCCGGTCACCCTCATCGGCGAATCGTCGGTCGGCTCGGGTGTGCGGCGTGTCGAGGCGTACGTCGGGATGGACTCCTTCCGTTACCTGTCCAAGGAGCGGGCGCTGCTCGCCGGGCTGGCGTCGTCGCTGAAGGTGCCGTCCGAGGAGGTGCCCGGCCGCGTCGAACAACTGGTGACCAAGCTGCGGGACGCGGAGAAAGAGGTCGAGAAGCTGCGCGCCGAGTCGGCCCGGGCCGCCGCCGGCGGGCTGGTCGACGCCGCGGTGACATCGGGGCAGACGCTGATCGTCGGTGGCCGGCTGCCCGACGGTGTCGACGCCGGCAACCTCCGCACCCTGGCGACCGATCTGCGCGGCCGCGTCGCCGACCGCCCGGCGGTCGTCGCGGTGTTCTCGGCGGCCGACGACAAGGTCCCGTTCGTCATCGCCACCACCGACGCCGCGCGCGGCCTCGGCATCAAGGCCGGTGACCTGGTGAAGGAGATCTCCGGACTCGTCGGCGGACGCGGCGGCGGCAAACCCGACCTCGCGCAGGGCTCGGGCACCGATGCGGCCGGCGTGGACGCGGCGATGGCCCGCATCCGCGAGCTCGTGCGCGATCGATGAGCCCGACTCGCGGCCGTCGGCTCGGCATCGACGTCGGCAGTGTCCGGATCGGCGTCGCGGTCTGTGACCCCGACGGCATCCTCGCCACCCCGGTCGAGACGGTGGCCCGGACCCCGAAGACCGACGGTGACATCGGCCGCATCGCGGCGATCGCCGAGGAGTACGAGGTGGTCGGCGTCATCGTCGGAATGCCCAAGACGTTGCGGAACGAGCGCGGTGCCGCGGCCGATGCCGCCCGCGAGTTCGGGGATCGTCTCGCGACACGCCTGGCGCCGATTCCGGTCGAATACTCCGACGAGCGTCTGACCACGGTGACCGCGGCACAATCGCTGCGGGCGAGCGGACGTGACGCCCGCTCTGCGCGCGCCGTGATTGATCAGGCTGCCGCGGTCGCTATCCTGCAGGGGTGGCTGGATACGCGACGATGAGTCCTGCATGCCCTCCGGGAGGCTGCGCTCGGTGAGTGACGACCGCGCTCGGCCCCGGCGTCACGAGTTCTCCGACGCCGCGACCGACAAGCTCGACCTCGACCGGCTGCGTTATTTCACGCAGCCCGCCGACGGCAAACCGACGACCCGGCACCGGCGTCGTCGGGTCGAGACGTCGACGGGCGAGAGCGACACCGGCTCCTTCCGTGAATCGCCGTCGGCGTCGGACACGGTCACGTCGGACACCGGCACGATGTGGGCGCAGCCGGCCGAACGGCTGCATGTCACGTCCGGGGAGTACGACGATCCGCTGCGGCGTGCCATGCCCCGCCGGACCCCGCCGACGGCGCCCCGCCCGGCTTCCTCCGGCGCGCCCGCCTCCGCTGCCGCGGGCACCGCGACGGTCACCCACTTCCTGGACACCGACGAGGACCTGGCCGCGCCGACGACCGAACCCCGGCCGTCGAAGCAGCCGAAGCCCGCGAAGCGGCCCACCAAGCCGAAGCGTCCCAAGCAGAAGAAGGACAAGCGGCCCAACTATCTTCGCCGTCGCATCGTCCTCGGGGTGACCCTGATCTGCCTGGTCGCGCTGGTCGCGGGCGTCGGTTTCGTCGGGCTCCGCAAACTCGGGGTGTTCGAGAACAACAAGGACTATTCCAATGCCGCCGGCACCGCCGACGTCGTCGTCGACATCCCGGACGACTCGACGATCGCCGACTTCGGCCGCATCCTCGAACAGAACGACGTCGTCGGCAGCGTCAACGCCTTCGTCAACGCGGCGGGCGGGCAGGCGATGTCGGGGGGCTACTACAAGCTGCGCACCCAGATTCCCGCCGCGACCGCGGTCGACATGATGACCGGTGTCGATCACCGCGTCGGCCGCATCATCGTCCCCGAGGGTCTGCAACTCGACGACAAGAAGGGCATCGACGGCAAGACCACCATCGGCATCTTCCACCGCATCGCCGATGCGACCGCGGTGACGGTGAACGGACAACGGGTCGGTGCCACGGTCGAGCAACTCCAGCAGGCCGCGGCCACGGCATCGGTCGACGAACTCGGCATCCCCGACTGGGCGCGGCCGGCCGTCGAGTCGCTGCCCGGCGACCACCGCCGCATCGAAGGGCTGATCGCGCCGGGCACCTGGGAGCGCATCGACCCGAACCACTCGCCGGTGCAGATCCTGCGCGACCTCATCGTCGCCAGCGCGGCCCGCTACGAGGAGTGGGGTCTGCTCACCGAGCGCGAATCGAATCTCACGCCCTATCAGACGCTGACCGCGGCGTCGGTCGTCGAGCGCGAGGTCGCCAACGCCGACGACTACCCCAAGGTCGCCCGGGTGATTCTCAACCGGCTGGCCAAAGGTCAACGGCTGGAAATGGATTCGACGGCCAACTACACCGCCCAGGTGACCAACATCGACGTGCACGGGGACAACTACACCGCCGACAACCCGTGGAACACCTACCGGGTGGAAGGCCTCCCGGTCACGCCGATCGGCGCGGTCGGAAAGGCCGCACTCGAGGCCACCGAACACCCGGCCGACGGGCGGTGGCTGTACTTCGTCACCGTCGACAACAAGGGCACGACGCTGTTCGCCGACGACTTCGACGAGCACAAGCGTAATCGTGAAAAGGCTTGCGAGAACAAACTCCTCACGACGGGCTGCAGCTGAACGCGATGGATTCGAAAGCTCGCCGGGCCGCCGTGCTCGGCTCACCGGTCGGTCATTCGCGGTCGCCGGACCTGCACCTGGCGGCCTACCGCGCGCTGGGTCTGCTCGACTGGACCTATGAGCGCATCGAATGCACCGGCGAGCAACTGCCGGGCGTGGTGTCCGGTGCCGGCCCCGAGTATGTCGGGTTCTCGGTGACCATGCCGGCCAAGCTGGCGGCGCTGGCCTTCGCCGACGAACGCACCGCGCGGGCGGAGATGATCGGATCGGCCAACACCCTGGTGCGCACGGACCGCGGTTGGCGCGCCGACTGCACCGACATCGACGGCATCGCGGGAACGTTGGCCGAGGTCGGGGCCGACGCCGCGGCCAACCCGACGGCGACCCTGATCGGCAACGGCGGCACCGCACTCCCGTCGGTGGCGGCCCTGGCCGACGCCGGGTACACCCACCTCACCGTCGTCGCCCGGGACGCCGGACGCGCCGCCCCGGTCACCGGGCTGGCCCGGCGGCTGGGGATGGACACCTCGGTGCTGCCGTTCGTCGCCGACGACGCCCTGGCCGACCGCGCCGGTGGCAGCGGTGTGGTGATCTCCACCGTGCCCGCCGACGGCGCGGTCGCGCTGGTGCCGGCACTGGCCGGGGCGCCGCGCTTGGTCGACGTGATCTATCACCCGTGGCCGACGCCGCTGGCGACCGCGGTCACCGACGCGGGCGGACGCGTCGTGGGCGGGCTCGTGATGCTGCTGCATCAGGCGTTCAGCCAGGTCGAACAGTTCACCGGGCAACCGGCTCCCCGGGAGGCGATGGCGGCGGCGCTGGGCGTGCACTGACCTGTGGATGAGAAATCGGCGGCCGGCGGATTGTGCGGCACGCTCGATGGATGGTCGTGTGGGTCGTGCTGCTGTGGTTGTGCCGGATCACCGTCGGGGACCTGCGTACCCGACGGATACCGACGGCGCTGGTCTGGCCCGGGATCGTGGCAACCGTCGGGATGGCGACGACACACCCGATGGTCGGTCTGACCGCCACCGTCGCAGCGGTGCCCTACCTCGTCGCGGCGCTGGCCGGTCTGTGCGGCGGTGGCGACGCGAAACTCGCGTTCGTCCTCGGTGGTCTCGTCGCCGATGTGGCGACCGCCCTGCTCGTGGTGTTTCTCGCGTCGATCATCGGGTTCGCCGCCCACGCCGGACTGCGCACCCGGGACGCACTGCCGCACGCGCCGGCGCTGTTCGGCGCGACCGTGTGCCTGCTGCTGTCGGGTGGCGCGTGGAGCGGCTGGTCCGGATGAACGGGACCGAGCCGGCCGGAGCAAAGTCCGGCCGGCTCGAGTGGTGCTCGGCGTCGCTCAGCCCTTGACGACGGTGTCACCGAAGTGCTTGAGGAAGCGGGGCTGACCGTTCCACGCGGTCACGCCGCCGTCGACCGGGATCTCCTGGCCGGTGACGTAGGACGCCAGGTCCGAGGCCAGGAACAGCATGACGTTGGCGATCTCCTTCGGCGAGCCGACCCGCGACATCGGGATGTTATCCATGTAGCTCTGGAAGGCATCCGGATGTCCGCGCAGCGGGCCGGTCAGCTGCGTCTCGATCAGACCGGGGGAGATGCAGTTGACGCGGATGTTGTCCAGCGCGTAGTCCAGCGCCAGGTTGCGGGTGTAGTTGATCACGCCGCCCTTGGCCGCGGCATAGGCGTTGAACCCGTAGTCGGCGCGGGTGCCCGACACCGAAGCGGTGTTGATGATGCTGCCGCCCTGCTCCATCATGTGCGGCACGGCGTGACGGCAGGTGTGGAACAACGCGTTGAGGTTGACCTCGATGATCCGGTACCAGTCCTCCGGATCGATCAGGTGGGTGCGGCCGAAGATACCGAAACCGGCGTTGTTGACCAGGATGTCCAGGCCGCCGAGGAAGCCCACGGCCTGCTCGATCATCGGCCCGATCTGTTCCTGCGCGGAGAGGTCGACCTCGACGAACGCGGCCTTGGAGCCCAGTTCGTCGGCCAGCTGCTTGCCGCGCTCGGCGTTCATGTCGGCGATCACGACGCTGGCACCTTCTTCGAGGAACAGCCGTACGGTCTGTTCGCCGATGCCGTTGGCGCCACCGGTGACGATGGCCTTCTTGTTCTCCAGCATTCCCATGAGAGTGTCCTTTTCTTGTTGTGGGAGTTCGTTTTTCGAGAGTTGTGGACGGTCAGTCGGTGATCTTGACGAGCTGCTTGCCGATGTTCTCGCCGGTGAAGAGGCGCCGGAGGGCGGCGGGAGCGTTCTCGAGACCCTCGACGACGTCGATCTGGTTCTTGATCTTTCCTTCGGCGGCCCAGGTCGCGAGGTCGGTGATCGCCGCGTCGGCCCGATCGAGGCGATCGAAGACCAGGAAGCCGCGCATGGTGGCGCGCTGCAGGGTGAGGTTGAAGACGTTGTAGACGGGCATGCGTCCCTGCGTCTCGCTGTAGCCCGCCACGGACCCGCAGAGCGCGATCCGTGCGCCGACCGCGATGTGGCCGAGCACTGCGTCGAGGATCTCGCCGCCGACATTGTCGAAGAACACGTCGACGCCGTCCGGGCACGTCTCGGCGAGACGGGCGACGACGTCGGAGTTCTTGTAGTCGATCGCGTCGTCGGCGCCGAGCTCGTTGCGCAGCATGTCGCACTTGCGGGCTCCGCCGGCGATGCCCACGACGCGGGCACCCTTGATCTTGGCGATCTGGCAGACGACCGACCCGACGGCACCCGCGGCACCGGATACGACGACGGTGTCGCCGGCCTTGACCTCGGCCACGTCGATCAGGCCGATGTAGGCGGTGAGCCCGGTGATGCCGAACAGGGACAGCGCGGTCGGCGCGTCGACGCCTTCCGGAATCACCACCGGCGGGATGAGGCCCGCGAAGGGGGCGCCGTCGCTGATCGCATAGTCCTGCCAGCCGAAGGCACCGGACACCACGTCACCGACCTTGAAGTCGGGGTGGCGGGACTCGACGACCTCGCCGGCGGATGCGCCGACCATCATCGCGCCGATCTCGACGGCCGGGATGTAGCTGTCGAACTCCATGTAGGTGCGCTGCGCGGGGTCGCACGACAGCCACCGATTGCGCACGAGGAACTCACCCTCGGCGATCGGCGGCACGGGCTCTGTGGCCAGATCGAAATCCTCGGGGCCCACGATTCCCGTGGGGCGCTTGGCAAGCAACCACTTGCGGTTCTTGTCGGTCATGTTTCGCTGTCACCTTTCTGTTGCGGCTGTGACTTTTCACCATTCGGTGTCAGTGATGTGAGTTTGCCCTCCGGGAGTGGGGTGAGTATTGACACCAGAGACCAACTGTTTGACAGTAGGGAACATGTCTGTGATCCGGGGCACTTCGTTGCGCGGCTATCCGCAACTGGTGTCCGAACTGGGCGGCGACCCGGACGCGCTGCTCGCCTCCGCCGGTATCCAGGCGTCCGATGTCGGCAACTTCGACGCGTTCATCACCTACCTGGCACACATCGACGCGGTCGAGTCGGCGGCCAGGGCCACCCGGACTCCCGACTTCGGGCGCCGGCTCGCCCAGCGTCAGGGCATCGAGATGTTCGGTCCGGTCGGCGTCGCGGCCCGCACCGCACAGTCCGTGGCCTCGGCGATCGACATCTTCGAGAACTATCTCGGCACCTACAGCCCGTCCAATTCGGTGGTGATCGAACCCGGCGACGAAACGTCATTTGTGGAGTTCAAGATCCTGATCGCCCATCCGCCCGCATGCCCGCAGGTCATCGAACTGGGGCTGGGCGTGATGCTGCGGGTGCTGCGCTTCCTGCTCGGGTCGGGCTATGCACCGACGGCGGTGCACATCCCGCACGCACCGCTGGTGCCGCCCGAGGAGTACCTGCGGTACTTCTCCTGCACACCGACGTTCTCCGCGCCGCGGGCCGGCATGACCGTGCTGGCGTCCGAACTCCGCCGACCGCTGGTGCCCGACGAGATGGCCCACCGCGTCGTGCTCGACTATCTCGACACCGTCATCGACCGGCACCGGCCGACAATGGCCTCGGCGATCCGCGAACTCGTCCGACAGCTGCTGCCGACCGGTTCGGCCACGGTGCCGATCGTCGCCGAGCAATTCCGCCTGCACCCCAAGACGTTGCGACGGCGGCTGGTCTCCGAGGGGACGACCTTCAACGCCGTCGTCGACGACGTGCGGCGTGAGATGGCCGTGCGGTATCTGCGCGACACCGACATCGCACTGAGTCACCTCGCGCGCGAACTGGGCTACGCCGAGCAGAGTGTCCTGTCCCGGTCGTGTCAGCGGTGGTTCGGTGCCAGCCCGGGGGTGCTGCGGGAGAGGTGGCGGCAGGGGTTGGCGTCGACCGCCGCGCACTGAATCGGTCACGGTCGGCCGGTGGTGCGGCGTCCCGCGCGCCGGTGGCCGCGACCGTGTGCCCGATGCCATCGGGCGCATGGAACAATTGACCCTTGTGTTGCGCTGGATAACCGCCGGAGAGTCCCATGGCCCGGCCCTGGTCGCCATCGTCGAGGGGATGGTCGCCGGAGTGGAGGTCACCTCGTCCGACATCGCCGAACAACTCGCCCGCCGCCGCCTCGGCTATGGTCGCGGCGCCCGGATGAAGTTCGAGGCCGACAAGATCACGCTGGTCGGCGGACTGCGTCACGGCCGCACGATGGGCGGTCCGGTCGCCGTCGAGATCGCCAACTCGGAGTGGCCGAAGTGGGAGACCGTGATGGCCCCCGACCCGGTCGACCCGACCGAACTCGAGGGCAGCGCCCGCAATGCGCCCCTGACACGGCCGCGGCCCGGCCACGCCGACTTCTCCGGCATGCTCAAATACGGCTTCGACGACGCCCGGCCCGTGCTCGAACGCGCCAGCGCCCGCGAGACCGCGGCCCGCGTCGCCGCCGGCACCGTCGCCCGCAACTTCCTGCGTCAGGTTTTCGGCATCGAGGTGCTCTCGCACGTCATCTCCATCGGCGCCAGCGACCCCTACGACGGCCCCGCACCCCGATACAGCGATCTCGCGGCGATCGACGAGAGCCCGGTGCGTGCGTTCGCGAAGGCCTCCGAAGAGCAGATGATCGCCGAGATCGAGGCGGCCAAGAAGGACGGCGACACCCTCGGCGGCGTCGTCGAGGTGGTGGCCACCGGCGTGCCGGTCGGACTCGGCTCGCACGTCAGCGGCGAAACTCGCCTCGACGCGCGCCTCGCCGGAGCACTGATGGGCATCCAGGCGATCAAGGGTGTCGAGGTCGGCGACGGTTTCACCACCGCCCGCCGGCGCGGCAGCGCGGCGCACGACGAGATGGTGCCCGGCCCCGACGGCGTGCTCCGCTCCACCAACCGTGCGGGCGGGCTCGAGGGCGGCATGACCAACGGGGAGGACGTCCGGGTGCGGATCGCGATGAAACCGATCTCGACGGTGCCGCGTGCCCTGTCCACCGTCGACATGTCCACCGGCGAGGAGGCCGTGGCCATCCACCAGCGGTCGGATGTGTGTGCGGTGCCGGCGGCCGGTGTGGTCGCCGAGGCCATGGTGGCGCTGGTGCTCGCCCAGGCCGCGCTGGAGAAATTCGGCGGCGACTCGGCCGGGGAGACCGCCGAGAACCTGGCCGGTTACCTCAAGCACGTCGAGGCCCGGCCCCCACACCACGCGTCATGAACGCCCGCGCCGACACCGGCGAGGCGAGCCACCGCCCCGTCGTCGTGCTGATCGGTTTCATGGGTGCCGGCAAGTCGACCGTCGGCCGCATCGTGGCCGACCGGCTGGGCGTCGACTTCATCGACACCGACTCCGAACTCGTGCGACGTGCGGGCCGGTCGATCCCGGACATCTTCACCACCGACGGACCCGAACGGTTCCGGGAGATCGAACGCGACGTGGTGATCGACGTGCTCGGCAGCCACCCCGGCGTGATCGCGCTCGGCGGCGGCTCCGTGATGACCCCGGCGGTCGCGGACGCGTTGCACGGACACCACGTCGTCTACCTCCGCATCACCGCCGACGACGGCTTCGAACGCGTCAAGGACAGCGACCGCCCGCTGATCGCCGGCGACGACCCGCACGAGCGCTACCGCGCACTGCTCGAGGCGCGCGACGAGACCTATCACCGGGTCGGCACGATGGCCGTCGACGCGGCGGCCGGCGACCCGGAGGCGGTGGCCGACGTCGTCATCGAACTGCTCGCCGACACCCTCGTACCGGAAAGGGCCACCCCGAGATGACCGAGCCGATTCCCGCTCCGATCAGGATCGCGGTCAACGCGGGCGCGCCCTACGACGTGGTGATCGGCCGGGGCCTCCTCGCCGAGGTCGCCGAGGCCGCCCACGGCGCCGACCGGGTCGCCATCCTGTATCAGCCCACACTCGCGCAGACCGCGGAACAGATTCGGGAGTTCTTGGCGGACAAGGGTTTCGACGCGCACCGGATCGAGATCCCGGATGCCGAGGCGGGCAAGGACCTGTCGGTCGCGGCGTTCTGCTGGGACGTCTTCGGCCGCATCGGCCTCAAGCGCAACGACAAGGTGATCAGCCTCGGCGGGGGAGCGGCGACCGACCTGGCGGGCTTCGTCGCGGCGACCTGGATGCGCGGGATCGGGGTCATCCACATCCCGACCACGCTGCTCGCCATGGTCGACGCCGCGGTCGGCGGGAAGACCGGCATCAATACCGACGCCGGCAAGAACCTCGTCGGATCCTTCCATGAACCCGACGCCGTGCTGATCGACATCGCGACGCTGGAGACCGTGCCGCCCAACGAGGTCGTCGCGGGTCTGGCCGAGGTGATCAAGACCGGATTCATCGCCGACCCGGTCATCCTCGACATCATCGAAGCCGATCCCGCCGCGGCCGTCGACCCGACCGGAACCGTTCTGCCGGAACTGATCCGGCGGTCGGTGCAGGTGAAGGCCGACGTCGTGTCGGCCGACCTGAAGGAGTCCTCGCTGCGCGAGATCCTCAACTACGGCCACACCATGGGTCACGCCATCGAGCGCCGGGAACGCTACCGCTGGCGGCACGGGGCCGCGGTCGCGGTCGGGCTAGTGTTCGTCGCCGAACTCGCGCGGTTGGCCGGCCGCCTCGACGACGAGACCGCCGACCGGCATCGGCGGGTGCTGGAGCTCGTGGGCCTGCCGACGAGCTACGACGCCGACGCGCTGCCCGACCTGATGGAGGGCATGGCCGGCGACAAGAAGAACCGGTCAGGTGTGCTGCGTTTCGTGGTCCTCGACGGCCTCGCCAAACCCGGACGGCTCGAGGGACCCGATCCCGGACTCATCGCCGCGGCCTACTCGGCCATCGCCGGTGACGCGAAGCCGGCCGGCGGGGTGCTGCTGTAGCCGCGGTGGCTCAACTGTTGACGATGTGACCGGTCTCGTCGCGGTCGGGGTGCACCGACCAGTCGTCGTCGGAGTCGTCGGAGCGGTTCTGCCGGCGGACCAGCCACCTGCCGACCGCCGCGCCGAGGAACGCCGGGAAGAAGATCAAGAGGGCGGTGAACGAGCCGCCCGCGATCAATTCGGTGAAGAGATTCGCCTGCCCGATGCCGGCGAATACGAACTTGCCGAGAATCCAGCCGATCAGCCCCGCAAGCACCCCCGCCAGCAGGCCGGCCTGCAGCCAGCGCACGGTCAGGTCCGCGTAGTCGTCGGGGTCCTCGTTGGCGCGGGCGTCGGCCATGCCGTCGATGCCGCCCCAGATCAGTGCGAGGAGCACGACGGCGCCGATGGCGATCGTCTTCCAGGTGGTGGAGTGCAGCGGTGCCTGGACGACGGCGATGCCGAGGAGGACTCGGGCGATGACATGAACGGCAGTCATGGCCAGACCACGCAGTAACCACGAAGACATGCGTGCAGGGTAATGGACTAGAACGTGTTCACCAACCTCGACCCGCCCGCACGGTAGCGTGTCCCCATGCCCTCAGACGCCGTGACCAGCGATTTCCGAGCCCGACGTGACCGATTGCGCAACGCGTTGGCCACCTCGGATCCCGCGGTCGAGGCCATCGTGGTCAGCGACCTCGTCAACGTCCGCTACCTGACCGGCTTCACCGGCTCCAACGCCGCGGTCCTGGTCTGGGCCGACGACCCGCTCGCCGACCGCATCTGCACCGACGGGCGCTACCTCACCCAGGTCGCCGAACAGGCCCCCGACCTGGCGGCGGTCATCGCGCGCAACTGCCTGGCCGAACTCGTCGACCGCGCCCGCGACGCGGGCGCCGGCACCATCGGATTCGAGGCCGACGCGGTCACCGTCGCCGAACACCGGGCGCTCCTCGCGCGTTTCGACGACACCGACCCCGCACCCGACCTGGTGGGGCGGACCGGCCTGGTGCAGGGCCTGCGCGAGGTCAAGGACGCCGGCGAGATCGAATTGCTGCGCCGCGCTTGCGCGGTGGGCGATCAGGCGCTGGCCGCGATCGTCGAACGTGGGGTGATCCGGCCGGGCGCCACCGAACGGGAGGTCGCGCGCACCCTCGAATGGGAGATGTACGCGCTCGGCGCCGACGCGATCTCGTTCGAGACCATCGTCGCCGCCGGGGCCAACTCGGCGATCCCGCATCACCGGCCGACCGACGCGGTCCTCGCCGACGGCGACTTCGTCAAGATCGACTTCGGGGCGGTCGTCGGCGGCTACCACTCCGACATGACCCGCACCTACGTGCTGGGCCGGGCCGCCGACTGGCAGCGCGAGATCTACGCCCTGGTCGCCGAGGCGCAGGCGGCGGGCCGGGACGCGCTGACGCCCGGCGCGGACCTGCGCGAGATCGACGCGGCGGCACGCTCGGTGATCGCCGACGCGGGCCACGGCGATCATTACGTGCACGGTCTCGGGCACGGCGTCGGCCTGCAGATCCACGAAGCGCCGGGAATCGGCGCGCTGGCGGCGGGTACACTGCCTTGCGGTGCAGCGGTCACCGTGGAGCCCGGCGTCTACCTCCCCGGACGAGGTGGCGTCCGGATCGAGGACACACTCATCGTCACCGAGACCGCCCCGGACCTGCTGACCGGCACCGACAAGGCATTCACCGTCATCTGACGGTCACACGAAGATGTAAGGGAAGAGATACACATGGCGACCACCGCCGATTTCAAGAACGGCCTCGTGCTGCGCATGGACGACCAGCTCTGGCAGATCCTGGAGTTCCAGCACGTCAAGCCCGGCAAGGGCCCGGCGTTCGTGCGCACCAAGATCAAGAACGTGATGTCCGGCAAGACCGTCGACAAGACCTTCAACGCCGGCGTCAAGGTGGAGACCGCGACCGTCGACCGTCGCGACATGACCTTCCTCTACAACGACGGCACCGACTACGTGTTCATGGACGCGCAGGACTACGAGCAGTACGCCCTGTCGCCGGAGACCGTCGGCGACGGAGCCCGCTTCCTGCTGGAGAACATGACCGTGCAGGTGTCGCTGAACGACGGCACCCCGCTGTTCATCGAGCTCCCGGTCACCGTCGAGATGGAGGTCACCCACACCGATCCCGGTCTGCAGGGTGATCGATCCACCGGCGGCACCAAGCCCGCCACCATGGAGAGCGGCACCGAGATCCAGGTCCCGCTGTTCATCAACACCGGCGACCGGCTCAAGGTCGACTCCCGCGACGGCAGCTATCTCGGCCGCGTCAACGGCTGATCTGTCGGGACCGTAGTGAAGCAATCCGGAACCCGGCACAAGGCGCGTCGCCGCACCGTCGACCTGCTGTTCGAGGCCGAGGCCAAGAACGTCAGCCCGGCCCAGCTGGTCGCCGAGCGGCGCGAGTTCGTGCGTCACGACGAGAGCGTCGGCACGATCCACCCCTACACCGCGACGGTCGTCGACGGCCTGGCCGACGACCAGTCGCAGATCGACGCGGTCATCTCGTCGCACCTGCGGGGGTGGACCCTGGAGCGGCTGCCGGCGGTCGACCGGGCGATCCTGCGGCAGGCCACCTGGGAGCTGTTCAACGCCACCGACGTCGACGAGATCGTGATCGTCGACGAGGCCGTCGAACTGGCCAAGGAGCTGTCCACCGACGAATCGCCTGCCTTCGTCAACGGCGTGCTCGCGAAGATCGCGGAGCTCGCACCGCAGGTGCGTGCTGCAGCGGCCGCCGGGAGCGGAGCGGGCGGGGCCGATGTCACGGCCGCCGGGAGCGAAGCGGGCGGGGCCGATGTCACGGCCGCCTCGCCGTCGACCGAATCCGAGGATGTCGACCCCGGCGTGTAGAGTGTCTCGGCGAGACAGACATCCTTTAACGATCCGTCCGGCGAGGCGGAGAAGGAGGTCCGCGTGGCCGAACGTGTGCTGCTCGACGCTTCTGACGTCGCACGCACCATTGCCCGGGTGGCCCATCAGGTGATCGAGAAGACCGCCTTGGGCTCCCCGGATGCCCCCCGGGTCGTGATCATCGGAATCCCCACTCGCGGAACGTTTCTCGCTGACCGGCTGGCGGAGAAGATCAACGAGTTCGCCGGTACCGAGGTGCCTGTCGGTTACCTCGACATCACGCTCTACCGCGACGATCTGCGCGCCAAGCCGCATCGCCCCCTCGAACGCACGGTGGTTCCCGCCGGCGGTGTCGACAACTCCGTCGTGGTCCTCGTCGACGACGTCCTGTTCTCCGGCCGCACCGTCCGCGCGGCCCTCGACGCGCTGCGGGATCTCGGTCGCCCGGACGCTGTGCAACTCGCGGTGCTCGTCGACCGCGGACACCGCGAGCTGCCGCTGCGCGCCGACTACGTCGGCAAGAACATCCCGACCTCCCGCGACGAGAACGTCGCCGTGCACCTCGTCGAATCCGACGGCGTCGACGAGGTCGTGCTGAGCGGCAAGGTGCAAGCGTGATGCGGCACCTGCTGTCCACGGCGGACCTGAGCCTCGACGAGGCGACCGAGTTGCTGGACGAGGCCGAACGTTTCGAACAGGCGTTGACCGGCCGCGAGGTCCGCAAGCTGCCCACCCTGCGCGGTCGCACCGTGATGACCGTGTTCTACGAGAACTCCACCCGCACCCGGGTCTCCTTCGAGGTGGCGGGGAAGTGGATGAGCGCCGACGTGATCAACGTCAGTGCCTCGTCGAGCTCGGCCGGCAAGGGAGAGTCGTTGCGCGACACCGCGAAAACGCTGCGGGCGGCTGGCGCCGACGCGCTGATCGTGCGTCATCCCGCGTCGGGTGCCGCCCATCAGATCGCCGAGTGGACGGCCGAGATCGACGATGCCGGAGCGGTGTCCGGGCCGGCGGTCATCAACGCCGGCGACGGCATGCACGAACACCCCACCCAGGCGCTGCTCGACGCGCTGACGCTGCGGCAGCGGCTCGGTTCGCTCACCGGCCGCCGCATCGCGATCGTCGGCGACATCCTGCACTCGCGGGTCGCGCGGTCCAACGCGCACCTGCTGTCCACCCTCGGGGCCGAGGTGGTGCTCGTCGCGCCGGCCACGCTGCTGCCGGTCGGTGTCGAGGAGTGGCCGGTGACCGTGTCCGGCAACCTGGACGCGGAGCTGGCCGCGGTGGACGCGGTGATGATGCTGCGCGTGCAGGCCGAGCGGATGAACGGCGGGTTCTTCCCGAGCTCCCGCGAATACTCGGTGCGGTTCGGACTCAGCGAACGGCGCCTCGCCCTGCTCGACGAGAACGCCGTCGTCCTGCATCCGGGTCCGATGTTGCGCGGCATGGAGATCGGCTACTCGGTGGCCGACTCGCCGCAGGCCACCGTCCTCGAACAGGTCCGCAACGGTGTGCATGTGCGGATGGCGGTGCTGTTCCGCCTGCTCGTCGGCACCGACAGCTCAGGAGCCGCCCAGTGAACTCTCCCTCGATGCCGGCGACCGGTTCGGTCCTGATCACCGATGTCCGCCCGTACGGCGAGGGTGAGCTGGTCGACGTGCTCGTCGTCGACGGCGAGATCACCGAGATCGGCGCCGGACTGACCGCCCCCGACGGGGTGGAGACTGTCGACGGTGGCGGCGCGATCGCCCTGCCCGGTTTCGTCGACCTGCACGTCCACCTGCGCGAACCCGGCCGCGAGGACACCGAGACCATCCGCACCGGCTCGGCCGCGGCGGCGCTCGGCGGCTTCACCGCGGTGTTCGCGATGGCCAACACCAACCCGGTCGCCGACAACTCGACGGTCACCGACAACGTATGGCGCACCGGCCGCGACATCGGCCTGGTCGACGTGTACCCGATCGGTGCGGTCACCGTCGGGCTCGAGGGTAAACAGCTCGCCGAGATGGGCATGATGAACGCCGGCGTCGCCGGGGTGCGGATGTTCAGCGACGACGGCAAGTGCGTCGCCGACCCGCTGCTCATGCGCCGCGCGCTGGAGTACGCGAAGAGCCTCGACGTGCTGATCGCACAGCACGCCGAAGAACCGCGTCTGACCGTCGGCGCCATCGCCCACGAGGGACCGACCGCGTCCCGCCTGGGACTGACCGGCTGGCCACGCGCCGCCGAGGAGTCCATCGTCATCCGCGACGCCCTGCTCGCCCGCGACGCCGGCACCCGCGTGCACATCTGCCACGCGTCCACCGAGGGCACCGTGGAGCTGCTGCGCTGGGCGCGCGAGCAGGGCATCGCGATCAGTGCCGAGGTCACCCCGCATCACCTGCTGCTCGACGACTCCCGGTTGAGCACGTATGACGCGGTGAACAAGGTCAATCCGCCGCTGCGCGAGACCCGCGACAAGACGGCTCTGCGCCAAGCCCTCGCCGACGGTGTGATCGATTGCGTCGCAACAGATCACGCACCGCATGCGGCGCAGGAGAAGGCGTGCGAGTTCGCCCTCGCCCGGCCGGGCATGCTCGGTCTGCAGACCGCGCTGCCCATCGTGGTGGAGACCATGGTCAACCCGGGCCTGCTCGACTGGCGTGGGGTGGCGCGGGTGATGAGCGAACGGCCCGCACAGATCGTGGGCCTCACCGACCAGGGGCGCCCGATCGCGGTGGGGGAGCCGGGCAACCTGGCGCTGATCGACCCGGAGGCATCGTGGGTGGTGCACGGCCCCGACCTGGCGAGCCTCTCGGCCAACACCCCGTACGAGGCGATGACGATGCCGGCGACGGTCACCACGACCGTGCTGCGCGGTGTGGTCACGGCACGCGACGGCGAGGTCACCCGATGAGCGGTTTCGAACTCGTCGTGCTGCTGGTCGTCGTCCTGGTGTGGGCCGGCCTGGTGGCGCTCGCGCTGCGTGGCTGGCGCAACCGTGGCCGCCGACAGGCCGAGACGATCGGCGAACTCCCCGTCGCGCCAACCGAATTGCCGGAGCCGCTGCGCGGACCGGACACCGGGCTGTACGTCGGCAGCACCCTCGCGCCGAGCTGGCAGGACCGGATCGCGGTGGGCGACTTCGGGGATCGGGCCGCCGCGGCGATGTCGGCCTACCCCGACGGCATCCTCATCGACCGGAAGGGCGCCTCCGACATCTGGATTCCGCGGACGTCGATCACCGCGGTGCGCACCGAGCGGGGCCTGGCCGGGAAGGTGATGACGGCCGACGGTGTCCTCGTCATCCGCTGGGTGCTGCCGTCGGGCACCGAGATCGACTCCGGCCTGCGCGCCGACGACAAGGCCGTCTATCCGGGCTGGGTGGCCGACTTCGCGGCCAAACCGGGCCCCACCACCACAGAGCAAGGGAAAGAGCAATGAGCACAGCGGTTCTCGTGCTGGAGAACGGGCAGGTCTTCCGCGGCGTGCCGTTCGGCGCGGTCGGCGAGACGCTCGGCGAGGCGGTGTTCTGCACCGCCATGACCGGCTACCAGGAGACCCTCACCGACCCGAGCTACCACCGGCAGATCGTCGTGGCCACCGCTCCGCAGATCGGTAACACCGGCTGGAACGACGAGGACGACGAGAGTCACGGCGGCAAGATCTGGGTCGCCGGGTACGCGGTCCGCAATCCCACCCGCCGCGTGTCGAATTGGCGCGCCACCACCTCGCTCGACGAGGAACTGCAGCGGCAGGGGATCGTTGGCATCGCCGGGATCGACACCCGCACCGTGGTGCGCATCCTGCGGGACCACGGCTCGATGCGGGCCGGCGTGTTCTCCGGACCCGCCGTCGCCGACGACGCCGAACTTCTCGCCGCGGTGCGCAACCAGCCGGAGATGAAGGGCGCCGACCTCGCCGGCGAGGTGACCACCGATCAGGGCTATGTCATCGAACCGGCCGGCGAGACCCGCTTCACCGTCGCCGCGCTGGATCTCGGCATCAAGACCAACACCCCGCGGATGTTCGCCGAACGCGGTGTCCGCGTCCACGTGCTGCCGTCGACCGTCGGGCTCGACGCCATCACCGACCTCAAACCCGACGGGGTGTTCCTGTCAAACGGGCCGGGCGACCCGGCGACCGCGAACGCGATGGTCGAACTGACCAAAGGTGTTCTGGGCGAAGGTCTCCCGCTGTTCGGCATCTGCTTCGGCAACCAGATCCTCGGGCGGGCGCTCGGTCGGGGCACGTACAAGATGAAGTTCGGCCACCGCGGCATCAACATACCGGTCATCGACTCGGCGACCGGCACCGTGTCGATCACCGCGCAGAACCACGGCTTCGCACTCGAGGGCGAGGCCGGTGAGGAGTTCGACACCGAGCACGGTCGCGCCCGCGTCAGCCACGTCTGCGCCAACGACGGGGTCGTCGAGGGCGTGGAACTCGCATCCGGACAAGCCTTCTCGGTGCAGTATCACCCCGAGGCGGCCGCCGGGCCGCACGACGCCGCGTACCTGTTCGACAAGTTCGTCACCCTGATGGAGGGTGCGCACACTCACGGAACGAGGGCCTGATGCCGCGCCGTACCGACCTCTCCCACGTCCTGGTCATCGGGTCGGGCCCGATCGTCATCGGCCAGGCCTGCGAGTTCGACTACTCCGGCACGCAGGCGTGCCGCGTGCTCAAGGCCGAGGGCCTGCGGGTGAGCCTGGTGAACTCCAACCCGGCCACCATCATGACCGACCCGGAGTTCGCCGACGCCACCTATGTCGAACCGATCACGGCCGAGTACGTCGAGAAGGTCATCGAGACCGAACGCGACGCCGGCCACCCGATCGACGCCGTGCTGGCCACCCTCGGTGGGCAGACCGCCCTGAACACCGCCGTCGCACTGCACGATCGGGGATCGCTCGAGAAGTACGGAATCGAGCTGATCGGCGCCGACTTCGACGCGATCCAGCGCGGCGAGGACCGGCAGATGTTCAAGGACATCGTCGCCAAGGTCGGCGGCGAGAGCGCGCGGTCGGCCGTCTGCCACACGATGGACGAGGTGCACGCCACCGTCGCCGAACTCGGCTACCCGGTGGTGGTGCGCCCGTCGTTCACCATGGGCGGCCTCGGTTCCGGCATGGCCTACGACGAGGCCGACCTCGACCGCATCGCCGGCGGCGGCCTGGCCGCGTCGCCGACCGCGAACGTCCTCATCGAGGAGTCCATCCTCGGATGGAAGGAATACGAACTCGAGCTGATGCGCGACAACCGCGACAACGTGGTGGTCGTCTGCTCGATCGAGAACGTCGACCCGGTCGGCGTGCACACCGGCGACTCGGTCACCGTCGCGCCGGCCATGACGCTGACCGACCGCGAATACCAGAAGATGCGTGACCTCTCGATCGCCATCCTGCGCGAGGTCGGCGTGGACACCGGCGGCTGCAACATCCAGTTCGCGCAGGACCCGCGCGACGGACGCCTCGTCGTCATCGAGATGAACCCGCGCGTGTCGCGCTCGTCCGCCCTGGCCTCCAAGGCAACCGGATTCCCGATCGCCAAGATCGCCGCGAAGCTCGCCATCGGCTACAGCCTCGACGAGATCGTCAACGACATCACCAAGGAGACCCCAGCCTGCTTCGAGCCGACCCTCGACTACGTCGTGGTGAAGGCCCCGCGGTTCGCGTTCGAGAAGTTCCCCGGCGCCGACGACACGCTGACCACCACGATGAAGTCGGTCGGTGAGGCGATGAGCCTGGGCCGCAGCTTCGCCGAGGCCCTCGGAAAGGTGATGCGCTCGCTGGAGACCAAGGCGGCCGGCTTCTGGACCGAGGCCGACCGTCCCGACCCGTCGACGGTCGATCTCGACGCGCTTCTCGCCGAACTCAGGGTCCCCAGGGACGGGCGCCTGTACGGCATCATGCTGGCGTTCGACGCCGGCGCGTCGGTGGAGCAGCTCTATGAGGCGACCGCCATCGACCCCTGGTTCCTCGCCGAGATCGGCGCAATCGGTGCGCTCGGCGCGGACATCCGCGACGCCGACACGCTCGACGAGCCGCTGCTGCGGCTGGCCAAGTCGTCGGGCTTCTCCGACCGCCAGATCGCCGCACTGCGTACCGATCTCGCCGACGAGGCGGCGGTCCGCGAACTGCGCGGCACGCTCGGTGTGCATCCGGTCTACAAGACCGTCGACACCTGCGCCGCCGAGTTCGAGGCGAAGACGCCTTACCACTATTCGACCTACGAGCTCGACCCGGCCGCCACCAGCGAGATCGCGCCGCAGCCGGAGCGGCCCAAGGTGCTGATCCTCGGCTCCGGGCCCAACCGCATCGGTCAGGGCATCGAGTTCGACTACTCGTGCGTGCACGCCGCCATCACGCTCAGCGAGGCCGGCTACGAGACGGTCATGGTGAACTGCAACCCGGAGACGGTGTCCACCGACTACGACACCGCCGACCGGCTGTACTTCGAGCCGCTGACCTTCGAGGACGTCCTCGAGGTGTACCGGGCCGAGTCCGAGTCCGGCACCGTCGCGGGTGTGATCGTGCAGCTCGGCGGCCAGACCCCGCTCGGGTTGGCGCACCGCCTCGAGACCGCCGGCGTGCCGATCGTCGGCACCGGTCCCGCGGCGATCGACCTCGCCGAGGATCGCGGCGAGTTCGGCAAGGTCCTCACCGCAGCCGGACTGCCCGCACCGGCCTTCGGTACCGCCACCAGCTTCGACGAGGCCCGCGACACCGCCGCCCGCATCGGCTACCCGGTGCTCGTACGGCCTTCCTACGTCCTCGGCGGACGCGGCATGGAGATCGTCTACGACGAGCGCTCGCTGCAGGACTACATCTCCCGCGCCACCGAACTCACGCCCGACCACCCGGTGCTGGTCGACCGGTTCCTCGAGGACGCGGTCGAGATCGACGTGGATGCGCTGTGCGACGGCACCGAGGTCTACCTCGGCGGCGTGATGGAGCACATCGAGGAGGCCGGCATCCACTCGGGCGACTCGGCGTGTGCGCTGCCGCCGGTGACGCTCGGCCGCTCGGACCTCGCGATGGTGCGGGCCTCCACCGAGGCGCTCGCGAAGGGCATCGGGGTGCGTGGGCTGCTCAACGTGCAGTACGCGCTCAAGGACGATGTCCTCTATGTGCTGGAGGCCAATCCGCGGGCGAGCCGGACCGTGCCGTTCGTGTCGAAGGCCACCGCGGTGCAGCTGGCCAAGGCGTGCGCCCGGGTGATGCTGGGCACCTCGATCGCCGAACTGCGGGAGCAGGGCGTGCTCCCCAAGGAGGGTGACGGCGGCGAGTCGCCCGCCGAGGCACCGATCTCGGTGAAGGAAGCGGTGCTGCCGTTCAACCGGTTCCGTCGCGAGGACGGCACCGGTGTCGACTCCCTGCTGAGCCCGGAGATGAAGTCCACCGGTGAGGTGATGGGCATCGACGCCGACTTCGGCCGGGCTTTCGCCAAGTCGCAGACCGCCGCCTACGGGTCGCTGCCCACCTCGGGTGCGGTGTTCGTGTCGGTGGCCAACAAGGACAAGCGCGCCCTGATCTTCCCGGTCAAACACCTCGCCGACCTCGGATTCGAGATCCTGGCCACCGAGGGGACCGCAGATGTGTTGCGCCGCAACGGTATCCACTGCCGGACCGTGCGCAAACACTTCGAGGCGGCGCATGGGGAGCCGACGATCGTGGACATCATCCGGGCCGGGGAGGTCTCGATGGTGATCAACACGCCGTACGGCAACTCCGGGCCGCGCGTGGACGGCTACGAGATCCGCAGCGCCGCCGTGTCGGTGAACATCCCCTGCATCACCACCGTGCAGGGCGCCAGCGCGGCCGTGCAGGGCATCGAGGCGGCACTCGCCGGAGAGATGTCGGTGGAGTCGCTGCAGCGGCGCCACGCGGTGTTGGTGAATCGACGATGACGGGGTTCGGCACTCGGCACCGCGCCGCGGTTACGAGCCGTGGGCGGCTGTGTGCCGGTATCGATCCCCATGCCGAGCTGCTCGAGCAGTGGGGTCTGCCGGTCTCGGCCGACGGCCTCGCCCGGTTCGCGGACATCTGCGTCGAAGCCCTCGGACCCGTCGCGGCGGTGATCAAGCCGCAGGTGGCCTTTTTCGAGGTCTTCGGCTCGGCCGGCTTCGCCGTGCTCGAACGCGTCATCCGCGGCTGTCAGGAGGCCGGTGCTCTGGTCCTGGCCGATGCCAAACGGGGCGACATCGGATCGACGATGGCCGCCTATGCGACGGCGTGGCTCGACGACCGCTCACCGCTGTGCTCGGACGCCGTCACCGCCTCCCCGTACCTCGGCTTCGGGTCGCTCTCGCCGGCCATCGACGCGGCCCGTGCCGGGCAGCGCGGCGTCTTCGTGCTCGCGCGCACCTCGAACCCGGAGGGGGCCGGGGTGCAGCTGGCCGATCCCGCCCGCTCCCTGGCCGATCCCGCCCGGTCCCTGAGCCTGTCGAAGGGCCGATCCCTGAGCAGCGAGCTTGCGAGCGTGTCGAAGGGCACCGTGGCCCAATCCATCGTCGACGCCGCCGCGGTGGAGAACGCCGACGGCACCGCCACGCTCGGCCTTGTCGTCGGCGCGACACGCGCGCACGGCCTCGACCTGTCCGGTCTGAACGGCCCGATCCTCTCGCCCGGCCTCGGTGCCCAGGGCGCCACGCCGGCCGACCTGCCCGAGGTGTTCGCCGGCGCCGACCCCGCCTGGGTGCTGCCCGCATCGAGCCGCGGCGTGCTGCGCGCCGGACCCGACGTCGCCGCATTGCGAGCCGAGTTCACCCGCACCCGCGACGAGGTCGAGGCCGCGCTCGGCTGAGCGTCCGCAGTCTCTGGCCGCACCTGCACTTTCTGGCCGCAGCATCGGCCCCAGCCGGATTTCATGACTGCGACCGGAATCGCGACGGTCGAAGCGCTCGCGACACGCGCGAAACGTGACTCTTTCCAGAAATTTCCGTGCCATCACTCCCGTCACAGCAGCATCAGCGCCGGTCAGGGCGCATTCTCGGCGTGTGCAGACACCGGTCGGGGTATGGGCCACGCCACATTGCCTCCTGACCTGCGGTTTCCTCGCAAAACGCGTCGTCAGGGCGGTGCGCGCGACCATTGTCGGACCACTCGGCTACGTTCTTGGCGGGCGGCACGCTACAACACCCGGATCCCCGGGTTTTGCAGGGGTGGCCCTCGCAAATGCCTGCTCACGTGGGTACGGTCGCTTTCGCCGCCACATTCGGCGACGTCGCTTCTGCGACCACAGTCACCGCACCGCCATCCGGCGGCCGGTGGCAGACCAATCGAAGACACCGAAAGACGGAGGAACCCGTGGCCCTTCCCCAGTTGACAGACGAGCAGCGCGCTGCCGCGTTGGAGAAGGCTGCTGCCGCTCGGCGGGCCCGCGCCGAGCTCAAAGAGCGCCTGAAGCGCGGCGGCACCGACCTCAAGCAGGTCCTCGCCGACGCCGAGAACGATGAAATCCTGGGCAAGATGAAGGTCTCGGCCCTGCTCGAGGCATTGCCCAAGGTCGGCAAGGTCAAGGCGCAGGAGATCATGACCGAGCTGGAGATCGCCCCGACGCGCCGCCTGCGTGGCCTCGGTGATCGTCAGCGCAAAGCACTGCTCGAGAAGTTCAGCTCCTGACCGAGCACACCGAACACCACACGAGGGGCCGACTGGTTGTACTGGTCGGCCCCTCGGCCGTGGGTAAATCCACCGTCGTCGCCCGCGTCCGTGAGCTGGTTCCGCAGCTCTGGTTCAGCGTCTCGGCGACGACCCGCGCGCCCCGGCCCGGAGAGGTCGACGGCCGCGACTATCACTTCGTCGGCAACGACGAGTTCGACCGCATGATCGCCGACGACGAGCTCCTCGAATGGGCGGAGATCCACGGCGGTCTGCAACGGTCGGGAACACCGTGCCGGCCGGTTCTCGACGCCCTGGAGCGCGGTCTGCCGGTGCTCATCGAGGTCGACCTCGTCGGCTTCCGCAACGTGGTGCGCCGGCTTCCCGAGGCGATCAGCGTGTTCCTGGCGCCGCCGAGCTGGGACGATCTGGTCACCCGACTGACCGGACGTGGCACCGAAACCCCCGAGGCCGTGGCGCGCCGCCTGGAGACCGCCCGCACCGAAATGGCCGCCTCCGACGAGTTCGACCACGTGTTGGTGAACAGCGAAGTCGACCAGGTGGCCTCCGAGTTGGTATCCTTGCTGGTTGGACCCGATGTCCCAGCCGCTGACATCCGGGCAGCATCAAACCCACAGGAGATTGTGTGAGCACCCAGACCAACTTCGACTTCACCGAGATCGCCGACGCGCCGGCCTACGACACCCCGCTGGGTATCACCAATCCGCCGATCGACGAACTCCTCGAACGTGCATCGTCGAAGTACGCGCTGGTGATCTACGCGGCCAAGCGCGCACGCCAGATCAACGACTACTACAACCAGCTCGGCGACGGCATCCTCGAGTACGTCGGCCCGCTCGTCGAGCCCGGTCTGCAGGAGAAGCCGCTGTCCATCGCGATGCGTGAGATCCACTCCGACCTCCTCGAGCACACCGAGGGCGAATAGGCCTCGGCTCCCACACCGATGTCCAGAATCCTCGTCGGGGTGGGCGGCGGTATCGCCGCCTACAAGGTGTGCTCGGTCATCCGGCATTTCACCGAGGCCGGGCACGACGTCCGCGTCGTGCCGACGGCGGCCGCGCTGAAGTTCGTGGGTGCCGCGACCTTCGAGGCGCTCTCCGGTAACCCGGTGAGCACCGACGTCTTCGACGACGTCGACCAGGTCGCCCACGTACGTCTCGGCCAGGGTGCCGAACTGGTGGTCATCGCGCCTGCCACCGCCGACCTGATGGCCCGCGCGGCCTCCGGACGGGCCGACGACCTGCTCACCGCGTCCCTGCTGACCGCCCGCTGTCCCGTGCTCTACGCGCCGGCGATGCACACCGAGATGTGGGAGCATCCCGCGACCCAGGCCAACGTCGCCGCGTTGCGCTCTCACGGGGCGACCGTGATGACGCCGGCGTCGGGACGACTGACCGGTACCGATAGCGGTCCGGGACGGCTGCCCGACCCGCAGGAGATCGCGCTCATCGGTGAGCTGCTGCTCGACCGGCCCGACGCGCTGCCCTACGACCTGCACGGCGTGCGTGTGGTCATCAGCGCCGGCGGTACCCGCGAACCACTCGACCCGGTGCGCTTCCTCGGCAACCGCAGCTCCGGCAAGCAGGGGTTCGCCCTCGCCCGGGCCGCCGCCCAGCGCGGCGCGACGGTGACCGTGGTCGCCGGGTCCACCGCCGAACCCGGAGACCCGGCCGGCGTCGAGATCGTCCGGGCGCCCAGCGCACGCGAACTGTCCGACGAGATGACCAAGCGGGCCGCCGAGGCCGACGTCGTCATCATGGCCGCCGCGGTCGCCGACTTCCGGCCCGTCTCGGTGTCCGAGGCGAAGATCAAGAAGGGCGACGACGGCCCCGCCCCCATCGAACTCACGACGAACCCCGACATCCTGCGCGGCCTCGTCGAGTCCCGCGAGACCGGAGACATCCCGGCCGGGGTGATCATCGTCGGATTCGCGGCCGAAACCGGCGACGAGGCCGGCGGAGTCCTCGACCACGGTCGCGCCAAACTGCGCCGCAAGGGCTGTGACCTGCTGGTGGTCAATGCGGTGGGTGACGGCAAGGCGTTCGGCACCGAGGACAACACCGGGTGGCTGCTCTCGTCGACCGGCACCGAGACCGCGCTGCCGATGGGGTCGAAAACACTCATGTCGAGCAGAATCCTTGACGAAGTCCGCGCGCTGGTCCCTGATGTAGGCTGAATGTCCCCGCGCCCGGGAGGGGAGGACCCCGGTGTGCGCGACCCCTGATCACCAGAGACAATCAATCCCACGAACCGTGTGCCCGTACCCGACATCGACGGGCGGTAAGCCTGAGAGGACCCGATGACCACCTCTGCGTCACGCCTGTTCACGAGTGAATCCGTCACCGAGGGACATCCCGACAAGATCTGCGACGCCATCAGTGATTCGATCCTCGACGCCCTGCTCGCCGCCGATCCCGCCGCCAAGGTCGCGGTGGAGACCCTGGTGACCACCGGGCAGGTGCACGTGGCGGGCGAGGTCAACACGACCGCCTACGCCGACATCCCCACCATTGTGCGGGAGAAGATCCTCGACATCGGCTACGACTCGTCCACCAAGGGCTTCGACGGCGCGTCCTGCGGCGTCAACGTCGCGATCGGTGCTCAGTCCCCGGAGATCGCGCAGGGCCTCACCGACTCGCACGAAACGCGCTACGGCGGCATCGAGGACGAGATCGACAAGCAGGGCGCCGGCGACCAGGGCCTGATGTTCGGTTTCGCCACCGACGAGACCCCCGAGCTGATGCCGCTGCCGATCTCCCTGGCCCACAAGCTCGCGCGACGGCTCACCGAGGTCCGCAAGACCGGTGTGCTGCCGTACCTGCGGCCCGACGGCAAGACCCAGGTCACCATCGAATACGCCGGGGACATCCCGGTCCGGCTCGACACCGTGGTGGTCTCGACGCAGCACGCCGCCGACATCGACATCGACAACATGCTCACCCCGGACATCCGCAAGGAGGTCCTCGAGCCGGTGTTCGCGTCGCTGGACCTGCCCAACCCGCTCGACACCTCCGACGTGCGGCTGCTGGTCAACCCGACCGGCCGGTTCGTGCTCGGCGGCCCGATGGGCGACGCCGGCCTGACCGGGCGAAAGATCATCGTCGACACCTACGGCGGCATGGCCCGCCACGGCGGCGGCGCCTTCTCCGGCAAGGACCCGTCGAAGGTCGACCGCAGCGCCGCCTACGCGATGCGCTGGGTGGCCAAGAACGCGGTCGCCGCCGGCCTGGCCAAGCGCATCGAGGTCCAGGTCGCCTACGCGATCGGCAAGGCCGCCCCGGTCGGCCTGTTCGTCGAGACCTTCGGCACCGAGAAGGTCGACCCGGCCGTGATCCAGCAGGCCATCTCCGAGGTCTTCGACCTGCGCCCGGGCGCGATCATCCGCGACCTCGACCTGCTGCGGCCGATCTACGCACCGACCGCCGCCTACGGGCACTTCGGCCGCACCGACATCGATCTCCCGTGGGAGCGGACCGACCGCGCGGAGAAGCTGCGGGCAGCCGCAGGACTCTGAGCACCCGGACGCCCGCGCCGCGGGCGCCGATCGGCCGGGTGCTGCCGATGCTCGGGCTGGCCCACCTGGACCGCCCGTTCGACTACCTGATCGACGCCGACCAGGATGCCGACGCGCAACCCGGTGTGCGAGTGCGGGTTCGGTTCTCCGGACGGCTCGTCGACGGCTTTCTGCTCGAGCGCACCGAGGAGAGCGATCACCCGGGGAAGCTGGGCTGGATCGACCGGGTGGTCTCCGCCGAACCGGTTCTCGGGCCCGAGCTCGCGGCATTGTGCCGCGCCGTCGCCGACCGCTACGCCGGCACGATGTCCGATGTCGTCCGCCTCGCCATCCCACCCCGGCATGCCCGCACCGAGAAGGAAGACACACCGGCGCCCGCACCGCTGGACACGCTGCCGCCGGTCGACGGGTCGGCCTGGGACGTCTACACCGCGGCCGAGTCGTTCCGGCACTCGCTGATCTCCGGTGGCGCGCCGCGCGCGGTCTGGCAGGCGACGGCGGGCGAGGACTGGCCCGCACGACTCGCCGAGCTCGCCGCCGCCACGGCCGCCGCGGGGCGGGGAGTGATCCTCGTGGTGCCCGACCAGCGCGATCTCGACCGGCTGGACGCCGCCTGCGCTCCGCTGCTCGGCGAGCGCCGCGTCACGCTGGCCGCCGGGCTCGGACCGACCGCCCGCTATCGACGATGGCTCGCGGTGCGACGCGGAGCCGCAAACGTGGTTCTCGGCACACGCAGCGCCGTCTTCGCGCCGGTCGGTGACCTCGGGCTGATCGTCGTGTGGGACGACGGCGACGACAGCCTGGTCGAGCCGAGGGCGCCCTATCCGCATCCGCGCGAGGTGGCGGTGCTGCGGTCGCATCAGGAACGGTGCGCCCTGGTGCTCGGCGGGTTCGCCCGAACCGCCGAGGCGCATTCGCTGGTGACCGCCGGCTGGGCGCACGACCTGGTCGCCGACCGCACGACCACCCGGGCCCGCACCGCTCGCGTGGTGGCCCTGTCCGACGACGACCGGCGGGTGGCGAACGATCCGCTGGCGCGGTCGGCCCGTATCCCGGCGATGGCGTTCGAGGCCGCCCGCACCGCCCTGGCCGCCGACCGCGCGGTGCTGTTCAGCGTGCCGCGGCGCGGGTACATCCCGTCGTTGGCGTGCGCCCGCTGCCGCACCCACGCGCGCTGCCGGGAATGCCGCGGTCCGCTGGAACTCGATGCGCGACAACGACTCTCGTGCCGGTGGTGTGGACGTCCGGAGGTGGCGTTCCGGTGCGCGGAGTGTGGCGGCACCCAGGTGCGGGCGCTGACCACCGGTGCCCGACGCACCGCCGAGGAACTCGGCCGCGCGTTCGCCGGGGTCCCGGTGCTCACCTCCGGCGGCACCTCGATCGCCGACGCCGTCGGCCCGGGTGCCCGGGTGGTCGTGGCGACCCCGGGCGCCGAACCCGTCGCCGACGGTGGCTACGGGGCGGCCGTGCTGCTGGACACGTGGGCGCAACTCGATCGGGTCGATCTGCGGTCCGGCGAGGATGCGGTGCGTCGCTGGATGGCGGTCGGCGCGCTGGTCCGCCCGCAGTCCGACGGTGGCACGCTGGTCATCGTCGCCGATGCCGGACTCGCCCCGGTGCAGGCGCTGATCCGGTGGGATCCGGTGGGTTTCGCCGACCAGGAACTCACCGGACGCGCCGAACTCGGCTTCCCGCCCGCGGTCACGATGGCGTCGGTCGACGGTGACCTGGCCACCATCTCGGCGTTCGTCGAGTCGATCCAACTGCCGGCGGGTGCGCAGACGCTCGGCCCGGTGCCGCTGCCACCCGGGGTGCGCGCCCCCTCAGGTGACTTCGACGGCGAGATCGACCGTATCCTGCTGCGGGTGGATCGCCGGGACGGGAAGGGCCTCGCCCACGCCCTGGCGAACGCCCAGATGCGCCGCAACACCCACCACGAGACCGGCCCCATCCGAGTGCAGGTCGACCCGCCGACGATCGGGTAGAAAGAGTTCCCATGAGAGTCGTGTTCGCCGGAACGCCCGGGGTTGCGGTGCCGTCGCTGCGATTGTTGCTCGAGTCGCCGCGGCATGAGGTCGTCGGGGTGATCTCCCGGCCGGACACCGTCGCCGGGCGCGGGCGCACCATCGTGCGATCCCCGGTGGCCACCCTGGCCGACGAGGCCGGGATCGACGTCATCACGCCGCGTCGGCTCAGCGACCCCGGCGTGCTGGACCGGCTGCGGTCGTGGCGGCCCGACTGCGGCGCGGTCGTCGCCTACGGCGGCCTGGTGCCGCCCGGCCTGCTCGACCTGCCGACACACGGCTGGATCAACCTGCACTTCTCCGTCCTGCCCGCCTGGCGCGGTGCGGGACCCGTGCAGGCGGCCATCGCCGCCGGCGACGAGGTGACCGGGGCCAGCACCTTCCTCCTCGAGGAAGGGCTCGACACCGGCCCCGTCTACGGCGTCATCACCGAGACCATCCGTCCCGCCGACACCAGCGGCGATCTCCTCGGCCGGCTCGCCGAGTCCGGTGCGCACCTGCTCCTGTCCACCCTGGACGGCATCGCCGACGGCGCGCTCACCCCGGTCGCGCAGTCGTCGGCCGGCGTCAGTCACGCCCCCAAGGTCGACGTCGACGACGCCCGCATCCGCTGGGATCTGCCCGCCCACATCGTCGACCGACGCATCCGCGCCCACACGCCCGCGCCGGGTGCGTGGACCACCCTCGACGGAGCCCGCATCAAGGTGGGTCCGGTGACCCCGGCCGACGCGCCCGCCGACGCGCCGGAGCCCGGCGCGCTCGTGGTGACGAAGAAGGCGGTGTTCGTCGGCACCTCGAGCGGTGCGGTGCTGCTCGGGTGGGTGCAACCGCCGGGGAAGAAGGAGATGCCGGCGGCCGACTGGGCCCGCGGCGCACGACTCGACGACGATACGGTGCTGGCATGAAGCGGCCCGCGATGATCCGCGACAAGCCGGTCGACGCCGCCCGGGCGGCCGCCCGCGACACCCTGCGGGCGGTACGCGAGCGGGACGCGTACGCGAACCTCGTGCTGCCGAAGATGCTGCGGGAGAGGGGAATCACCGGGCGTGACGCCGCCCTGGCGACGGAGCTGGCCTACGGTGCCGCCCGCGCGCAGGGGCTGCTCGACGCGGTGATCTCGTCGGCGGCCGGACGGCCGGTGGGCGAGATCGACGGCGAGGTGCTCGACGTGTTGCGGCTCGGCACCTACCAACTGGTGCGTACCCGCATCGGGTCGCACGCCGCCGTCTCGACGTCGGTCGACCTCATCCGCTCCGAGATGGGCATGGGACCGGCCGGATTCGTGAACGCGGTACTGCGCAAGGTGTCCCAGCGCGACGAGGACCTGTGGGTCGACGAGCTCGCCCCGTCGATGGCCGACGACCTGATCGGCAACCTCGCCTTCCGCTACGCCCATCCGCGCTGGATCGCGCAGGTGTTCTTCGACGCACTCGGCGGCTCGGCCGGGCGTCTGCAGGCCGAGCTCGCCGCCGACGACGAACGGCCGCCGGTGCATCTGGTGGCCCGTCCGGGCCTGATCACCGCCGAGGAGCTGGCGCTGACCAGCGACGGCGAGATCGGCCGGTACTCGCCGTACTGCGTCTACCTGCCGGGCGGGGACCCCGGTCAGCTCGATGCGGTCCGCGAGGGTTACGCGGGCGTGCAGGACGAGGGCAGTCAGCTCGTCGGCCGGGCGGTCACGGTCGCCGAGGTCGCCGACGACGCCGGACGGTGGCTGGACATGTGCGCCGGGCCCGGTGGCAAGGCCGCGCTGGTGGCCGCGATCGCCGACATCGACGGCGCCCGCCTCGACGCCATCGAGGTCTCGGAGCATCGCGCCGAGCTCATCCGCAAGGCGGTCCGCGATCTGCCCGTCGACGTGCACGTGGCCGACGCCCGCGCCAGCGGCCTCGAGCCGGGCTTCGACCGCATCCTGCTCGACGCCCCGTGCAGCGGGCTCGGCTCGCTGCGCCGCCGCCCCGAGGCACGGTGGCGCCGCACCCCCGACGATGTTGCGGAACTCGTTGTGTTGCAACGGGAATTGCTCACCGAGGCGCTGCGCCTGTGCAAGCCCGGGGGAGTGGTCGTCTACTCGACGTGTTCACCGCATCCCGCGGAGACGGTCGGGGTGATCGACGCAGTGCTGGCCCAGCACCCGGCCGTCGAACAGCTCGACGCCCGCACCCTGGTGCCGATCCCGGCCGACCTCCTCGGCCCCGGCCCGCACGTCCAACTCTGGCCCCACCTGCACGGCACCGACGCGATGTTCCTCGCCGCGCTGCGGACCCAGTAGTTCGTCCCCCGCCTTTGCGAGGATCCTCCACATGTTCGCGGGGGATACTCGCAAAGGATGCGGAGGAACCGGGAGCCGGGGAGTGGAGCGGCTACCCCTACAATCTGGGCATGTCGCAGCCCACCGGTGACCCGATGATCGCCCCGTCCATCCTCTCCGCCGACTTCGCCAACCTCGCCGCCGAGGCCGATGCGGTGTCGCACGACGGCGCCACCCGCGCCGACTGGCTGCACGTCGACGTGATGGACGCGCACTTCGTGCCCAACCTCACCCTCGGCCTGCCGATCGTGGAGAGCCTGCTCAAGGCGACCGACATCCCGCTCGACTGCCACCTGATGATCGAGAACCCGGAACGCTGGGCGCCGCCATATGCCGAGGCGGGCGCCTACAACGTCACCTTCCACGCCGAGGCCACCGACGACCCGATCGCCGTCGGCCGCGACATCCGCGCCGCCGGCGCCAAGGCCGGTCTGAGCATCAAACCGGGAACCCCGCTCGAGCCGTACCTCGAGATCCTCCGTGACTTCGACACGCTGCTCATCATGAGCGTCGAGCCGGGCTTCGGCGGCCAGAAGTTCATCCCCGAGGTGCTCGCCAAGGCCCGGACCATCCGCAAGTTCATCGACGCCGAGGACCTGACACTGCTCGTCGAGATCGACGGCGGCATCAACACCGACACCATCGAGGAGGCCGCCGAAGCGGGCATCGACTGCTTCGTCGCGGGGTCGGCGGTGTACGGCGCCGGCGACCCGGGTGCCGCGGTCGCCGGACTGCGCGCGCAGGCCGCCGCGGCGCGCCCCCATGCCCACTGACCCGACCTACACCGACGACCCGGCCGCCGTCGACGGCCCGGCCGCCACCGACGACCCGGCCGCCGTCGACGGACCGATGCGGTCGGCGATCGACCAATCGCGCCACGCGCTGGGCCTGAGCAGCCCCAACCCGCCCGTCGGGGCGGTGATCGTCGCATCCGACGGCAGCATCGTCGGGCGCGGCCACACGCAGCCGCCCGGGGGTCCGCACGCCGAGATCGTCGCGCTGGCCGACGCCGGTGCCGCGGCCCGTGGGGCCACCGCGGTGGTCACCCTGGAACCGTGCAATCACACCGGCCGTACCGGCCCGTGCAGCGAGGCGCTCATCGAGGCCGGCGTCGAGCGGGTCGTCTACGCGGTGCCCGACCCCAACCCGGCCGCCGCCGGTGGCGCCGACCGGCTACGTGCCGCGGGGATCACCGTCGTCGGCGGTCATCTCGAGGACGAGGCACGTGAGGGGCCGCTGCGGTACTGGCTGCATCGGCAACGCACCGGCCGCCCGTTCGTCACGGTCAAGATCGCCGCCGGACTCGACGGCCGGATCGCCGCACCCGACGGCACCAGTCAATGGATCACCGGGGAAGAGTCCCGCGCCCGCGCACACCGTCAGCGCGCCGAGATCGATGCGATAGTCGTCGGCATCGGCACGGTCGTCCGGGATGATCCAGCCCTCACCGCGCGCCGCCCCGACGGTTCGCTCGCCGCCCATCAACCGGTACGAATCGTCATGGGACTCAGGGACATTCCCGACGACGCACAGATCCGGGACGCCACCGCCGCGCCGATGGCGCAGGTCCGGACACACGACCCCGCCGACGTAGTGGCCGCACTGCCCGACGCCACCTGGATGCTCGTCGAGGGCGGCCCGGCGATCATCGGCGCGTTCCTCGCCGCCGGACTCGTCGACGAGATCGAGGCCTACGTGGCGCCGCTGATCCTCGGTGCGGGCACCTCCTCGGTCGACATGCCCGGCGTCACCACCCTGGCCGACGCCCGACGGTTCGTCACCACGGGTGTCGAGATGCTCGGTGCCGACGTCCTCCTCCGGTATCGCCCGGCGGGATAGGAGATGTCGGTGGCGGGTCAGGTCGTGCTAACTTCGATGGCAGAGTTCTCGGGGCGGGGTGCAATTCCCCACCGGCGGTGATGAGGTCCGATCCATATCGGACATCGAGCCCGCGAGCGCCTGCCACCCGGCAGGGACAGCAGATCCGGTGTGAATCCGGAGCCGACGGTCATAGTCCGGATGTGAGAGAACGCAGGCGTCGCGTCGACGTCTGGTGCGCTCCGAGCCTGTGGTTGGAGGAGCGCACGTGTTCACCGGCATCGTCGAAGAGCTCGGCACGATCGTCGCACGCGACGACCTGCCCGACGCCGCCCGACTCACCGTCCGCGGCCCCCTGGTCACCAGCGATGCCAAGTTCGGCGACTCGATAGCGGTCAACGGTGTCTGCCTGACCGTCGTCGAGCAGGGCCCCGACGAGTTCACGGTCGACGTCATGGCCGAAACACTCAATCGCAGCTCACTGGCAGCGCTGTCGGCGGGCAGCCCGGTCAATCTGGAACGGGCGATGGCCGCCGGTGGCCGCTTCGGCGGGCACATCGTGCAGGGCCACGTCGACGGTGTCGGCGAGGTCGTCGCGATCACCCCGTCGGACAACTGGACGGTCGTGCGGATCGCGGTGCCCGACAAGCTGAGTCGCTACATCGTCGAGAAGGGCTCGATCACCGTCGACGGTGTCTCGCTGACCGTCGCCGCCCTCGGCGACGACGCGGACGGACACAGCTGGTTCGAGATATCCCTGATCCCGACGACACTGGCCGAAACCAACCTGGGGACCACCACGGTGGGCACCCCGGTGAACCTCGAGGTGGACGTGATCGCGAAATACGTCGAAAGACTTCATCCCGCCCTGCGGGATGGGGTGGTCGACGCCGACGGTATGGACACGGTGCAGTGAGACCGATCGACAACGAGAGGCCGTCGGTGGCCCCGGACACACGGTGGAGTGAGACCGATCGACAACGAGAGGCCGTCGGTGGCCCCGGACACACGGTGGAGTGAGACCGATCGACAACGAGAGGCCGTCGGTGGCCCCGGAC